>NZ_VJZC01001001.1 GCF_009377185.1 Streptomyces spongiae
CCCCTGATACGTCGCGTACGGCGGCCAGAACGCCAGCAGCGCCTTCCACGCGGCCGCCCGCTCCTCCCCCTCCAGCAGCCGCGCCCTGACCGGGATGTCCTCGCCCTTCCAGCTGATCTCGGCGTCGGGGTGGGCGAGGAGGTTGGCCGTCCAGGCGGGATGGTCGGTGCGGCCGAAGTTGGAGCCGATGAGCAGCCAGCTCGCGGGCCGCCCGCCGGCCGCGGACTCCGGCATACAGGCCAGTGGCGTACGGCGCGGCTGTCCGCTCCTGGCACCCGTGGCCGTCAGGATCACGCCGGGCAGCAGCTGCGCGCTGAGCAGCACCTTCCCGCGCGTCACCCGGTGGACCGCACGGTCGAGCGCCGGGACGACGTGCGGGGCGATCCGCGCGAACGCCCGCGTGGACGACACCGTCTGCACCAGCCGGACGCCCAGGCCGCGGAACCCCTTCACGGAGGCCATCACACCGCCACCTCCCCTACCTCTTCCTCTTCCTCTTCCCCTCGCTCGAAGAGCCTCGCCGAGTCCGCCGCGTACGAGCGCAGCCGGTGCACCGGACCGAAGAGGAGATCGTCGCCCGCGGCCCGCTTGAAGTACAGGTGCGCCTCGTGTTCCCAGGTGAACCCGATGCCCCCGTGCAACTGGATCCCCTCGGCGGCCGCCGTCCGCAGCGCCTCCAGCGCCTGGGCGAGCGCCAGCCCGCCCACACGCTCCTCCCCCTGAGAGGTCGCCCACGCCGCGTAGTACGCCGCCGACCGCGCCGCCTGCACCGCCACGTACACGTCCGCCAGCCGGTGCTTCACCGCCTGGAAGGACCCGATCGCCCGCCCGAACTGCTCCCGCTGCCGCACGTACGCGACCGTCCGCTCCAGCGCCCGGCCGGCCGCGCCCACGGCCTCGGCGGCCAGGACCGCGGCTACGGTGTCCCCGGCGTCGGCCAACGCCCGGAGTACGTCGCCCGTCTCCTCATCGGGACCGAGCAACTCCGCCGCCACGTCCCGCAGTTCGAGCCGGGCCCGCGGCCGTGTCTCGTCGAGGGCCGTCTGCCGTACGCGCGTCAGGCCCTCCGCGGGCACCCGTACGGTGAACAGCAGCGTGCGCGAGCGCGCGTACCCTCCGGCGTGCGCGGCCACCACCAGCAGCTCCGCGCTGTGCCCGTCGAGCACCTGCTCCACCTGCCCGTACAGCCGCCACCAGCCCCCGGCGCGTCTCGCCTGCACCCCGCCCGCGCGCCCGCCACCGGCCCAGTCGCCGCGATTGCCGCGATTGCCGCGATTGCCGCGGTCGCCGCGGTTGCCGCGGTTGCCGCCGGTCAGCCCGAGGGCCATGGCGAGGTGCGGGCCGGGCACGGCCAGGGCGGCGGTCGTCCGGCCACCGGCCAGGCGCGGCAGCAGGTCCGCGCGCTGCCCTTCCGTGCCGAGGGCGAGGAGCAGCGGGGCGACCAGGACGCTCGTCGCGAGGAGGGGGCTCGGCGCCAGGGCGCGGCCCAACTCCTCGCTCGCGAGCGCCAGTTCCGTCGTCGAGCAGCCGATCCCGCCGTACGCCTCCGGGAGTGCCAGTCCGGGGAGGCCCAGTTGGTCGGCGAAGGTGGTCCACAGCCCGCCGTCGTAGCCCTCCTCGGTCCGTACGGCCGCCCGCACCTCCTCGGGGCCGCAGCGTTTGAGCAGCACCTCCCGTACCGTGCGCCGGATCTCTTCCTGTTCGGCGGTGAAGCGGGCGTCCATGGGAGGGTCCCCCTCTACCTCACTGATCTGACGGTCCGTCATATTAGAGCGGGCGCGCCCCACTGCACACCCC
>NZ_VJZC01001002.1 GCF_009377185.1 Streptomyces spongiae
CTCCACGGCCCCGGCACCCTCCACGGCCCCGTCGGAGCCCCCGAGGACCGCCCCCGCGGACGCCACCGCCGCCATCCCGCAGGTCGGCCCCGAGCGCACCGCGCAGCAGCCCCTGCCGCCCAAGCCGCCGATCGACCTGCTGGCCGAGCTGACGAACACCCCGCCGCCTCCGCCGACTCCGGTCCGCACGATCGTCCGGCGGGTCAAGATCTGGACCCCGCTGCTCATCCTGCTGGTGATCGTATTTGCGGTCGCACAGGCCGTACGCCCCCTGCCGACGCCCACTCTGACGTTGACGGCGGACAAGACGTACGCCTTCGAGGGCGGCAAGGTCTCCCTGCCGTGGCCGAAGGAGGGCCAGGGCGCGATGGACGTGACCGGCATCGGAACGATGGACGGCTTCGGCGAGCAGACGGCCGTGCCGATCGGGTCGGTGGCCAAGGCGATGACCGCGTACGTCGTCCTCAAGGACCACCCGCTGAAGCCGGGCGCCAAGGGCCCGTCCATCCCTGTCGACGCCCTCGCCGAGAAGGAGGGTGGCTACGACGAGCAGAACGAGTCCACGCTCAACACCGTCAAGGAGGGCGACAAGCTCTCTCTGCAGGACGCCATCTCGGCCATCATGATTCCGTCCGCGAACAACATCGCCCGGCTGCTGGCCCGTTGGGACACGGACGGTTCCGAGGCGGAGTTCGTCAAGAAGATGAACGCCGCCGCCAAGGACCTCGGGATGACCAACACCAAGTACACCGACCCGTCCGGTCTGAAGGAGACGACCGTCTCCACCGCCGAGGACCAGGTCAAGCTCGGCAACGCGCTGGTGAAGATGAAGGCCCTGACGGACATCACCAGGCTCCCCAGCTGGAAGGACCCCTCCGGCAAGGAGCACCGCAACTACAACACGCTCGTCCCCTACGACAACGCCATCGGCATCAAGACCGGCTCGACCACCAAGGCCGGCGGCAACCTGCTCTTCGCGGCCACCAAGGAGGTCGGCGGCGAGAACGTGATCATCGTCGGCGCGATCCTCGGCCAGCACACGGCGCCGATCATCGACACCGTCAACGCGGTCAGCAAGACGGCGATGGTCGCCGCACAGGACGCGCTGACGAGCGAGAAGATCCTCAAGAAGGGTGACGTCGTCGGGTACGTCGACGACGGGCTCGGCGGTCACACGCCGGTCGTCGCCACCAAGGACGTCTCCGCGGTGGGCTGGGCCGGGCAGACCGTCAAGCTGGCGCTGTCGGACGACGGTACGACCATCCCGAACGAGGCGAAGACCGGAACCAAGGTGGGGTCCCTCACCGTCGGAGACGGCAAGGGGGACACCGTCGAGGTGCCCGTCGCGCTCCAGTCGGAGCTCACGGAGCCCGGTTTCGGCAGCAAGCTCGTGCGCGTGGGCTGACCACCTCCGCGTCAACCACGGCACCCCGTCGGTGGCGCGTCGCCCGGTCATTATCGGGCGACCACCGGCGGGGGTGCGTGCTAGCGTCGCGAGACCGGTCAGGTCGCGGGCCGCGTGGCCGGCCGGAGCACGAGAATCGGGACAGGTTCAGAGGGATACGGGGAGTGCGTTCAGGTGGCGACAGCGGAGCGGACACACGCCGACGACGCCGACCCGGAACCGGGCACCGCCCCGCGAATAGCGGAACTCTCCCGGGACACCGCTCGTGAGACGACCACCGCGGACGGCAAGGAGACTGCCGACGGCAAGGAGACCGCGGACGGCGAGAAGACCGCGGACGACAAGGTGACCGCCGGAGCGGCGGGTCGCACACGCCTGACCCGCCCGACC
>NZ_VJZC01001003.1 GCF_009377185.1 Streptomyces spongiae
TACGCGGTGATTCGCGGCAGCGCGGTCAACAACGATGGCGCAGGAGAGACACTGACCACGCCGTACCGATACGGCCAGGAAAGCGTCATCAGGCTGGCACACGAACGTGCCGGTGTCGACCCGCGCGTGCCCCTGAGCGCCAACGGCAAGGTCGACCGGTCGGCGCTGCCCGCCCCCGACGCCAAGGCCGGCGCCGACGACGCGGTCATCGCTCCACGCAACGAACTGGAGAGGCAACTCGCCGATATCTGGGGGGAGTTCTTCGACGCCCGCCCCGTCAGCGTGAGCGCCGGCTTCTTCGACCTCGGCGGCGACTCCATGCTCGCGGTGCGCCTGATGGCGCGTATCCCGAACTGGGCCGTTCCCTGCCGCTGGCCACGCTCTTCAGCAGGCCCACCATCGAACTGCTCGCCGAGGCGCTGCAGGAGGCCGACGCCACCTCGCCTTCGTCGGCATCGCCGCAGCCTTCATCAGCTACCGCAGACTCACCAACTGAAACGGCCTCTAAAGGCTCTGGCGGGCACGCCCTTTCTGCCCCTCGCCGTGAACCGCGTGGCCCCAAACGAAGGACCCGGTCCGTCATGTCCCCCCGCACCGCCGCAGCATCCCCACACCGCCCGGTCGGCTACCGCGATCTGCTCACCGCGCCACACATCCTGCGTCTCCTCACAGGAGCGGTCGTTGGCCACTTGCCCGTCGCGATGGCGCCGATCGCCCTGCTGATGGTCGTCCGAGCGGACGGCGGAAGCGTCCGCCAGGCTGGCCTCCTCGCGGCCGCGTACGGCATCAGCGCAGCCCTCGGACAACCCCTGTGGGGCCGCATGCTGGACCGCCATGGCCTGACACCGACGCTTGTGGGCACGGCCTGCGCGTCGACCGGGGCCTTCGCGCTCCTCGCTGTGCTCGACACCGTCGGCTACCCGACCGTCGCCGCCTTGCTCGCCCTCGCCGCGGGTGTGGCAACACCGCCAGCCGAGGCAGCCCTGAGGGTTCTATGGCAGCAGGTAACAGCTTCCGACGCCCAGCTCCGCGCCGCCCTCAGCCTCGACGCCTGCGCCCAGGAGATCGTGTTCATCGTCGGTCCGCTCCTCGTCCTGGGCGTGGACGCCGTCACCGACGCGCAGATGCCGCTGGCCGCCGCGGCGGTCCTCGGCCTGGCCGGCACAGTCCTCCTTGCCACCGCAACTCCAACCCGACACTGGCAGCCGGCCCCACCCCGCCGTACGGACGCGCTCGGCCCCCTGCGCGCGCCCGGGCCACGGACTCTCGCTATCGCTCTCCTCGGCGCCGGCGTCGCCTTGGGCGCGCTCAACGTCGTCGCGCTCGCGCTCGCCGAGCAGCACCACGCCCCCGCCCTGTCCACTCTCATGCCCGCAGCCCTGGCCGTCGGCAGCCTCACCGGGGGACTCGCCTACGGCAGGCTCCGCTGGCCCGGAGCGCCCCCCACGCACCTGCGGACAACCGCCCTGGGACTGTTGGCCGGCCTCCTGCCGCTGCTTCTCCAGCCGGGACCCTCGATTGCCGTGGCCGTGGCGATTCTTCCAGGACTGTTCCTCGCCCCGCTGCTGGTCAGCGTCTTCTCCAGCCTCGACGACCTGGCCCCGCGCGGCACTCTCGGCGAGGCCTCCGCCTGGATGGTCGCTTGCCTGGGCCTCGGGCAGGCCGCCGGAACGGCCCTCGCGAGCTCCGCCACTGGCCCGCTGCCTCCCACCGCGGTGGCCCTGGCCGGCGCCGCCGCAGCCTTGACCACGCTGCTCGCACGCAGTGCCTCCCTCAGCCCCACCC
>NZ_VJZC01001004.1 GCF_009377185.1 Streptomyces spongiae
GCCACCGCCCCACCGACCGCCGTGTCGAGGAGGGCGACTTCCTCTCCGTCTGCCTGGGCGCGACGTACCGCGGCTACCGCTGCGAGATCGGCCGCACCTTCGTCATCGGCACGTCTCCCGCCGACTGGCAGATCGAGCTGTACGACCTGGTCTTCGCCGCCCAGCGGGCCGGACGTGAGATGCTGGCACCCGGTGCGGCCTACCGTGAAGTGGACCGCGCGGCCCGCCAGGTGCTGGACTCCGCGGGGTACACGGAAGGTCTCGCACCGCTGATGGGACACGGTGTCGGGCTCGAAATCGATGAGGACCCGCAGTTGGCTCCCACAGCCATGGGTAAACTGGACGCCTGCGTGCCGGTCACCGTCGAACCGGGGGTCCACCTCCCGGGCAGGGGCGGCGTCCGGATCGATGACACGCTCGTCGTCCGCCCCGAGGCGGACGGCGGACCCGAGCTACTCACCATCACGACCAAGGAGCTGCTCGCGCTCTAGCGACACCAGGGAAGTTCAGGCACGTCCCCACGCCGCCCGGCACGCACTCTCGCCGCACCGGACGACGCAGGAACGCACCCGCACTTCCCCGGCGCCGCTCGCGCGTGTCTTCTGGTCGTCACGTCAGTCCAGGAGATTCCGCAACCGTGGCTTCCACGAACGACCTCAAGAACGGCCTGGTGCTCAAGCTCGACGGCGGCCAGCTCTGGTCAGTCGTCGAGTTCCAGCACGTCAAGCCCGGCAAGGGCCCGGCCTTCGTGCGCACCAAGCTCAAGAACGTGCTCTCCGGCAAGGTCGTCGACAAGACGTTCAACGCCGGCGTCAAGGTCGAAACGGCCACTGTCGACAAGCGCGACATGCAGTTCTCCTACATGGACGGCGACTACTTCGTCTTCATGGACATGGAGACCTACGACCAGCTCCACATCGACCGCAAGGTCGTGGGCGACGCCGCGAACTTCCTCATCGAGGGCTTCGAGGCCACCGTCGCCCAGCACGAGGGTGAGGTGCTCTTCGTCGAGCTGCCCGCCGCCGTCGAGCTCACCATCCAGGAGACCGAGCCGGGCGTCCAGGGCGACCGCTCCACCGGTGGCACCAAGCCCGCCACGCTGGAGACCGGCCACCAGATCCAGGTCCCGCTCTTCATCACCACCGGTGAGAAGATCAAGGTCGACACCCGCAGCAGCGACTACCTCGGCCGGGTGAACAGCTAACCGTGGCTGCCCGTAACACGGCCCGCAAGCGTGCCTTCCAGATCCTCTTCGAGGGCGACCAGCGCGGGGCCGACGTCCTGACGGTCCTCGCGGACTGGGTCCGGCACAGCCGGACCGACCCGCGCCAGCCGCCGGTCAGCGAGTACACGATGGAGCTGGTCGAGGGCTACGCGAAGCGCGCGCAGCGGATCGACGAGCTGATCGCGCAGTACGCCGTTGGGTGGACGCTCGACAGGATGCCGGTCGTGGATCGCAACATCCTGCGTCTCGGTGCGTACGAGCTGATCTGGGTCGACGAGACTCCGGATGCCGTGGTGCTGGACGAGATGGTGCAGCTGGCGAAGGAGTTCTCGACGGATGAGTCGCCGGCGTTCGTGAACGGTCTGCTGGGCCGTCTGAAGGACCTGAAGCCGTCGCTCCGCAGGGAGTAGCGAGTCAGCGCCGCAGGGGTGCGGTTCTACGTCGGCTGCTGCTCCGCCGTGGCTGGTCGCGCAGTTCCCCGCGCCCCTTCGGGGCGCGTAGCGCCCCGTACCAAAGCCGCCGGGGTGGCCGGAACCGTACGGTTCCGGCC
>NZ_VJZC01001005.1 GCF_009377185.1 Streptomyces spongiae
GTGGGTCACCTCGTAGGTGGCGCCGCTGATGATGCTGCCGGGGGCGACGACGTGCCCGCCCCACGCGCGGGTGTCGACCAGCGGTGCGAGTGAGCCCGCGCTGTTGGCCAGGCGGGGGCTCGGCGGGGCGGTGAAGTACAGGTGCTGGCCGCCGCGCGTCCGCACCGTGTACGTGGTGGGCCAGGACTGTCCGGCGCGCTCGCAGAGCGCAGCGAAGTTTGTCGCGCCGCTAGGCGCGTCCGAACTGCTCTTTCCCTTGGGCGTGTCCAGGTCGACGACGACCAGGCCGGACGGCCCGGTGGCAATGCCGACGTTGAACGGGTGCGCACCCCATGCGGCGTGGATGCGGTCCGGGTCGGTGGTGGCGCGCTGCTCTGGCTTCAGGTGCCCCTCGGCGCACTCGCCGGCGAAGGGGCAGGCGTCTTCACCGTGTAGCGCGGGCATCTTGCCGCCGGGCCGGAGCGGGATCACGGACCAGCCGCGCGCGGCGGCTTGAAGCGCCGCAGACAGCAGCGCGGATCGTGGGTCATGCGTCATGCTGGATGCCTCCAACAGGTCTGTTGTGGACTGGTTGGCCGGGGCGACCGCGTGTCTTTGGCGAGAGGTGCGGTCGCCCCGGGCGTGGCTAGAACGGCGGCTCGTTGCCCGACTCGGGCCGGTTGTCCCCGGTGTTCCACGGGTCGCCGGACGCGTTCGGCTTCTCGGTGCGCTTGCCGTTGATCTGGACGGTGGTGAAGCGCAGGGACGCGCCGATCTCGTCGACCTCGACGGCGAGCATCGAGCGGTTGTCGCCCTCGGGGGTCTGCCAGTCGTGCTGACGGATCCGCCCCGAGAGCACCACCCGCGAACCCTTGGCCAGGGAGTCGGCGACGTGTTCGGCGAGGGTGCGCCAGGCGGCGCAGCGGAAGAACGTCGACGTGCCGTCCTTCCACTGGTTCGACTCCCGGTCGAACATGCGCGGGGTGGAGGCGACGGTGAACTTCGCGAGCGCCTGGCCGGAGGCGGTGAACGTCAGCTCCGGGTCGGCGGTCAGGTTGCCGATGATGGTGATCGGGGTCTCTCCGAACGACATGGTCACTCGCTCTCGGGTGTGGTGGGCCGGTGGTCGGCGGTGAAGTACAGGCGGGTGCGCTTGCGGTCGCGGGTGGGGTACTGGCGGGCCGGTCCGGTGTCGAACGCGGCGGCCAGGGCCTGGCTGACGCGGTCGGCGTCGTCCGGGGCGCAGATGACGCGGATCTCGAACACGAGGCTCCTTTCTGGGTTCAGCGCTTGGCGCGGGCGAGCTTGAAGGTGATGCCGCCGCCGATGCCGATGGGTCCGGCGGCGCCGGCGATGACGGTTGCGGCGTGGGCGGCGGCGTCGAACAGCGCGCACAGGGCGGCGACCAGTCCCCAGCAGCCCGCGACGGCGGCGCCGGCTATGGCGAAGGGGATCAGTAAGCGGCGCCACGGGATGCCGGTTCGAGCGGGGTCGTTGACGACGATGACGACCGGTCGTCCGGTGGCTTGGGCGCGGTTCCAGTCGTCGGCGGGGATGTGGTGGGCGAGGTGTCCGGGCGGTTCGCGGTGGTGCATGTGGTGCTCCCTTCCGGCCGTTCCGGTGGACATGGCAGGCGCCCGCCGGGGGTGTCCGGGCGGGCGCCTGTTGGTGACGGTGTGTGGTTGTAGTGGCTACTGGCTAGTGGCTACTGGCAAGCCGAAAAAGCCTGCTCGCGGCCCCTGGTGGCCAGTAGAGGGCCGTTCTACTGGCTACTGGCAACTTTCCAGTAGCCAG
>NZ_VJZC01001006.1 GCF_009377185.1 Streptomyces spongiae
GGGTGGTGGCGCACCCATCGCCGGGGGTTCGTCGAAGGGCGGAGGGATGTACGGGTTGGCGTCCCACACGAAGACCCTGAGCCGTCCCTCCCCGAGCGCTCGCAGCCGCAGCGACGCGGGCCCCTCCGCGTACCGGTAGGCGTTGGTCACCAGCTCAGACGTCAACAGCTCGGTGACGTCGAGGAGTTCGTCCATGCCGTGGCTCGTGAGCGCGGCCCGTACGGTCATCCGGGCGACGCGGGCGGAGCGGGGGTCGTGGGGGAGGCGCAGGACGTAGCACCAGTTCTCAGAGGTGGAGATTTCGGGCGATGCACAGTCGGGCGGCGATACGGTGACCATGAACACCTTCGGGGAGGAAAGGGACTTGGGCAGCTCACTGGCGACGCCGAGCGGTGGCAGTGCCTGGGGTGGTGCGCTTCCGGCTTACGGGCGGGGCCAGTTGACGTTGTAGCCTCACCGTAGCGCAGCACCTGAGATACATCTCCTAATGTCCGGAGATGCATCCCCAATTACCTCGTGTGAGGGACACGAGCGCCGCACTGCGGCCCGAAAGGAGACGTCTTGCCGTCCAACAGCAACCCCAACCTGCGTCAGCGACGGCTGGGCATCGAGCTGCGGAAACTTCGCGAGCGAACCGGGTTCAACGTCACCCAGGCCGCCACTCACCTGGGCGTCAACCAGGGTCGCGTCAGCATGATCGAAACCGGGCGCACACCTCTCAGCGCCGACCGGGTCCGCGCGATCGCGTCCGCCTACGACTGCCCCGACGAGTCACTGATCGACGCACTGGCCTCGATGACAGGACGCCGCGCGCGGGGCTGGTGGGAGGAGTACCGCGAGCACCTGCCCGCCGCTCTGGTCGACCTCGCCGAACTCGAACACCACGCCGCCGGACTGCGCGCGGCACTCATCGTGCACATCCCGGCACTACTGCAGACGACAGATCACGCACGAGCACTCTTCAGGCAAGTCGCGCCGCCCATGCGGCAGTACGAGATCGAACACCGCCTCACACACCGCATCAAGCGACAAGGCGTGCTGCACCGGGACAACCCGCCGTCGTACACGGCCACCATCCACGAGGCAGCGCTCCGCATGGGATTCGGTGGCCCATCCGTGACCAGTGCCCAACTCCAGCACCTCATCGACATGAGCGAACTCGCCCACGTCACGGTCAGGGTGATCCCCTTCGGCGCGGAGCACTTCCCCACCACGGGCCAGTCCATCGACTACATCGAGGGACCCGTACGGGAACTCGACACCGTCCAGCTGGACACGCATCACAAGGCATGCGAATTCCTCGACGCCGAAGCGCAGTTGAGCAAGTACCGTTCCGTGCTCGACCGTATGGAGTCCTGCGCGCTCAGCCCCGCGAAGTCACGCGACTTCGTCCACCGACTCGCCCAAGACATCTGAGAGGGCCCAACCGTGCCTACCCTCCACTGGCAGAAGTCCACCTACAGCGGAGACGGATCGAACTGCGTCCACCTGGCCGCCAGCGCCGGAGGCGCCATCCACCTCCGCGAGAGCGACGCACCGCACACCATCCTGACCACCACCCAGTCCCCCCTCCATGCCCTCATACGCACCCTGAAGGCACTCCCACCCAAAGGCGGGCGTTCAGGGAACCTGTGAGGAGCCCTCTGATGCACGAACTCACCTGGCAGAAGTCCACCCACAGCGCCGAAGCGGCCAACTGCCTCTACGTCGCCGCCACCCCCACCGGCACCATCCGCCTCCGCGAGAGCGACGAACCCCACACCATCCTCACC
>NZ_VJZC01001007.1 GCF_009377185.1 Streptomyces spongiae
GCATGTCACCGGGCCGCGTTCAGGAGATCCTCACCACGGCCGGTCTCCCCAGCACCCACGACTCGGTCTCGGCCGTGGCGTCCCTCACCGCCCTGTTCACCGACCGCACCCGTATGACGGCGCTCCTCACCACCGCGCCCGCCGAGTCGCTGGACGTGCTGACCCGCCTGGTCTGGGGCCCGCCCTACGGCCAGGTCACCGCCCACCCGGCGCCCCATCTGCGCTGGCTGCTGGACCGCGCCCTGCTCGTCCCGACGGCGCCCGGCACGGTCGCCCTGCCCCGCGAGGTCGCCCTGCACCTGCGGGACGGCCGGGCGCACCGGGAGACGGAACCGCTGGCCCCGCCCCTGGAGGCCGCCGCCACGCACGGTCCACAGGCTGTGGACGCCGCGGCGGCCGGCCAGGCGTACACGGCGCTCGCGACCGTCGAGGAGCTGCTGAAGGACTGGGACGAGGGCGGCCCCACCGTGCTGCGGGCCGGCGGCCTGAGCGTCCGCGACCTCAAACGCACCGCCGTGGCCCTCGACGTGTCCGAGCCGATCGCCGCCTTCTGGGTCGAACTCGCCTACGCGGCGGGCCTGTTGGCATCCGACGGCGAGGCGGACGAACGGTACGCCGCCACGCCCGCGTACGACGAGTGGATGGAGCTGCCCACCGCCGAGCGCTGGACGCGGCTGGCCACGGCGTGGCTGTCGGCGACCCGTACCGCGGGCCTGGTCGGTGGGCGGGACGCGAAGGACCGTACGTTGTCGGCGCTGGGCCCGGCCCTGGACCGGTCGGCCGCGCCGGAGGTCCGCCACCGGGTGCTCGCCCTGCTGGCCGGGCTCCCCGAGGGCACGTCGGCCACGGCGGACTCGGTCCTCGCCCGCCTCCGCTGGGAACGCCCACTGCGTGGCCCGCAGGGCGGCACCCAGACCCCCTCCGGCGCCGAGTCGGCACCCGGCGCCCCGCACGACGACCTGCGCTCCCGGCTCGCCCAGTGGGCCCTGTCCGAGGCGGAGATGCTGGGCGTCACCGGCCGCGGCGCACTGTCCTCACACGGCCGGGCGCTGCTCGGCCCGCCCCCGAAAACCCCCGCCGACGCGGCCGACCTGCCCGAGGAGCCCGGCGACAAGCTCCCGGCGCACCACCTGCACCCACAGACGGCCCCCTCGGAGTCCCTGTCCGTGCCCCTGTCCCTGCCCCTGTCCCCGGGCACGGCCGAGCAGGCCGCCGCCGCACTCCGTGCCGCCGGCCTCCTCGCGCCGCTGCTCCCCGAACCCCTGGACCACGTCCTCCTCCAGGCCGACCTGACGGCGGTGGCGCCCGGCCCGCTGCAACGCCCGCTGGCCGACACGCTCGACGTGCTGGCGGACGTGGAGTCCAAGGGCGGGGCCACCGTCTACCGCTTCACCCCGGCCTCGGTGCGCCGCGCCCTGGACGCGGGCCGCGCGGCCTCCGACCTGCACGCGTTCCTGACCGCCCACTCCCGCACCCCGGTCCCGCAGCCGCTCGCGTACCTGATCGACGACGTGGCCCGCAGACACGGCCACCTCCGCGTCGGCGCGGCCTCCGCCTACGTACGCTGCGACGACGACACGGTCCTGGGCGAGATCCTCGCCGACAAACGGTCCGCGCCCCTCGGCCTGCGCCGCCTGGCCCCCACGGTGCTGGCCGCCCAGGCGGACCCGGCGACGCTGCTGGAGGGCCTGCGTTCCTTGGGCTACGCACCGGCCGCCGAGTCCGCCGAGGGCGACGTCCTGATCACCCGCGCCCACGCCCACCGCAC
>NZ_VJZC01001008.1 GCF_009377185.1 Streptomyces spongiae
CCGCGAACGCGGTCGGTGACGGCTCGTTCGGCAGCTGCGCGGGCAACGTCGTGCCCTTCTTCTTGCCCGCCCGGTCGGCGAACAGCGCGACCGTCAGGGCGAGTCGGTCGTCGTACCCGGTGGTCCACACGGTCCGCCGGGTGATCCCCCCGCCCGCCCCGTCGGTGGCGAACACCTTCGCCTCCGCCGAGCCGGCGGCGACGGCGACCGGCGTCGGTCCGGCACCCGACAACTCGCCCGCCACCAGCGCCTCCTTCTCGTCCAGCACGCGCCGTACGTCGGGACGCGCCCGGTAGACGGTGCGGCCCTCCCGGGTGATGCGCGCGACGGTGTACGGGGTGGCGTACCTGCCGTTCGCCGCCACCGTCGCGTACGCCGACGCCAGGTTCAGCGGGGTCGGCGCCGTCGTCCTCAGCAGCTTGCGCAGCGGCTCGCCCGCCTCCAGCTCGCCGAACGGCTCCAGGGCCGTCCCCGCCTCCACCGCCCCGCTCACCGCGTCGTTGAACGGCTGCCGCGCGTAGTCCGAGCCCCCGTACAGCAGCCGCACCGCCCCGTCGCCGGGCACCATCCCCACCACGGCGGTGTGCAACCGGACGCCCTTGCCGCCCCCGGGATGGTCCTGGACCAGTTGTGTGGCGCTGTCCTGCAACGCCAGGTCGAAGGTGGTCGTCACGCTGTAGCCACCGCTCGCGAGCTGGTCCTCGGTGATGCCGAGCCGGTCGGCGGCCTCCTTCGCGGCGAAGTCGATCAGATACTGCCGCTGCCCCTCGGTCTCGCCCGGCGGATAGAACCGGAACGCCGGGAAACGCGCCTCGGCCCGCTGCTTGTCCGTGATGCTCCCGCTCGCCGCCATCGCGTCGAGGACCCACTCCCAGCGGTTCTCCAGCTTCGTGGTTACCTTCGGGTCGGAGCCCGCCTTCTCGTAGTACGAGGGGATGTTGACGATGGACGCCAGCGCGGCGCCCTGGGCGACCGTCAGGCTCTTCGCGTCCACGCCGAAGTAGTTGCGTGCGGCGGACTGGATCCCGGCGGAACCCCGCCCGAAGTACACGGTGTTGAGGTAGCCCTCAAGGATCTCGTCCTTGCCGCGCGTGCGGTCCAGCTTGATCGCGACGAGCGCCTCGCGCGCCTTGCGCGACAGCGACCGCTCCGGGCTCAGCAGCGCGTTCTTCACGTACTGCTGGGTGATGGTGGAGCCGCCCTGGGGGTCGTCTCCCGTCAGCGTCGCCAGCGTGGCCCGTGCGATGGCCCGCGGCGAGATCCCGCTGTCCGTACGGAAGGAGCGGTTCTCCGCGGCGATCACCGCGTCCTGCACATGCCGGGGGACCGCGGACAACCGGACGTCCTGCCGGTCGACCGGTCCGCGCCGGCCCAGATAGGCGCCGCCCGAGTCGAGGAACACGGTGCTCTGGGTGACGGTCTCGGGGTGCGGTTTCGGAATGGGAGTCAAGTGGTACGCCACGACGGCCGCCGCACACAGCAGCGCGACCAGCGTGAGGAAGGCGTAGCCCAGCCGGCGAAGCCGCCGGCCCCGGGTGCGCCGGAACCGGACCCGCAGCGGCACGCGCTCGCGGTGTCGCCGGGCCAACGACGGTATTCGCTTCCTCAGTCGCGGTGCCGTGCGCTCCGGTCGCGGCCCGTCCCCGTCCCCGCGCCTGTTCCCGTCCTCGTTCATATCCGCCACCACTCGCGGTCCGACCGTGCGGCGACCTTGCCCGAGGCGTCGTACACCGTGACGATCCGCTCGTCCCCGTCCCCGTCCCCGTC
>NZ_VJZC01001009.1 GCF_009377185.1 Streptomyces spongiae
GCCGCACGCCGGGCGCCCGCAGCGGGCAGAATGCGTGGTGTGAACACCGAGACCCGCAGGGTGACACCACCGGAACCCGCCCGTACGGGCGCGGGCTCCGTGCTGGGGCGTGTGGCGGTGCCCGCCGGGGTGCTCGCGGCCGTGGCCGGGGCCTTCGCGTACGTCGGGACCGTGGACCCCAACGAGCCCGGGCACTACCCGGTCTGTCCGCTGCTGCGCCTCACCGGCCTGTACTGCCCGGGCTGCGGTGGTCTGCGCGCCGCACACGCGTTCGTGCACGGAGACCTGGGGGCGGCTCTCACCGACAACGCGCTGGCCGTGCTGGGCTTTGTGGCCTTCGCGGTGGGGTGGGCCGTCTGGGTGGTCCGCGCGGTGCGCGGGCGGCCGGTGCGGATCGAGTTGCCGCCGGTGGCGCTGTGGTCGCTGGGTGCGTTGGCGCTGGTCTTCACCGTTGTCCGGAACCTGCCGTTCGGCGGCTGGCTGCATCCTTGATCAAATGACGAATGTCCAGGTAATGGGACCGACGACGACCGGATGCGGGGCCTTCGCCCTCCTGCGGATACCATCGCAGTGACCCCGAACAGCTTGAACTGCTCGAACCCGCTTCAACCGTCCACCGTCAGGAAGGGGGCCGCTCGCGTGAGTGTGCTCGACGAGATCATCGACGGAGTCCGTGCCGACCTCGCCGAGCGGCAGGCGCGCGTCAGCCTCGACGAGCTCAAGGAGCGCGTGGGGAAGGCTCCGGCGGCCAAGGACGGCGTGGCCGCGCTGCGCGGTGACGGCGTGAACGTGATCTGCGAGGTCAAGCGCTCCAGCCCGTCCAAGGGCGCGCTGGCCGCGATCGCCGACCCGGCGGGTCTGGCCGCCGACTACGAGGCGGGCGGCGCGGCGGTCATCTCGGTCCTCACCGAGCAGCGCCGCTTCGGCGGCTCGCTGGCGGACCTCGAGGCGGTCCGCGCCCGCGTCGACATCCCCGTCCTGCGCAAGGACTTCATCGTCACCTCGTACCAGCTGTGGGAGGCACGGGCGTACGGCGCCGACCTGGCCCTGCTGATCGTCGCGGCCCTCGACCAGCCCGCCCTGGAGTCCCTCATCGAGCGTGCCGTGTCCATCGGGCTCACGCCGCTCGTCGAGGTGCACGACGAGGACGAGGTCGAGCGGGCGGTGGACGCGGGCGCGAAGGTGATCGGCGTCAACGCGCGCAACCTGAAGACCCTGGAGGTCGACCGCTCCACGTTCGAGCGGGTCGCCCCCGAGATCCCCGACAGCATCGTCAAGATCGCCGAGTCCGGTGTCCGTGGCCCGCACGACCTCATCGCGTACGCCAACGTCGGCGCCGACGCCGTGCTCGTGGGCGAGTCCCTGGTGACCGGTCGCGACCCGAAGACGGCGGTGTCCGACCTCGTGGCCGCGGGCGCGCACCCCGCCCTTCGGCAGGGCAGGGGCTGACGCCCACCATGACCGTCCGCCGCGCCTCGGCCCGACGACACCGGACGAGCCCACGCTCGACCGGCGCTGTCGCCCTGGCCTGCGCGCGGCCGATCGACCCCTATGCCCGCCTCGCCCGCGGCTGTCGGCCGCGCGGCTGCCGGGCGCCCGCGCGGCACGTACACGGCCGCAGGGTCCGCTACGTCATCGGTGACGAGCCCGGTCAGGTCAACGGGATGCGATGGTGCTCCGCTCTGTGCGTCGGGGCCGGGGCCGGGGCCTGAGGCAGGGGTTTTCGCCCCCGCCGCCCCTACCCGTTCCCGTCCCTTCCCTGGGGGC
>NZ_VJZC01001010.1 GCF_009377185.1 Streptomyces spongiae
GGGGTTGGAGCAGGGGATGTCGCGACGGGGGAGCGGTGCGCCGTCTGCCTCCACCTCGGCCTCCGCGGAGCACGGGCAGTCCTCCGACCGCCCTTACACGGTCGCGAGCCACGAGCGACCTTCCCTCCAAGCGGGGCACGAGGACTCCTCCCCGTTCCCGGGACACGACGAGGCAAGGGCGTACGTGGAGCACCGGGCGTCCACCGGTCCGTGCGAGGAACACCAGGTCACGCTCCGCACACCGGCGGAACTCGCCGACGCCCTGCCCTACCTGCTCGGGTACCGGCCCGAGGACAGCATCGTGCTCGTCGCGCTGCACGACCGGGACGGCAGGGGGCGCTTCGGCGGACGGGCGCGCCTCGGCATCCCGGCCCAGGCGGACGACTGGCCCGCGGTGGCCGAGCAGCTGGCGCACGGGCTCGTGACCGGCAGTGAGCGCCGAGGTGCCGGGCCCGAAAGCATGGTCGCGTTCCTCTGTCAGGACCCGTCCGGCGGGGAGTCCGCGGGGGAGGTGATGGAGCGCCTGCGACCGCTGGCACAACTCCTGCGCAGGGCATGCGGCCGACTCGACGTGCCCGTCGTCGAGGCGCTCTGCATCTCCGACGGCCGATTCTGGTCGTACTGCTGCCCGGGCAACGGCTGCTGTTCCTCCGAGGGCGAGGCGATGGGGATGCCCGGTACGTCGGTCCTGGCCGCCGCGGCGACGTACGCGGGGCTTCAGGTACGCGGCACCCTGCGGGAGCTGAGGGCCCGGCTCACCCCCTGGGAGACGGCTGCCGCCCTGCCGCAGGAGGAGGCGCTCGACGCCGCGAACAGGGAGGTTGTCCCGCGCATCCTGGACGAGGAGGGTCGCACGGCGATGTCCGAGGAGACCCTCGAGCTGGCACACCGCCTCATGCGCCGCCTCGCGGCCGCCCCGAATGTGTCCGGCACGCTTCAGGCGGACCTCCGGGACGACGAACTCCTCGGACACGAGGACGTGGCGACCCTCGTTCTCGGTCTCCAGGATCGCTCGACCCGCGATCGCGCGGCGGAGTGGATGGAGGACGACGAGGCAGGGCCGGCACTCCGTCTCTGGCGAGCACTCGCCCGCCGCTGCGTCGGCGCCTACCGCGAGCATGCCGCACCCCCGCTCACGCTCGCCGGCTGGGTCGCCTGGTCCTCCGGTGACGAACTGGAGGCGAGGGAAGCCCTGGCCATGGCCCTGGCGGCCGACCGCGACTATCTCTTCGCCCGCCTCCTTCACCAGGCATGCAACGAAGGCCTCGACCCGGAGTCCATCCGCCGCTGCCTCCGCGCGGAACGCAAGAACCGCGGCGAGGCGTTGCAGGCCCCGGCCGACGGCTCCTCGGAACGCAGGAGTGAGAACGGCGCACAGGAACCGGCGCACCACAACACATGCGCCCCTCGGACGCCCGGGACCAGCCCGAGGCGCCGACGCCGGGCACGACCAGAGGCAGGCTCGGGTGTTCGGGTCACCCGGCGATCTTCCGGGACCCTCGGTGACCGCCGCCCACGGTCGGCCGACGGCCCCTCACCCGCGGGCGACGGCCCGGGCCGCCGGACGGACAACACCAGCAGCCGCACACGAGCCCGCCGGGGCACCGGTGGCGGCGGCACGGCGGGCGAAACGTGATGCCGGGCGGTGTGCCCGGAGGCGGCCATGACGCGTACCGGACCTTCCTGGACGGCCGAGATCGGCGCGGACGGCAGCCGGTGACCGCATCCCCACCCGGTCATTG
>NZ_VJZC01000101.1 GCF_009377185.1 Streptomyces spongiae
GTGGCCGGGTCGTAGGCGGCGAGGAGCCGTTGGACGAGAGGGCGGCTGTCCCAGGTGGTGGGGGTGCAGGGGGTGCTGCACTGGTAGCGGCCGTAGTCGCCCTGCGGGGTGAAGATCCGGTCGGGGGCGAAGCCACCCCGGGCGAAGAGACCGTCCACGTTGGACGTCATCACCCAGTGGTCCTTGCCGTCGACCAGTGCGCGCAGCCGCTGGTAAAGGTGGTTGGGGGCGGTGGAGAAGCGGATGTCGTCGATATGGACGGCCCAGTAGCCCCACAGCAGGGCCGGCGGCAGGGGCACGCCGACCATGTAGCGGGAGCGCAGGCCGTGGCGGTGCAGGGCGGGGAAGAGCTCCTGAAAGCGGTCCTCGTCGCCGTAGTCGTATCCGGCGGCGGCGCTCAGGCCCGCCCCGGCGGTGATCAGGACGCGGTCGGCCTCGTTGAGCCAGGTGCGTATCGTGCCGACGGAGGCTGCCAGGTCGATGGTGGGCTGGTTCATCGGGACGGGGTTCCTTCGGTCAGTGCGTGGGCGTAGGCGGCGTGGTCATTGTCCGCGTACACGTTGAAGATCACGCGGTCGAGGCGTCCGGGGTGGGCCTCGAGCCAGTCGGCCACGCTGTCCAGGGCAGTGCGGGCAGCCGGCTTCTTGGGGTAGCCGAAGACGCCCGTACCGATGCCGCAGAACGCGACGGTGCGTAGGCCGTCGACCTCGGTGGCGAGGTCGAGACACGCGCGATACGAGGCCGCCAGCGCCCGATCGTGCGCCGGGCGCAGTGGGCCGTCGACGATGGGGCCGACGGTGTGCAGGACGTAGCGGGCGGGCAGGTGGTAACCGCGGGTGATCTTGGCGGTCCCGGTCGGTTCCGGGTGGCCCTGCCGGGTCATGATCGTGTGGCAGTCGGCGCGCAGGCGGGGGCCGGCCGCGGCGTGGATGGCGTTGTCGATGCACGGGTGCATCGGGGCGAAGCAGCCGAGCAGGGCACTGTTGGCGGCGTTCACGACGGCGTCGGCACCGAGGGTGGTGATGTCGCCTTGCCAGAGCGCCGTACAGTCGGCGGCCCGGTACGTGGTGTGGGGAAACGTATGGCGGATGGTGGGCAGTGAGGCGGCGTCGGTGGTGTCCCGCGCCAGGCTTTCGCCGGACATGAGCGCGTCCAGCACGCGGTCGGTCCCGCTGGGCAGAGGGCCCGGCTCCCGGAGGGTCAGCACAGCGCGCAGGAGTCGCCGGGCGGCGGCATCGTCGAGCCGGCCCGCCGCACCGGGGCGCAGCCCGGCTCGCACTGCCACCGGGTCGTCGCTCAGCAGGCCGAGCGCCTCGCGGACCAGGCCGGCGGACCGCTGGTCCCGATCATGGCCGATGGCGGGCTGGAACGGCTCGTCCAAGGCGACGGCGGCGCGGTAGGCGGCGATCGGCAGTGCGTTCGCGTACACGGTTGTCCTCCGGCCAGTGGGGCACGTGCGGGTTCGTAGGGGACAGGTCTGCCGCGCGGCACGCCGGAGTGCCCTCACCTGTTCGCGGTGGGCACACCGGCGTGGTCGGCGCCTTCAGACGGGTTCGAGGGTTCCCGTGTGCAGTTCGGCGACGCGGCCGTCGCCTGCCTCGTAGGTCCAGAAGGCGTGGACGGTGCGGCTGTTGAGATTCATGAGGTGGGTGATCGTCATGCCGGACGTCTCGACCCAGCCGAGCATGAACAGGCCAGGGGCCACCTCGGCGGTGTGCAGGGTGACCGTCTCCCCGGCGCCCTTGCCGGGGCCCTCCAGGGTCTCGTAGTGCAGGGTGGTGCCGTCGGCTGCGTAGGTGTTGCGGAAGACGACCCCGTTGTCGACACGGAAGACGAAGGTCTTCCCGGCGTAGGTGAGCTCACTCATCGCACTTTTCCTTCCCGGTGCCGGTCTGGCGTCAGAACAGGCCGTTGGAGTGCGGGAGTTCGGCGGGCACGGGGACGACGATGTCCCAGTGCTCGACGATCTTGCCGCCCTGGACGCGGAAGAGGTCGTAGTACGCGGCGGGGACGCCGAACTCGCCCTCGGACTGGAGCAGGACGAAGTCTCCGTCGGCGATGACCTTGTGGATGGTCCTGTAGACGAGGTTCTTGCCCTGCTCGGCCCAATTCGCGGCGGCGGCGCCGAAGCCGTCGAGGCCGTCGGCCGCTTCCGGGTTGTGCTGGTGGTAGGTCTCGGTCGAGATGTAGTCGGTCAGTACCGAGTAGTCGGCGCCCTTGAGGACCTTCTCGGCGAACTCACGCACCAGGGCCCGGTTGGCCTCGGTCTTGTCCAGGTCGACAGGCTCGGTGGGGCCGTCGGTCTGGGAGCGACCGGAGGCGGTGTCCTTGACCAGCGGGGTCAGGGCGTCCCAGTGCTCGGCGAGCTTGCCGTCGGCGTCGACGCGGAAGATGTCGAAGGCGACCAGCGGGTCGGGGCCGAAGCCGTGGTATGTGCCGTGAAGGGCGACCAGGCCGCCGTCGGCGATCACACGGGCGCCCTCGTATCGGAAGCCCTCCGGCAGGCCGGCGACCAACTGGCGCAGAGCCTCGGGTCCGTCGGCGGCCAGGGCGCTGTGCTGGCGGTAGTCGGCGGCGACCCAGCGGTCCACCGCGCTCGGGTCCTTCTTTCCGAACAGCTCGCCGGCTGCGGTCAGGACGGTGTTCTTGGCGTTGCTCATGGCGGTTCTCCTAGCGAGGTCAGGTCATGGTGGGGCTGGATGGGGAGGCGACGCGCAAGCGTGCGCAGCTCGCGGAAGTCGGCATGGTCCTTCACCCGGCCGGTCGGGCACGCGTATGCCGCGGTGACGGCGTCAGAGTGCGGACCCAGCTCGTCGGCTACGTCCTGGTAGACCTCGGCGTCTGACGGGCCGCCGCCGTCGACGAACCACGCGCGCCGCACGGCCTCGGCGGCTTCCCGATCGTTGATACCGGGCTGGTCGCGTAGCGCGGCCAACCCCTCGCCGCGGCGACGGAGTCGGGCACAGACGGAGTCGGGCACGGTCGCGCCCCGCGCGGCGCACGGTCGTAGCCCGCGCCGAAGGCGACACCGGTCAGCCGTGCTGCCCGGCCCGGTCGGTCGGCAGGTGCGGATGGGCCCGCCACCGGCAGCGCCCGGGCGCCGGTGCAGAGGCCGGCTCCGTCGACACTGATCCGGGTGCGGTGTGCGTTGTCCTCGGCGAGTGCCCGCAGCGCCGGGCCGAAGCCGTGGCACCAGGTGCGGCACGCGTCGAAGACGCACGCCGGCGAGGCACGCTCCACCGAAGGCATCACACTCCTCCTCTCTTCGTGCTTTCCGACATCGTCTCGGCTCCGAACGAGCTGACACCTTCACGCTATGGACGATGAACTGGTGGAATCGGATACGCTGGCGACTCACGATGGTCAAAAAGCGACACGATGCCGATCGCGGCATCCCTGAGATCTCCTTCGCCGCGCCCGCCGGCACCCCCGCCGGGATGGAAGTGCTGTCCCTCGCCGACCTGCGCCACCGGGTCCCCGCACAGCGGCTCGTGGTCCCCCAGCGCCCGGACTTCCACCACCTGATCACCCTCACCGCCGGGACCCTGTGGCACACGGTCGACTTCACTGCCTACGCCCTCGAACCCGGCTCCTGGCTCTGGGTACGCCCCGGGCAGGTCCAGCAGTGGGGCAACCTCACCCACGCCGACGGCACCCTGATCCTGTTCCGCCAGGACTTCCTCGACCCGGCCACCGCTCACGGCGCTCACACAGAAGACCCGCACGCCCCGATCCTGCGCCGCCCGCTACCCGACGACGCCGCGACCCTGCGGCTGGCCGCCGACCACCTCACCACCGAGTTCCACGCCCTCGGGCACCTGCCTCTGGAGATCCACACCGCAGCCCTGCGCCACCTGCTCGCGGTCCTCGTCCTGCGGCTGGCCCACCTCACCACACCCGCCGGCAGCCCCACTCAGGAACCCGACGCCGCCTACCTGCGCTTCCGCGATGCCGTGGAAAGGGACTTCAAGCGCACCCGCCGGGTGGAGGACTACGCCGAAACGCTCGGCTACTCGGCCCGCACCCTCTCCCGCGCCACGCTCGCCGCCGCCGGCCTCGGCGCCAAGGAGTTCATCGACCGTCGCGTCGTCCTGGAGGCGAAGCGCCTCCTGGCCCACAGTGACCAGAGCGCCGCTCGCATCGCCGCCCGCATCGGCTTCTCCAGCGCGACCCACTTCAGCAAGTACTTCCACCACCGCACCGGCCAGACCCCGATCGCCTTCCGTGACACGGTCCGCGGGCACCCCACGAAGTGAAACGCGTCCCGCGATGCTGAAGGTCCGCCTCCCGACGGCCATGTCCTTCCCATGCCCGCCCATTGCCACCCAGTTCCCGACCACCGCGCCGGCAGACGGACTTCGGCGGTGGGCGTGCAGACCGCCGACGTGACCTGCGGAGCCACGGGCATCGGGCGGAGTCGGCGTGCGTGAACCGTGCCTTGAATCAGCGGAGGTCCCGCTCCCGACGCGCGGCGGTCGTCCGGGCGGATTCCTGTGCGGCCTACCTGTCTGCAGGGCGTCCGAGGGGTTGGCGGGTCCGGCCTGGTGGCGGTTTCAGTGTGCCCGACAGCGTCGAGCCGGTCTCAAGGTCCGGTCAAGCGGTCACCGTCAGAGTGCTGTTGATCAAGCAAGCGTTGGCGGGGCGTGCGCGAGTCGGCGGTCGGTCGCTGCGGACAGACCGGCCCGACAGGCACGCACGACGCCAGTGACGGGAAGGCGGACTACGCCGTGACCAGCAGACTGCCTTGGCCCGAGCCCGACCGTGACGCCGCGGACACCCCGATCGTGATAGTCGGTCTGGCGGCCCCGGAGGGGGCTCCCGAGGCCGTGCGCCGGGCGGAACGGTCCGGGCCGGTCGGCGTGCGGGTGCGCTGTGCGCCCGACGGGGTCGCCGCGTTCATCGGGGACTCCGTACGCGGGGCGTCCCGGGAGCGGCTCAGCGCACTGCACCTGGTGTGGGCCGCGTTGGAGGACGCCGGAATCGTTCCCGGTTCGCTGTGCGACGCCGATGTGGGTGTGTTCCTCGCACAGGCAGAGGCAGTGGCAGAGGCCGGGAACGGGGACGCCGGTGGCTCGGACACACTGGCGGCACTCGTCGGGGGCGATCTCTGCTGGGGGCGTGGACCCCGGGTGACGCTCGGCGCGGAACTCTCGGCGCGGGCCGCGGTCGAGTCGGCCGCCGAGCATCTGCGCCGAGGGGAGTGCGACGTGGCTGTGGCGGGTTCCGTCACGGGCGCGGTCGCGGTGCTGCGGCGGGAATCCACCGCCGTACCGGCCGGTGAGCGCGTACTCGCACCGGCGGAGTCGTTCGGCTCCGACGATCCGCTCGCCCTCGACGGTGTGCCGGCGCAGTCGGCCGCGCCGCTCGTACCGCTCGTGCTGTCCGGGCGGAGCGACGCCGCCGTGGCGGCGCTGGCCCGGGACCTGCTCGCCCGTTTCGAGGCCGACCCCGAACTGTCGCCGGCCGACCTGGCGTGGTCGTTGGTGACGACCCGTACGACCGGCCTCGGGCGACGGGCCGTGCTGCTCGCCACCGATCGGCAGGAGGTGGTGCGCGGGCTGCGCGCCCTCGCCGAGGGCGGGTTCGCCCCACTGCTGTTCCGTACGGCACCCGGCGCGAGCGTCGAGGGCGGTGGAAGCGTGGTCCAGGTCTTCCCCGGACTGGGCTCCCAGTGGCCGGGCATGGCGCTCGACCTGCTGGATGCCTCCGACGTGTTCCGTTCACGGATGGAGGACTGCGCGCGGGCTCTCGAACCCCTCGTTCCCTGGTCGCTGCACGATGTACTGCGCGGTGCCCCGGGCGCGCCGACGCTGGAGGACGTGGACGTCGTCCTGCCGGTCCTGTTCGCGGTGAGTGTGTCGCTGTCCGCGCTGTGGAGCTCCTGCGGTGTGGAGCCCGCGGCCACCGTCGGCGCCAGCCTCGGTGAGATCGCCGCCGCGCACGTCGCGGGTGCGCTGACGCTGGACGAGGCCGCCCGGGTGGCCGTCCTGTGGAGCCGGATGCAGGCGGAGGCGGCCGGCGAGGGCGAACTGGCCGCAGCGGCCCTGTCTGCCGACGAACTCCGCCCACTGCTCGACACCGAGCGCCTGCGCGGCCGGGTCCACTTCGCCGGTACGAACGGTCCGCGATCCATGCTGTTCGGTGGAAAGCGCGCGGCCGTGACCGAAGTCGTCGAGATGCTCGAGTCCAAGGGCGTCCCGGCCAAGAGGCTGAACCTCGGTCTCGCCGCACACACGCCGGGCCTGATCGTCGATGCCACCGCGTTCCTCACCGGTACGGCGGCGATCACACCGGTCCCCGCCACCGTGCCCTTCTACTCCTCCCTCACCGGCGGCGAGTTCGAGACCACCGGTCTGGACGGCGCGTACTGGCTCCGCAACCTCACCTCCGAGGTCCGTTTCGAGACGGCCGTACGTGCCCTGTGGGCGGCAGGTCACCCCACGTTTCTCGAGATCAGCCCGCATCCCGTACTGCTCGGCGGGGTGCAGGAGACGCTGGAGGACATCGGTGCGGGCACCGGGGCGGCCGTGTCGTCCGGCGTCGTCGGCACCCTGCGCCGGGCGCAGGACGGGATCACGGAGTGGCTGACGGGGATGGCGCAGCTCTATGTGCGCGGGATCCCCGTCGACTGGGCCGCCTTCTTCCGGGGTCGTGAGGGCCGGCGGATCGCTCTGCCGACCTATCCGTTCGGAGTCGAGCAGGCGGACCCGGCGGAGGGTACGGATGGCACAGGCGTCGTGACCCGGGGCACCGGCACCGGGGAGCTGTCCCTCGCCGGTCTCACGGCGGGCGAACGGGCCCATGCGGTCGAGGAGTTCGTACGAGCCCAGGTGGCGATGGTACTGAGGCTGGGTGACCCGGACGCCGTCGCCCCGCAGCGTGTCTTCCTGGAGTTGGGCTTGAACTCGCTGCAGGCCGTGGAGCTGCGCAACCAGCTCAACGAGGCCACCGGGCTGCAACTGCCCACGACGCTGATCTTCGATCATCCGACTCCCGCGTCCGTCGCGGTCCTCATCGGCGAGTTGCTGGCAGTCCGCACGGAGCAGCGTCCGGGGCGGCGCGCGGACCAGGGCACGCATTCTGCGGTCCTCGCCCAACTCGACGCCCTGGAAGCCGAACTGCTCGCTTCCGGCCTGCTGCATGACGGCGGTGACGGCCCCGGTAGCGCTACCGCGCGCGAGCGTGTGGCGGCACGGCTGCGCGACCTGCTGGACCGGCTGGCGTCGGACGACGAGGACGAGTTCGGGGACATGTCTCTGGAGGAGTTGCTCGACCTGGCCGACAACGATCTGCACACGTCATGACACGGCAGGAACCAGCGGCGGACCTCTGCGAGCTCCCCGAACAAGATGTCCGTGAGCCGATCGCGATCGTGGGCATGGCCTGTCGTTTCCCCGGCGGGGTCGAGTCCCCTGAGGACCTGTGGCGGGTGGTGGCGGAGGGCCAGGACGTCATCTCGCCGCCGCCGACCGACCGGGGCTGGGACGAGGGTCCCTACGACCCGGATCCGGCGCGGGACGGCACTGTCCACGTCCGGGAAGGCGGCTTTCTGGACGATCCCGCCGCCTTCGATCCGGCCTTCTTCGGTATGAGCACCCGGGAGGCGCTGGCGACCGACCCGCAGCAGCGGCTGCTGCTGGAGACGTCCTGGGAGGCCGTCGAGCGGGCCGGTATCGCCCCGACGTCGCTGCGCGGCAGCCGTACCGGCGTGTTCGCGGGCCTCTTGTGCGAGCCCCACGGGTTCGGGCCGCGCAACGCCCCGGCCGAGTTCGAGGGCTACCTCGTGGGCGGCGGCGCGGGGGGCGTGGCGTCGGGACGCGTCGCGTACACGCTCGGCCTCGAAGGACCGGCCATCACCATCGACACATCCTCCTCGTCGTCGCTCGTGGCCCTGCACGAGGCCGCGCGGGCGCTGCGGGCGGGCGAGTGCGATCTGGCACTGGCGGGTGGGGTGACGGTGATGGCGTCGCCGCAGTGGCTGTCGCGGTTCGGCCGACAGCGCGGGCTGTCCCAGGACGCGCGGTGCAAGGCGTTCGCCGCCGCCGCGGACGGCACGTCGCTCGGCGAGGGCGTCGGGATGCTGCTGCTGGAGCGGCTTTCGGACGCGCGCCGGGGCGGCCGGCGGATCCTCGCCGTCATCCGGGGTTCCGCGGTCAACCAGGACGGTGCGAGCAGCGAGGACGGTGCGAGCAGCGGACCGACCGCGCCGAGCGGGCCCGCGCAGCGCCGGGTGATCCAGCAGGCCCTGGAGCGGGCGGGGTTGGCGCCCGCCGAGGTGGACGTGGTGGAGGCGCACGGGTCCGGCACGAAGCTGGGTGACTCCATCGAGGCGCAGGCCCTGCTCGCCGCCTACGGCCGGGACCGCCCCGTCGGCCGGCCGCTGTGGCTCGGCTCGGTCACCTCCAACATCGGGCATCCTCAGGCCGCCGCAGGAGTGGCCGGCGTGATCAAGATGGTGAAGGCGATGGAGCACGGCGTGCTGCCCAGGACCCTCCACGTGGACGCGCCGACCCCGCACGTGGACTGGTCCGCAGGCGCGGTCAAGCTGCTCACCGAGGCCCGCGACTGGCCGGACACGGGACGCCCGCACCGGGCCGGAGTATCGTCGTTCGGCGCCGACGGCACCCACGCGCATGTGGTGCTGGAACAGCCGGAGCAGAGCGCCGATTCCGGACCGCCCGCGGAAGCCGACCAGATACGGACGTGGCCCACCGGGATTCCGTGGGTGCTGTCCGGCCACAGTCGCGACGCCCTGCGGGCGCAGGCCGCGCGGCTGGCGGCGCATGTGGCGGAGCATCCGGAGCTGACGCGTGCGGAGGTGGGCGCCGGGCTGGCGCGAGGCCGGTCGGTGTTCGAGCACCGGGCGGTGGTCCTCGGCTCCGACCAAGCCGAACTGTGCGCGGGCCTGACGGCCCTGGCGGAGGGCCGGCCGGCGCCCCAGCTGTTCCAGGGCCGTGTCACCTCCGACAGCACTGCCGTGCTGGTGCTCTCCGACCGCGGTCTGGCGCAGGACATCGACTGGGCCGCACGGCTCGTGCTGACCTCGCAGACGTTCTCCCGGCGACTGGCCCACTGCCAGCGCGCGCTGGCCAAGGCAGGCGACCACGCGCTGCGCGGCGGTGCCTTCCCGGGATCCGAACCGACCGTGCGGTGGGCGGTGCTCGTGGCGCTCGCCGAGGTGTGGACGGAGTACGGCGTACCGCCCGCGGCGGTGGTCGGCGAGGGCATCGGCGAGATCGCGGCGGCCTGTGTGTCCGGGGCGATGTCGCTCAAGGAGGGCGCGCGGGCGGCGGCGCACGGCACCGGCGTGGAACCCCACGAGGGCCGGATCCCGCTGCTGAGGACGTCCTCGACCCCGCTCGACGACGCCGTCCGCACGTTGAGCGCGCACGGTCATGCGCTGTTCGTGGAGGTCGGTGCCGCCTCGGCCGTCGCTCCCCGTCTCACCGCGGCCCTGACCGGGCACACGGGGCGGGTCGTCGCCTCGCCGGTGGGCGGGGCGAGCGGTGCGGACGGGCTGCTGCCCGAGCTGGCCCGGCTGCACGTGTGTGACACCACCGTTGCCTGGCCCGCGGCCTTCCCCTACCTGATCCTGGAGGGCCGTCCGCCGGCCGACCTGCCGACGTACGCCTTCCAGCGGCGCCGGCACTGGCCGGCCGACGGGCCCCGCGCGCTCGACGCGGCCGGGCCCGCGCGCGCGGAGCATCCTCTGCTCGGTGCGACCCTGGAGCTCCCGGAGGACGGCGGCCTGTTGTTCACCGGCCTTCTGTCGACGGCCGATCGGCCGTGGCTCGCCGACCACATGGTCGCGGGCAGGGTCCTGCCGCCGGGCACGGCGATGCTCGAGCTGGCCCGGTGGGCGGGGGCGTACGCCGACTGCGACCGGGTGGCGGAGCTGACGCTGCACAGCCCGCTCGAACTGTCCGCCGATCCGCGCGCGGGCCGGGCGCTCCGGCTCCGGCTGACCGACGCCGATGCCACGGGCCGACGGCGCCTCACCCTGTCCTCAAGGCCCTGCCCGGACGAACCCTGGACGCGACACGCGACGGGAACCCTCGACGCGGTCGGCGCTTCGACACGCCGGTCCAGCCTGGTGACCTGGCCTCCCGCGGACGCCGACCGCGTGGACATCGGCGGATTACAGCGACAGGCGGAGGCGTACGAGATCGTGTACGGGCCCGCGTTCCAGGGTCTGCGGGCGGTGTGGCGGCGCGGCGACGAGGTGTTCGCCGAGGTCGCCCTGCCGGAGGGGACTCGGCAGGAGGCCGGGCGGTACGGACTGCACCCGGCGCTGCTCGACGCCGCGCTCCAGGCCTGGTACGGGGCGCGCCCCGAGGCACTGGAGCGGCGGCTGGTGCCGTACACCTGGCACGGGGTGACGACGTCGGGTGCCGCCGGACCGAGCGTGCTGCGGGTCCGGCTCGCGCCCGCGGACGGTCCGGCACCCGGCACGGACGACACCGGCACCTCGGTGTCCATGGAGGTCGCCGACGCGGCCGGCGTGCCGGTGGCGACGGTGGCGGCGCTGCACCTCAGGTCCGTTGGCCGGGGATCGGCCGGCGCCGTCGGCGTCGGCCTCGCGGAATCCGTAGAGGAGTCGGCGCTCGTTCCGCCGGGGCCGACACATCGCGCAGGACGGCTCCGAGGCGGCTCCGGAAACGGCTCCCACGGCGGCTCCCGAGGCGGGGCTGAAGCCGGGCACCGACACCGCGGTGACCGGCCAGGCACCGGCGTCCTCCTCCGCGAAGTTGATGCGGGCGATGCCTGAGGCGGAGCGCAGGCGGACCCTGCGGCCGGGGCTGCGCGCGGAGCCCGTCGGCACGGCGGACGGTGCCGTCTCCGCCGGACCGGCCCTGGCCGAGGTGGATGCCGGCGGCCCTGCGGCAGGCGGCCGGGCGGGCCCAGGAGGCGTCCGTGGCCGAGAATCCGCGGCGGCCGGCGCCCCGAACGACACCCACCACCTCGACGCGGACGACGTCAACGAGCGGACTGCGGACAACGACCATGAGCGGAGAAGGGATCCCTGTGACGCAGGACTTGCCGGGTACGCGGGCTGAGGAAGGTGCCGCGACAAGCGGCCCGGACGGCGACCGCACCGAGCGGATGATGGAGGCGCTGCGCCACTCCCTGAAGGAGAACAAGCGCCTGAAGCAGCAGAACCGGCAGCTGGTGGAGGCCCGCCACGAGCCGATCGCCATCGTCGGCATGAGCTGCCGCTACCCGGGCGGCGTGCGCTCACCCGAGGACTTCTGGCAGCTGTTGGCCGAGGGGCGGGACGCGATCACGCCGTTCCCGTCCGAACGCGGTTGGGACATCGAGTCGCTGTACGACGCCGACCCCGACCGGCCGGGCCACAGCTATGTGCGCCACGGCGGGTTCCTTCGGGACGCCGACCGGTTCGACGCCGGTTTCTTCGGGATCAGCCCACGTGAGGCCCTCGCCATGGACCCACAGCAGCGGCTGCTGCTGGAGACCTCCTGGGAGACCCTCGAACGGGCCGGTATCGACCCGACGTCGCTGCGCGGCAGCCGCACGGGTGTGTTCGTCGGCGCGGCCTCCCACGGCTACGGCGGCCCCGGGACGGGGGCGGCACCCGAGGGCACGGAGGGCCATGTGCTGGCCGGCACCGCGCTCAGCGTCGCCTCCGGCCGACTGGCGTACACCTTCGGGCTGGAGGGGCCGGCGATCACCGCCGAAACGGCGTGCTCGGCGTCGCTGGTCGCGCTGCATCTGGCGGTGCGGTCGCTGCGGGACGGCGAGTGCGGGCTGGCGCTGGTGGGCGGGGTCTCCGTGATGGCCCACCCCTTCATGTTCGTGGAGTTCAGCAGGCAGCGGGGGCTCGCGCTCGACGGCCGCGCCAAGGCGTTCGCCGCCGCCGCGGACGGTACGGCCTGGGGCGAGGGCGTCGGGATGCTGCTGGTGGAGCGGCTGTCGGACGCCCGGCGACACGGGCACCGGGTGCTGGCCGTCATACGCGGCAGCGCCGTCAACCAGGACGGCGCCTCCAACGGCCTGACCGCACCCAGCGGCCCCGCCCAACAGCGCCTGATCCGGGCGGCCCTCGCCGACGCGCGCCTCACCCCGGCCGACGTCGACGCGGTGGAGGCACACGGCACCGGCACGAAGCTGGGCGACCCCATCGAAGCGCAGGCGCTGCTCGCCACGTACGGGCAGAACCGGACGGAGCCGCTCTGGCTGGGCTCGGTGAAGTCCAACATCGGGCACACCACGCACGCGGCCGGTATCACCGGGGTCATCAAGACAGTGCTGGCGATGCGTCACGGCATCCTGCCGGCGACCCTGCACGTGGACGAGCCGACCCCCCACGTCGACTGGTCGAGCGGGGCCGTGCGGCTGCTGGCCGAGGCACGGGAGTGGCCGTCCACCAGCCGGCCCCGGCGCGCGGGGGTGTCGTCCTTCGGGATCAGCGGCACCAACGCGCACGTCATCCTGGAGCAGGCCGAGGAGTACGCCGACGGGGAAGCCGACGAGCAGGGCACGCCCGGCGAGGAGACCCAGGCCACCGCCCCGGCGCTCGTCCCCTGGCAGCTGTCCGCCGCCGACCCGCAGGCCCTGCGGGCCCAGGCCGAGCGGCTGCACGAGGCGGTCGTCGCGCACCCGGACCTCGATCCGGCCGCGCTCGCCCTGCCGCTGGCCGCCGCGCGGGCGAGCCTCGACCGGCGTGCCGTGATCGTCGGTACCGGCCGGGACGATCTGCTCGCGGGGCTGGACGCGCTGCGTGGCGCCGGTCCGGCCGAGCCCGGCCAGGTCATCACCGGCACGGCCGTGCACGGCACCAGCCTGGCGTTCCTGTTCACCGGACAGGGCGCGCAACGAGCCGCCATGGGGCGGGAGTTGTATGCCGCCCATCCGGTGTTCGCCGAGTCCCTCGACCGGATCTGCGCGCTGTTCGCCGAGCGGGCGGACCTTCGGCTGCGCGAGGTGCTGTTCGCCGACGAGGGGTCGGAGCAGGCGGCGCTGCTGGACCGCACCCAGTGGACGCAGGCCGCGTTGTTCGCCCTCGAAGTGAGCCTGTACCGGCTGGTCGAGTCCTGGGGGCTGCGCCCCGGCCATCTGCTGGGCCACTCCGTCGGCGAGCTGTCCGCGGCGCATGTCGCGGGCGTCTTCTCGCTCGAGGACGCGGTCACCGCGGTGGCGGCCCGCGGCCGGCTCATGCAGGAGTTGCCGTCCGGTGGGCTGATGGCGGCCGTCGAGGCCACCGAGGACGAGGTCGCCGAACTGCTCGCGGGCCACGCCGACCTGGCCGGCATCGCCGCGGTCAACGGCCCGACCTCGGTGGTCGTGTCGGGTGACGAGGACGTGGTGCGCACGGTGGCCGAGACGCTGCGCGCCCGGGGACGGCGGACGAAGGAACTGGCCGTGAGCCACGCGTTCCACTCACCACGCATGGACGGCATGCTGGACGCCTTCCGCACGGTCCTGTCGTCGATGGACCTGCGTGAGCCCCTCATCCCCATCGTCTCGAACGTCACGGGCCGCCCGGTCACCGCGTCGGAGATCCGCTCCGCCGACTACTGGGCACGGCACGTCCGCCAGGCGGTGCGTTTCCACGACGGCGTGCGCACGCTCCTGGGCCAGGGGGTGCGCACATTCCTGGAGCTGGGGCCGGACGGGGTGTTGTCCGCGATGACCCGCGAGGGCGCCGCCGACGTGTTGTCCGAGGAGGAGCGTTCCGACGTTCTCGCGCTGCCGCTGCTGCGCCGCGACCGTTCCGAGGTCCGTACGGTCCTCACCGCGCTGGCCGAGTCCCACGTCCGGGGCGTCCCCGTGGACTGGCGGGCGCACCTCACCGCCGCCGGTGCCTCAGCCGGGCGCCGCCTGCCTCTGGAGCTGCCGACGTACGCCTTCCAGGGCGAGCGTTACTGGCCGGACGGCGCCGAGAAGGCGTCGGTCGAGCCCGGCGATCTGGGGCTGGCCCCGGCCGGGCATCCGCTGCTCGGTGCCGTGCTCACCCCGGCGGACGGCGGCGGGCTGGTCCTCACCGGCCGGCTGTCGTCCCGTACGCACGGGTGGATCGCCGACCACGTCATCCTCGGCTCGACCATCGTCCCGGGCACGGCGCACCTCGACATGGCCCTGCACGCGGGCCGTCTGACGGGCTGCGGCACGGTGGAGGAGCAGGTCCAGGAGACCCCGTTGATCCTCGGCGAGGACGACGTCGTCCACATCCAGGTCACCGTCACGGAGGACGACGGCAGCGGACGCCGCCGGTTCACCGTGGCCTCCCGGCCGGCGTCCGCGGCGCTCGCGGAGGGCGAGGCGACCGCGCTGCCCTGGACGCGCCATGCCGCGGGTGTGCTGTCGGCCGCCGCCGCGGAGGCTCCCGCCGAAGGCGGCCTGACGGGCGTGTGGCCGCCCGCCGGGGCCGTGCCGGTGGACGTCACCGACTTCTACGCCTCGGTCGCCCTCGACGGCTTCACGTACGGGTTGTCCTTCCAGGGGCTGCGCGCGCTGTGGCGCTTGGGCGATGAGGTCTTCGGCGAGGTGGAGTTGCCGGAACCCTTCCGGGCGGAAGCGGCCCACTACGGAGTGCACCCCGCGCTGCTGGACGCCGCGCTGCACGCGGGCCTGGTCGGCCACACCGGCGAGCAGGTACGGCTGCCGTTCGCCTGGCAGGACGTACGGCTGCACCGCACCCGCGCCACCACGTTGCGGGTGCGCATGTCGCCGCTCGGCGAGGACGCGACACCGGTGCTCGTGACGGACACGGACGGGGCACCCGTGCTCTCGGTGGGGGCGCTGGGGACGCGACCGGTCTCCGTGGAGCAGTTGCGGGCCGCCTCCCGGCGCGGGCACACGGACAGCCTCTTCCATGTCGCGTGGCAGCCGCCGGCCGGGTCCGGCGCCGGGACGGTCCGGGACGTCGTCGCCGTGGGCGACGGCACGCTGCCGGACGCGTTGGCCGCCGAGACGTTCGCCGACCTGGCGGCGCTGGGGACGGCCGTGGCGGCCGGCCGGCAGGTGCCCGACACGGTGCTGTGGGACTGTGCGGCGGCGGTGCCCGCCGACGAGGACGTCCCTACGGCCGCACGGGCCGTCGAGCGTGCGGTGCGCTCCGTGCTCGTGGCCTTCGCGGCGGACGAACGGCTCGCCGGGGCACGGCTGGTCGTGGTGACACGGGACGCGGTGGCCGTCGACGCCGACGACGACGTACGGGGACTGCGACAGGCGCTGGTGTGGGGGCTCGTACGGGCCGCTCAGGCCGAGCATCCCGACCGGTTCGTCCTGCTGGACGTGGACGGGGCCACGACTCAGGACGGGAAGCTGTGGCGCGCGGCGCTCGGGTGCGGTGAACCGCACCTCGCGCTGCGGAACGGCACGCTGCTGACGCCTCGGCTCGTGCGCACCCCGGTGGCGCCGACGGACGGTTCGGCACCGGTCGCCGGGCTCGATCCCGAAGGCACGGTCCTCGTCACGGGCGGCACGGGCGCTCTCGGCAGCCTCGTCGCCCGCCATCTCGTGACCGAACACGGCGTGCGCAGGCTGGTCCTGCTGAGCCGCGGCGGGCCTCGGTCCGCCGGGGCCGGGGAACTGGTCGACGCGCTGGGCGCACTGGGCGCGGACGTGACCGTGGAGGCGTGCGACGCGGCCGACCGCGACGCGCTGTCCGCCGTACTGGACCGCATTCCCGCCACACACCCGCTGACGGGGGTGATCCACGCGGCGGGTGTCATCGAGGACGGTGTGCTCGACGCGCCGACCCCCGACACCGTGGACGCCGTCCTGCGCCCGAAGCTCGACGCGGCCTGGCATCTGCACGAGCTGACCCGGGAGACGAAACCGCCGGTCTTCGTCCTGTTCTCCTCCGCCACGGCCACGCTCGGCGCGGCGGGCCAGAGTTCCTACGCGGCTGCCAACGCCTTCCTCGACGCCCTCGCCCAGCACCGCGCGTCCCTGGGGCTGCCGGCCGTCTCACTGGCCTGGGGTGCGTGGGAGGCGGGTATGGCGGCCCGCCTGGACGACGTGGCCCTGCGGCGCTGGCGGCGCTCCGGTGTCCTCTCGCTGTCCCCCGAGGACGGACTGGCGCTGTTCGACGCGGTCCTGACGGCCCCGGAGGCCGGGAACGAGCTTCCAGAGGACCGGACACCCCGCACGCTGCTGCCGGCCCGCCTCGACACGGCCGCGCTGCGCGGCGCGGACGGCTCCGTTCCCGCTCTGCTGCGCGGTCTGGTACGCCCGTCGGCCCCGGCGGCAACGGCCGGCGCACCGGCACGGGAGGACGCCTCCGGCGAACTGCGGCGGCGGCTCACCGGAGCCGACGCGGACGACAGGGAGCGAATCCTGCTCGATCTGACGCGCCGCACGGTCGCCGAGGTGCTCGGGCACCCCGACAGCTCCGCCATCGCACCGGGGCGCGCCTTCAGCGACCTGGGCCTGGACTCGCTGACGGCCGTGGAACTGCGCAACCGGCTGGGCACCGTCACCGGGCTCCGGCTGCCCGCGACCCTCGTCTTCGACCATCCGACAACACAGGCTCTCGCCCGGTACGTGGACGGCGCGCTGCCGCGGGACGACGTACCGCGGGCCGAGCCGGTGCTGGCCGAACTCGACCGGCTGGAGCAGGCACTGACCGGGATCGCGGCCGATCACCCCGATCGCTCCCGTATCGCCGCGCGGCTGCGCGCGGTCGTCGCCGACTGGGGCCTGCGGCCGGCGGCCGGCACCGAAGCACCACCGGACAAGGCGACGGTGCGCCTCGACTCGGCCGGCGACGACGAAGTCTTCGACTTCATCACCAACGAACTCGGGATCTCCTGACCCGTGCGGAACAGAGAGGACAGCGCCATCGTGGCGAACAGCGAGACCACCGAGGACAAGCTTCGCTACTTCCTCAAGAAAGTGACGGCCGACCTCCAGCAGACCCGTGCGCAGCTGAAGGAGCTGGAGTCCGTCGAGGACGAACCCATCGCCGTCGTCGGCATGGGGTGCCGGTACCCGGGTGGCGTCGAGTCGGCGGACGGGCTCTGGCAGCTGGTCCTTCAGGGCCGGGACGCGACGTCCGCGTTCCCGACAGACCGGGGCTGGGACGTCGAGTCGCTCTACGATCCCGACCCGGACACGCCGGGGACGACGAACACCCGCGAGGGCGGCTTCCTCGACGGGGCCGACCGCTTCGACGCCGGCTTCTTCGACATCGGCCCGCGCGAGGCCCTCGCCATGGACCCGCAGCAGCGGCTGCTGCTGGAGACCTCCTGGGAGGCGTTCGAGCACGCCGGCATCGACCCGAACACGCTGCGGGGCAGCCGCACGGGCGTGTTCGTGGGAACCGGCCAGCAGGACTACCGGACACTCGTGACAAGCGCCCCCCAGAACGTGGAGGGCTATCTGATCAGCGGCCTCACCGCGAGCATCCTCTCGGGCCGACTGGCGTACTTCTACGGGCTGGAGGGCCCGGCGCTCACCGTCGACACGGCGTGCTCGGCGTCACTGACCGCCCTGCACGTGGCCGTTCAGTCGCTGCGGCGCGGCGAGAGCGAACTGGCCCTCGCCGGCGGGGCGACCGTGATGGCCACGCCCTTCATGTTCACCGAAACGGCCCGCCAGCGCGGCGTGTCACCCGACGGCCGCTGCAAGGCCTTCGCCGCCTCCGCGGACGGCACGGGCTTCAGTGAGGGCGCCGGTGTGCTCGTACTGGAGCGGCTGTCGGACGCTCGGCGGCACGGACACCGGGTGCTGGCCGTCATCCGCGGCAGCGCCGTCAACCAGGACGGCGCCTCCAACGGCCTGACCGCGCCCAGCGGGCCCTCCCAGCAGCGCGTCATCCGGCAGGCGCTCGCCAACGCCCGTCTCACCCCCGCCGACGTGGACGCGGTGGAGGCACACGGCACCGGCACAAGGCTGGGCGACCCCATCGAGGCGCAGGCGGTGCTCGCGACGTACGGCCAGGACCGCGAAGAGCCTCTGTGGCTGGGCTCGTTGAAGTCCAACATCGGGCACACGCAGGCCGCCGCCGGAGTCGGCGGCATCATCAAGATGATCATGGCCATGCGCCACGGTGTGCTCCCCAGGACCCTCCACGTCGACGCGCCCACCCCGCACGTCGACTGGTCGGCGGGCAAGGTGGAACTGCTCACCGAGCAGCGCGAGTGGTCGGCCACCGACCGGCCCCGCCGCGCCGCCGTGTCCTCCTTCGGCGTCAGCGGCACCAACGCGCATGTCGTGCTGGAGCAAGCGCCCGCCGAGACCCCCCAGGAGGCGGACGAGCCCGCCGTGCCCCTCGCGCCGGTCGTGCCCCTCGCCCTCTCCGCCCGCGACCCCGCAGCCCTCCGCGCCCAGGCCGAGCGCCTGGCCACGGGCCTCGACGACCTTCCGGACGTACGCGAGGTGGCACACGCCCTCCTCACCCAGCGAGCCGGTCTCGACCACCGCGCGGTTGTCCTCGGCAGCGACCGGGACGAACTCCTGGCAGGACTCGAGTCCCTGGCCACCGGGGCCGCGGATCCCCGCGTCGTCACCGGGCAGGGTGCGTACGAGCGTCCGGTGTTCGTCTTCCCCGGCCAGGGCTCGCAGTGGGTCGGCATGGCCACCGAACTCCTCAAGACCTCCGACGTGTTCGCCCGGTCCATCGCCGACTGCGAGGCCGCCCTCACGCCGTACGTCGACTGGTCCCTCACCGAGGTGCTGAACAGTGGGGAGCGGATCTCCCGCTCCGTCGTCGTACAGCCCGCCCTGTTCTCGGTGATGGTCTCCCTCGCCGCCATGTGGCGCTCCCTCGGCGTCGAACCCGCCGCCGTCATCGGCCACTCCCAGGGCGAGATCGCCGCAGCCGTGGTGGCCGGTGCGCTCACCCTGGAGGACGGCGCCAGGATCGTCGCGCTGCGCAGCCAGGCCCTGCTCGGTGTCACCGGACAGGGCAGCCTGGTCTCCCTGGCGGCGTCCGAGGAGCGGGCCAATGAGCTGATCGAGCCGTGGCAGGGGCGTCTGCACGTGGCCGTCATCAACGGCCCCGGAGCCACCGTCATCGCCGGAGAGCCGCAGGATCTCGAGGAACTCGTCGCCCTCTGCGAGGAGAAGGAGATCCGCGCCCGCCGCATCGACGCCGACTACGCCTCCCACTCCCCGTACGTCGAACCGGTCAAGGACGAGGTCGTCCGGGCCATCTCGGGCATCACGCCCCGGTCGGGCACGGTCCCGTTCTACTCCACGGTCACCGGCGAACTCATCGACACGGCCGGGCTCGACGCCGACTACTGGTACACGAACCTGCGCCGACCCGTCCGCCTCACCGACGCGGTCCGCACCGCGTTCGCCGAGGGCCACACGGCGTTCGTCGAGTGCAGCCCCCACCCGGTCCTCACCCTCGCCCTCGAAGCCATCGCCGAGGAAGCGGAGCGCGACATCTTCGTCACCGGCACCCTCCGCCGCGACGAGGGCGGCTGGCCCCGTGTCCTCACCTCCGCCGCCCACGCCCACAGTCACGGCCTGTCCGTCGACTGGAGCGGGTTCACGACACCGCCCGGCCGGGTCCTGGACCTGCCGGCGTATCCCTTCCAGCACCGGCGCTACTGGATGGACGTCCGGCAGGAGAACACCGTCCAGGCGCAGCTGGGCGCCGTCCCCGCGTTCGCGGCGGCGGGCGGCGGCCCCAAGGCCGAGAGCGACACCGAGGGCACGGACCTGGCCCGCCGTCTGGCCGGACTGCCCGAGGACGAGCGTCAGCAACTGGTGCTGGACCTGGTGGTGGATGAGGCCACGGCCGTGCTGGGCCTCGATGCCCCCGCCGCGACCGGCCAGTCCTTCAGCGACCTCGGCTTCGTCTCGATGACCGCCGTCGAGCTGCGCAACCGGCTGCGCGCCGCGACCGGCACCCGCCTGTCGGCGTCCGTCGTCTTCGACTACCCGACGCCGCAGGCCCTCGCCGGTCATCTGCTCGACCGGCTCTCCGGTACCCGGGAACGTGCTCCGGTGGCCCAGGCGGACGCGGCCGAGGACGGCGACCCGATCGCGATCGTCGCGATGGCCTGCCGCTTCCCGGGAGGCGTACGGGGACCGGAGGACCTGTGGCGGCTGGTCGCGGACGGCACCGACGCGATCTCGTTCTTCCCCAAGGACCGCGGCTGGGACGTGGAGTCGATCTACGACCCCGACCCGGACCGCGTCGGCCGCACGTACACCCGCGAGGGTGGCTTCATGGACGACGCCGACCAGTTCGACGCGGCGTTCTTCGGGATCAGCCCGCGCGAGGCCCTCGCCATGGACCCGCACCAGCGGCTGCTCCTGGAGACCTCCTGGGAGCTGTTCGAGCACGCCGGAATCGACCCGACCACCCTGCGCGGCAGCCGTACCGGCGTCTACGCGGGCCTGGCCGGGCAGGACTACCCGCAGCTGGTGGCGGGCACGTCCGCGCGGGAGGGCGTCGAGGCCTTCCTGCTGACGGGCGGCGCGGCGAGCGTGCTCTCCGGCAGGCTCTCGTACACCTTCGGCCTGGAGGGCCCGGCGGTGACCGTGGACACCGCGTGCTCGTCGTCGCTGGTGGCGCTGCACCTGGCGGCTCAGGCGCTGCGGGCGGGCGAGTGCGAGCTGGCGCTGGCCGGCGGGGCCACCGTGCTGTCGACCCCGGAGGCGTTCATCGGCTTCAGCCGGACGCGCGGACTGGCCCCGGACGGCCGGTGCAAGCCGTTCTCGGCCGGCGCCGACGGTACGAGCTGGGGTGAGGGCGTCGGTCTGGTGCTGCTGGAGCGGTTGTCGGACGCCCGGCGCAACGGGCACCACGTGATGGCTGTCATCCGCGGCACCGCCACCAACCAGGACGGCGCCAGCAACGGCCTGTCCGCGCCCAACGGCCCCTCCCAGCAACGCGTCATCCGCCAGGCCCTGGCAGGCGCCCGCCTCTCCCCCGCCGAGGTGGACGCCGTGGAGGCGCACGGCACCGGCACCACGCTCGGCGACCCGATCGAGGCGCAGGCACTGCTGGAGACCTACGGGCAGGACCGGCCGGCCGACCAGCCGCTGTGGGTGGGCTCGGTGAAGTCCAACATCGGGCACACGGCCGCCGCCGCGGGCGTGGCCGGTGTGATCAAGATGGTGAAGGCCATGGAGCGGGGCGTCCTGCCGCGCACGCTGCACCTGAGCGAGCCGACACCGCACGTGGACTGGTCCGCGGGCGCCATGGAGCCGCTGTCCGAAGCGGTCCCGTGGCCGGAGACCGGGCGTCCGCGGCGCGCCGGTGTGTCGGCGTTCGGCATCAGCGGAACGAACGCGCACGTGATCCTGGAGCAGCCACCCCAGGAGGACGAGACCCCACAGCCCGAGGCGCCCCCGACAGCGCCGGGGGCCCTGCCGTGGCTGCTGTCGGCGCACAGCGCGGCGGCCCTGCGGGCACAGGCGGAGCGCCTGCACGAGCACCTGTCCGCGCGGCCCGGGACGGATCTGGCGGCCGTGGCCGGGACGCTGGCCTTCACCCGCGCCGCACTGCCGCACCGCGCGGTGGTGGTCGGCGCCGACCGGGCGGACTTCGAAGCGGGTCTCGCGGACCTGGCGTCGGGCGCGTCGGGCCCCGGCCTGGTGCGTGGTACGCCCGCCACCGGCCGCCTCGCTTTCCTCTTCCCCGGTGAGGGCAGCCAGTTCCCCCGCATGGGGCGGGAGTTGTACGAGCGGTACCAGGTCTTCGCGCGAGCGCTGGACGAACTGTGCGAGGCCCTGGACCGCGAGCTGAACCTCCATGGCGACGCGGCCCGGCCCGGGCTGCGCGAGGTCTTGTTCGCCGAGGCCGGCACCCCTGAGGCGGCCCTGCTGGACGAGACCGAGTACGCCCAGGCCGGTCTGTTCGCCGTCGGGGCGGCGTCCTTCTGGCTGCTCCAGTCCTGGGACGCCGTCCCGGACGTGCTGGGTGGTCACTCGGTCGGCGAGCTGACGGCCGCGTACGCGGCGGGCGTGCTCTCGGCCGAGGACGCCTGCCGGCTGGTGGCGGCGCGCGGGCGGCTGACGCGCGCGGCGGTCGGCGCGGGCGAGCGGCAGCGGTCGTCGCGGGAGTCCCGCCCGGCCCTGACGGACAGCGCCCTGGAGGAGTTCGGCCGGATCGCGAGCACTCTGGCCTTCCAGCCACCGCGTATCGACCTGCTGTCGAGCGGCACGGCCGAGGAGGTGAGCACGCCCGAGTACTGGGTGCGCCACCTGCGCGAGCCGGCCGGTGCCCACGACACGGTGCGCGCTCTGCTGGACGCCGACGTCACGACGGTGGTCGAGCCCGGCGCGGGCGGTGTGCTGTCGGAGCTCGTGCGGGACGCGGCGGCCGAGCGCCCGGGCCCGGCCGTCGAGGCGGTGCCCCTGCTGCGGCGCGACCACCCGGAGCAGCGGAGCGCGTTCGAGGCGCTGGCCCTGCTGCACGTCCGGGGGGCGCGGGTCGACTGGTCCGCCATCCTGGACGTCCCGGCCGGTGCCCACGTCGACCTCCCCACATACGCGTTCCAGAGCCGCCGTTTCTGGCCGGACGGCACCCTCCCGGCGGCGGTCGCGACGGGCGGCGGCGGGGGCGAGGAGCCGTCGGCCGACGACGCGGCGGCGCGGCTGCACGAACGCCTGGCCCCGCTCACAGCCGGCGCCCGCGAGGACGCCCTGCGCTCCCTGGTCGCCCAGCATGTCGCCAGGGCTCTCGGGCACGCCGACACCACGGAGGTCGAGGAGGCGTTCAGCATCCCGGAGCTGGGCATCGAATCCGTCATGGCCGCGGAGATCCGTGTCCACCTCCAGACGGCCACCGGAGCCCAACTCCCCTCCACGGCCCTCTTCGAGCACCCCACGCTCGACGGGTTCGCCGCCCACCTCCACACGCTGCTGGTCACCGCGTCGCTGCTTCCTCCGCCGGGGGACCTGCCCGGGGACTCCGACTCCGTGGTGAGCGAGACGGCCGACCCGGAGCCCACCGGAGCGGGCGTCCTGGCCGCGCTGGCGGCGCGGGCCGGACAGGAGGGGCGCTTCGCGGAGTTCCTCACGTTCCTGGAGGACGCCGCCCGGTTCCGGGAGACGTTCGACGCGGCGGACGTCGAGGCCGGGACGGTACGGCGGCCCGCGCCGGTGCGGCTGACGCGCGGCGGCGGTGGACCCGCACTCGTGTGCTTCCCCTCGTTCGCGGGCAAGTCCGGCGCCCACCAGTACGCCCGGCTCGCCACCGGCGCGCGCGGCGAACAGGACGTGTGGGTGCTGCCCGCGCCCGGCTTCGTCGCGGGCGAAGCCCTGCCCGCCGACCTCGACGCACTGGTCCGGCTGCACGCCGACGACGTCGAACAATGCACGGACGGCGCGCCGTTCGCGCTCCTCGGGCACTCCGCCGGAGGCTGGCTCGCGAACGCGGTGGGCACCGAGCTGGTACGCCGGGGGCTACGTCCCGCGGCCCTGGTCCTGCTGGACAGCTACGCGCCCGGCAGCCCCGCGCTGCCGCACATCGGCCAGTACATCGGCCGCTCGCTGACCGAGGCGCCCGCCGACGGCGCCGCCGCCGTCCTGGACGACACCGCCCTGACCGCGATGGGTGGCTTCGGCCGGGTCTTCGCGGGCTGGGCCCCGGCCGACCTCGACATCCCGTCCCTCCAGGTCCGGGCGACCGAGCCGGTACCGGAACCCGGATTCCCCGAGTCCGGCTGGCAGGCGCACTGGCCCGGCCGACCCGCGCCCGCAGAGGTGGACGTGCCCGGCGACCACTTCACGATGATCACCGATCACGCCGGGACCACCCTCGACGCAGTCCGCGCCCACCTTTCCCGCTGACCCGGCCGTAACCCGGCCGTGAGGGCGGGAGTCCGGGGCCACAT
>NZ_VJZC01001011.1 GCF_009377185.1 Streptomyces spongiae
GCCGCGCCCCCCTCCTTGCCGGGGGGCGCGGCGGTGTCGTGCCGGGTGGCCATACCGGTCACTTCTCCAGCTTGTTGTCGATGGTCTTGGTGGCCGTCTCCCACGCGTCCGCGGGTGACTTGCCCTTGGTGACCAGGACGAGGCCGTTGTCGTTCAGGCTCGATCCGATGATCTGGTCCTTGGGGCCGATGACCTGGACGGGGGTCGTCTTCGCCGCCTCGGCGAAGATCGTGCCGACCGGTGCGTCACCCGTCATCTCGTTGGTCGCGCCCGTGACTTCGGGTGTGGTGTACGCGCCCGGTGCGCTCGGGAAGTTGCCCTGCACCTTGAACAGCTTCGCCTGCTGCTCCGGAGCGGTCAGCCAGGCCGCCAGCTTCAGGGCCTCCTTCGTGTTCTTGCCTGCCTTCGGCACGGAGAGGAAGGCACCGCCCCAGTTGCCGGACTTCGGCGCGACGGCCACGTCCCACTTGCCCTTGGACTCCGGCTTCGAGTGCTCCTTGAGCGTGCCGAGCATCCACGGCGGGCAGGCGATCGCGGCGAACTTGCTGTTGGCGATCGAGGTGTTCCAGTCCGGCTGGAACTGGGCCAGGGAACCGACCAGACCGTCCTCGGCGGCCTTGGCGGTCATCATGAAGGACTCCTTGACGACCGGGTTGGACTTGTAGATGACCTCGCCGGACTCGTCGTAGAACCTGACCTTCTCGCTGCCGAGGATGGCGCTCATCAGGCCACCGGGGGAGTCCATGAAGGTGGTGCCCTCGGGGGCGTTCTTCTGGTACTCCTCGCCGACGTCGATCAGCTTCTTCCAGTCACCCGCCCAGCGCTTCGCCAGCTCCTCGCGGTCGGTGGGCAGCCCGGCCTCCTTGAAGAGGTCCTTGCGGTAGCAGATCGCCACCGGCCCCACGTCGGTGCCGAGGCCGATCGTCTGGCCGTCCTTCGTGGTGGCCTGCTGCCACTTCCAGTCCAGCCACTCGCTCGACTTCACGCCGGGGGCCTTGGAGACGTCCTCCAACTTGTCCGCCTGGGTGTTCACCACCTCGTTGATGTTGCCGACTTCGACGGCCTGGATGTCCATCAGGCCCGCGCCGGTGGTGAGGTGGTTGACGAGCGCCGGGTAGTAGTTCTCGTTGCGCTGGGTGACGGTCTCCTCGATCTTGATCTTCGGGTTGAGCTTCTCGTACTCGGCGTAGAGCCCGGCCTCCTTGTAGCCGAAGGCGCCGAAGAGTCCCAGCTTGACGACGGTCTTGCCCTTGTTGTCCCCGGACGAGCTGCTGTCGCTGCCGCCGTCGTCGGCGCAGCCGGCCAGCAGACCGGCGCCCATGGCGGCGGTCACCGCCAGGACCACCGTCCTGCGGGCGGTGCGGCGGGTGTTGCCCCCTCTCGAACCCAGCCGAGAGTGGGGGAGGGTACGTCCTCGCATTGCGTCCTCCTGTTGCCCTGACGTGCCGGCCCCCCGGCCAACTGCGTTGTTGGACCCGTTTGTTCATGCTGCGGCTCGGGCGGGGAACGTGCGGGTTGTGTATGTGTCAGGTAGTGTGGGAGCGCTCCCACAAGTGATGTGTTGAAGAGTCGTCGGTTCGTGCGGGGGTGTCAAGGGAGCGGACGCAGAGATATGTCTTCGGTTATCGGCCTGTTAGCTAACCGGGCGGGCCCCGGCCGGGCGTGTCGTGGCACGGTGCGACTGGGACCGTTGTGACCGGTGAGGCTTCAGAGGGTTGCGACGGGGGCGGTGGG
>NZ_VJZC01001012.1 GCF_009377185.1 Streptomyces spongiae
GCCCGGGGCACAAAGCCTCGGGCCACCGCCCTTTCGTATGCGTAGGGCGGCGGATATTGCCTTGTACGGTGTATGGGAACCGTTCTACGGTGTATGGCGACCGCTCCCGTACACCGTAGAAGGGCTTCCCATGACGGCGTCGACGACTGCCGACACCTCGCCGATCGCCCCGCAGGGGCACCCCCAACGCTGGCTGATCCTCGGCGTCATCTGCCTCGCGCAGCTCACCGTGGTGCTCGACAACACGGTGCTGAACGTGGCGATCCCGTCCCTCACCGATGAGCTGGGCGCGGCCACCTCCGACATCCAGTGGATGATCAACGCCTACTCGCTCGTGCAGTCCGGTCTGTTCCTCACCGCGGGCAACGCAGCCGACCGCTACGGCCGCAAGAAGATGCTGATCGCCGGACTCGCCGTGTTCGGTAGCGGCTCGCTGGTGGCCGGAATCGCCGATACCACCGGCCAGTTGATCGCCGCCCGAGCCGTCATGGGTGTCGGCGGTGCACTGCTGCTCACGACCACGCTCGCGGTCGTGATGCAGATCTTCACTCCCGAGGAGCAGCCCAAGGCGATCGGGGTCTGGGTCGCGATCAGCTCGCTGGGCTTCGCGGTCGGCCCGCTGGTCGGCGGTTTCATGCTCGACCACTTCTGGTGGGGTGCGATCTTCCTGGTGAACCTGCCGGTCGCGGTCCTCGGCCTCGTCGCGGCCGTCGCGCTCGTGCCGGAGTCCAAGGACCCGCGGGGAGACCGTCCCGACCTGCTGGGCGCGGTCCTGTCGACGATCGGTATGAGCGCGCTCGTCTTCACGATCATCTCCGGGCCCGACCACGGCTGGACCTCCGGGCGGGTGCTGGTGGCCGCGGCGGTGGCCCTGGTGGTGCTGTCGGTGTTCGCGTACTGGGAGAGTCGGATCCCGTATCCCATGCTCGACCTGCACTTCTTCCGCAACCGGCGGTTCACGGGTGCGGCCGCGGGCATCGTGCTGGTCACCTTCGGCATGGGCGGAGGGCTGTTCCTGCTGACGCAGCACCTGCAGTTCGTGCTCGGGTACGGGCCCTTGGAGGCCGGTCTGCGCACGGCGCCGCTCGCGTTGTCCGTCGTGGTCCTCAACTTCTCCGGGCTGCCGGCGAAGTGGTCGGCCAAGCTCGGTGGTCCGGCCTCCATCATGCTCGGCATGGTCCTGATGTCCGGAGGCCTCGTGTCGATCGCGACGCTCGCCGACCAGGGCTATCCGGGCACCCTCCTCGGGCTGCTGCTCATCGGCGCGGGTACCGCCGTCGCCAACCCGGCCATGGCGCACGCGATCATGAGCTCGATCCCGCCCGAGAAGGCAGGCGTGGGTGCGGGCCTCAACGGCACGTTCTCGGAGTTCGGCGTGGGGCTGGGTGTGGCCGCGCTGGGTGCCGTACTCACCTCGCGTTTCGCCGCGCTGCTCCCGGTCGCGGTGTCCTCGCTGCCGGCGGCGCTGGCCGCGGCGGGCTCGCAGGAGGAGCGGGACCGGGTCGTCGCGGCGTTCTCCTCCGGGCTGGAGAGCAGTCTGTTGGTCGGGGCGGTGGCGGTGTTGCTCGGGGGTGCGGTCTCGGCGGTGCTGCTGCGCAGGGCTGAGCGGGTGGGCGCCTGAGGGATTGGTGGGTTCGGTGCGTTGGCGGCTGCGGGTGCGTTGTAGCTTCTCGCGCAGTTCCCCGCGCCCCTGTCGGGGTGCCTGAGGGCTCGGGGGGCTTTGTGATCG
>NZ_VJZC01001013.1 GCF_009377185.1 Streptomyces spongiae
CCCCCGGCGGTGGCGCCCCCGCCCTCCGGGGCCGCCCGGCATCCATGACGGGCAACGGAACAGGGCCCAACACCTCGGCATCACGCGGCAGTTCGGTGGCGGCCAGGAACTCGGCCACCGCCTCCGCCGTACCCGACACAGCCGCCATCCGCGACACGGGCGGAAACCCCAGCTCGGCCCGCTCGCCGAGCTCCCGCACGGCATGCCCGACGGGATCCCACCGTACGAGCGCCTGCACGGGCCGCAACGTCGGTTCGGCGACGACCACCACCGTGCCGCCCGCTCCCTGGTCCCGTACGAGCGCGGCGGCTCCGATCCACCGCCGCAACGCGTCCTCCCCGGCCCGTAGATCGGGGCGGCCGAGCATGGCCCACCCGTCCAGCAACAGGGCGGCCGCGTACCCGCCCTCGGCGACCGGCTCGGCACCCGGCGTACTCACCACCAGGGCGGGGTCCGCCGACACGGTGTCCAGGACCTGCTCCCGCCCGGAGGTCCGCACCGGCACCGTGGAGAAGGCCCGCCCGAGCTCCTCGGCGGTCCGTCGCGCCCCGACGACCTGCGCCCGAAGCCGGAAGCCCCCGCACTCCGGACAGTGCCAGGCTCCCTCCTCGCGCCCGCACCACCCACAGCGCAGCGCGCCGCCACCGGCCTCCTGGGCCTCAAGCGGACCCGCACACTGCCGGCACCGCGCCGGCTCCCGGCACCGCGCACAGGCCAGCCGTGGTACGTACCCCCGCCGCGGCACCTGCACGAGCACCGGCCCGTGCCGCAGCCCGTCCCGGACGATCTGCCAGGCGAGGCTCGGCAGCCGGGCCGCCCGCGCGGCCTCGTCCCGCGCCAGCTCGGCGTCGCCCACGGTCCGCACCAGCGGAGCGGCGGCTCGCACCTGCTCCCGATCGGCGACGATCGGCGCGGCCCAACCACTCTCGACGAGCTGCGCCGCCTCAACGGTGCAGCTCCAACTCCCGAGCAGAAAAGCACACTTGTCCCGTGTGGCCCGCAGCTCCAGCACCTCGCGCACATGCGGAAACGGCGCGCGGTCATCACTGTGACTGGCATCGCCGTCGTCCCAGACGACGACCAACCCGAGGTCCCGGACAGGCGCGAACATGGCGGCCCGCGTCCCCACCACGGCCCTCACCGCTCCCCGCCGCACGGACAGCCACTCCCGGTACCGCCGCTCCTGCCCGGCATCGGCCGTGAGCACGGCGTGGTGTCCCTCGCCCACCAGCTCCCGCAGCGCGGCGTCCACCCGCGCGACGGGCCGCCCGGCCGGCAGGACGACGAGAGCGCCCCTCCCCGAAGCGAGCGTGGCCTGCACGGCCCGCGCGATCTCCTCGGCCCACTGGGGCCCGGGCAGCGCGGTCCACACGGCACGAGGCGCTCCGCCCGCGGCCAGGGCCTTCAGGAAATCCGCTCCCCTGTCGTACCGTCGCCAGGAGCCCGGCTCCGGCCCCGCGGGGGCGGGCGGCGGCGCGCTCGTCTCCCTGGCCTCGGCCCGCCCGTGCCGCGGCGGAACGGCCAGCTGCAGCACATCCGCCAGACTCCCCGCATACCGATCGGCAACGGCCCGGGCGAGCCCCAGCAGGTCGGGCCCGAGGACGGGCTCGGGCGACACGACCTGTGCCAACGCTGCGAGCGGCCCCGCGTAGTCGGACTCGGCCACCCGCTCGACCAGAAACCCGTCGATCAGCGACCCGCCCTCTCGCCTCCCGTC
>NZ_VJZC01001014.1 GCF_009377185.1 Streptomyces spongiae
GTCCGGGGTGTCCGGGGTGTCCGGGGCTTCTGTGGGGTCTGAAGCGGCTGCCGGGGCCGGAACGGGTGGGTCCGAAGCGGAGGCCGAGGCCGGGACCGGGACCGGGGCCGCGGGGTCCGAAGCGGAGGTCGAGGAGGGTTCCGAGGCCGGTTCCGAGGACGGGTCCGAAGGCGAGCCGCGGCCCTTGACCGACGCTCCCGTGGCGCGGCGGCGTACCGTCGTGCTCGCCGGGGCCGGCGTGGCCGCCGCCCTCGTGTCGGCCGCGCTCGTGGTGAGTCTCGTGCCCGGCGAGGGCGTGGGTGACGACGAGCGGGGCGGGAAGCGGTCCGTGGGGGCTGCCGCCCCGTCCGCCGAGGGAGGCGCCGGCGCCTCCGAGTCGGCCGACGCGAAGAAGAAGAAAAAGAAGAAGGAGTCGGCCTCGCCCTCCGCCGCACGCAGCGGCAGCCCCACGCCTTCGGCCGCCGCCTCCCGGAGGGGTGGGGCCGGGGCGGTCCAGGGCGGCGGTGTCGAGGACGGGGCCACCGCGCCCTCCGTCGCCGTCAATCCGTACAAGTGGGAAGACCCGTGCGGCCCGCACTACCTGATCGACCGGAAGCCCGAGCAGGTGCCTCCGCCGCCGACTGAGCCGGACGCGCGCGGGTGGGTCACCGCGCTCGGCGGGGTCACCGCCGGGCAGCAGATGCTCGCGCTGACCGTGCAGGGCACCGGGAAGGCCACCGTCGTCCTGGACGAACTGCATGTGCGGGTGGTGGAGAAGAGCGCGCCGCTCGCCTGGAACGACTTCCAGATGGGCGTCGGGTGCGGTGGCGGCGTGGAGACGACGTCATTCGGGGTGAACCTCGATGCCGGGCGGCCCGCGGTCTCCCCCAAGGCCGGTCAGCGCGACTTCCCGTACAAGGTGAGTGAGTCCGACCCCGAGGTCTTCTACGTCTTCGCGGACGTGCGGGCGCACAACGTGAGCTGGTACCTGGAACTGGACTGGTCCAGCGGTGACCAGCAGGGCACCCTACGCGTCGACGACAACGGCAAGCCCTTCCGGACGAGCGGGAACGTGGGGCGGCCCGCGTACAACTACCCGCTCGGTTCCTCCGAGTGGGGGCGGGACGAGTACGACCCCAACATTCCCGGCTGAGCACCCAGCTGAGCACCCGACTGAACGTCCGGCAGACGGCCCGCCCCGCCCGCCGTCACCGAGATGGTGTCGCCGCCGCGGACCCGGGCGTAGAACCACCGGGCGTCCTCGGTGCCGAGGGCGATCAGGCCGCCTCCGACGTCGTAGTCGCTCAGGACCTTGAGTTCCGAGGTGAAGGCGCCGACGTAGAGCGGCTGCTGGTCCTCCCCGGCGCGCAGCTCGACCGCGTACGGGACGCCCACCACGGCGGAGCCGCCCTTGGACCGCACGTCGACGGTCACCTTTCTCAGGTCCTGCTTCGCGGTCACCGTCATCGGGCTCGTGGACGCGAGCGGGACCTCGACGTCCGAGACGATCGGCATCACCCGGCCGTCGAACGTGAGGGTGCGCCCGGGCAGGTCGAGTGTGCCGGAGACGGGCACCGGGGATGCCTCGGACGGTGGGGCGGAGTCCGACGGCGGGGCGGAGTCGGGACGCGTCACGGTCGGGGGCCGGTTCGCGGCGTGGTGGTCCGGGTCCTCGCCGAAGCGCAGGGTCAGAGCAAAGGCCAGAAGGGCGAGGGCCGCGGTCCCCGCGCCGA
>NZ_VJZC01001015.1 GCF_009377185.1 Streptomyces spongiae
AAAGGTCGGAGCGTCAGGGGGCGTCGTCGTTCGCCGCCAGCCGGCGTATCGCGGCCAGCGGCACCGGCAGCCAGTCGGGGCGGTGCCTGGCCTCGTAGACGACCTCGTACACCGCCTTGTCCGTCTCGTACGCGCGCAGCAGCACAGGATCGGTCCGAGGGTCGCTCCCGGAGATCTCCGCGTACCCGGAGCAGTACGCGGCCCGGCAGAGGGACGCCCAGCCCGGCTCGGCGGGGCGCTGTGAGTGGGCCGCGTAGTCGAAGGAACGCAGCATCCCCGCGACGTCCCGCGCGACGGGCTGGGGCATGCGGCGCTCGGCGAGCGACTTGGAGGGCTCGCCCTCGAAGTCTATGAGCGACCACTCGCCGCCGGGCGACCGAAGGCACTGGCCCAGGTGCAGGTCCCCGTGGATGCGCTGGGCCGTCCAGGTGCTGCCCTCCGCCGCCAGGTCCGCCAGCGCCGCGAAGGCCGAGCGCAGCTCCGGTGCGTACGGCCGCAGCGCCGGAACCGCCTGCGTGGCCGCCTCCAGCCGTTCCGTCATCCCGGCCACGAGCAGCTCCAGCTGGGACCGCCCGAGGGTGACCGTCGGCAGCGCCCGCGCGAGCGCCGTGTGCACCTCGGCCGTCGCGCGCCCCAGCGCACGCGCCTCCGCGCCGAAGTCCTCTCCCTTGGCCAGCTCCCGCAGCGCCAGTTCCCAGCCGTCGGCCGCGCCCTGCACGAAGGGCTGGAGCACGCCCAGGACGTACGAGTCGTCGGAGGAGGTGAGGTCCGCCGTCATCCAGCCCGCCGGAGCCGGCACCCGCGGGCACCCCTCGCGCGCCAGCATCAGCGGCAGCTCCAGATCCGGGTTCGTGCCGGGCACGATCCGCCGCAGGAGCTTCAGGATGAACGTATCGCCATACACGACGGACGAGTTGGACTGCTCCGACGTCACCAGGCGAGGCACCAGCCCCGCACGGATCTCCTGCCGCATGTCCCGTTCGAAGCGCAGCTCGCCGACGCGTGCCCGTGCGCGCAGCGCTTCCAGGAGCACGTCTGCGGGCCGGGGGTCGTACAGCGCCTCGTACACCGTGCGCCCTGCCAGCGGTCCCTCGTCCAGGTGCCCGATCAGTGCGGGCGCGAGCCGTGGCGGCAGGGTCTCGCGGACCCCGATCAGCAGCTGGTAGCAGTCGGCGGGGTGCGGTGCCGCGCTCTGGACGGGCACGAGCGGCTGGTGGGCCCGTACGAGCAGGTGGAGCAGCCCCAGTTTCGAGCTCACGGGCAGCAGCTCCGTCGCCGCGACCAGGGTGAACCCGGTGACCGGCCGGCCCTTGCCCGCGAACCACCGCTGCCGTGGCAGCCACTCCCGCAGCAGTGGATCAAGAGACGCGAGAAGGGCGGGACCGGCCGTACGGGCGGAGTGCGTGACAGCCTCCGGCGTTGCTGCCGACGGGGCTTCCGACGGGGCTTCCGACATGGCGTCGCGTCCTTTCCCCAGTGACCCGGAGGACCAGAAGACCAGGGGAGTCGGGGTGTTACTGATGCGTGCCCAGGGCGGGGCGGTGGAAACCGCCCCGCTGGGGTTCTACGCGGCGTCCTTGCGGAGCCGGAACCAGTAGAAGCCGTGGCCTGCGAGGGTGAGCAGGTACGGGAGTTCTCCGATGGCGGGGAAGCGGACTCCGCCGATGAGTTCGACGGGGTGGCGGCCGTTGAAGGTGCGCAGGTCGAGT
>NZ_VJZC01001016.1 GCF_009377185.1 Streptomyces spongiae
GTTCCCCCTCCCGTGGAGCATCCATGAGCATCAGTCATGCCCCGCCCGACTCCCTGGAATCCGATATTTCGGATATAGGAAGTTCGGGCACAGGCGCCGCCGGGCAAGGCCCCATCGACCTCGAACCCATCGTCCCCAGCTCCACCCGACGCAGCCGTGTCCCCCGCTGGTTGCGTCGCACCACGGGCCCCGTCCTCCTTCTCGCCCTGTGGCAAATCCTCAGCGCCGCCGGTGTGTTGACCGCCGATGTACTCGCGTCGCCGGGGCGGACGGCGGAGGTCGCGGGTGATCTGATCTCCGACGGTTCGCTGCAGGCGGCCATGGGCACGTCATTGCAGCGGGTCGCGATCGGAGTGCTCTTCGGCGTCGTCGTCGGTACCGTGCTCGCCCTGGTCTCGGGCCTGTTCCGGGTCGGCGAGGACCTCGTGGACGCCCCCGTCCAGATGCTGCGAACCGTGCCGTTCGTGGGGCTCATCCCGCTGCTCATCATCTGGTTCGGTATCGGCGAGGCCCCCAAGGTGGCGATCATCACCCTCGGTGTGACCTTCCCTCTGTATCTGAACGTGTACGCCGGTATCCGAGGCGTCGACTCCCAGCTGATCGAGGCCGGGGAGTCCCTCGGACTGTCGCGCTGGGGGCTCGTGCGGCACGTCGTCCTGCCCGGCGCGCTTCCGGGCGCCATGACCGGCCTGAGGTACTCCCTCGGTATCGCCTGGCTCGCGCTCGTGTTCGCCGAGCAGGTCAACGCCGACGCCGGCCTCGGCTTCCTCATGGTGCAGGCACGGGACTTCCTGCGCACCGACGTGATCGTGGTCTGCCTGATCGTCTACGCCTTCCTCGGCCTGACCGCCGACTTCGTCGTCCGCTCCCTCGAAAGGCTGCTGCTGCAATGGCGACCGACGTTCACGGGCCGGTGAGCCCCCTGGCAACCGAGGCTCCCCGAGCGGCACACGCCGTTCACGTCGAGGGACTGACCCGCTCCTTCGACGGCCGCGCCGTCATCGACCAGCTCCAACTCGACGTCCAGCCGGGCGAGTTCGTGGCGCTCCTCGGCCGTAGCGGTTGTGGCAAGTCCACGCTCCTGCGCATCCTCGCCGGCCTCGACCGCGACATCGAGGGCACCGTCCTCGTGCCGCGCCGCAAGGCCGTCGCGTTCCAGGCGCCCCGGCTGATGCCGTGGAAGAAGGTGTGGCGCAACGTGCTGCTCGGCCTGCCGGGCAAGCCCGAACGCGCTGTCGCAGACCAGGCGCTGGAGGAGGTCGGCCTGAGCCACCGCTCGAACGCATGGCCAAAGACCCTCTCGGGCGGCGAGGCCCAACGCGCCTCCCTGGCACGGGCCCTGGTCCGTGAGCCCGACCTGCTCCTGCTCGACGAGCCGTTCGGCGCGCTGGACGCCCTCACCCGCATCAAGGCCCAGCGCCTGGTGGGCGAGTTGTGGCAGCGCCGGGGCTGCGCGGTGCTGCTCGTCACGCATGACGTCGAGGAGGCCGCCCTGCTCGCCGACCGCGTCCTGGTGATGGACGAGGGCGTCATCGCCTACGAGACCCCGGTCGAGCTGGAGCGTCCCCGCGACATCGCCGACCCCCGCTTCGCCGAGCTGCGCGGCCGGCTGCTCGAACGCCTCGGTGTCGACACCACGGCTGAGGCCGCCTGAAACCCCCACTACAGCTGTCAGTTCCCCCCCCAACCCCCACC
>NZ_VJZC01001017.1 GCF_009377185.1 Streptomyces spongiae
CGGGCGGTGTGGGGGACGGTGGGGCCGGGTCACAGCGCAGCGGGGTGCTCTCGCCGAGGAAGCGCGGGTCGAAGCCGATCAGGTCGTAGCGGTCGGCCACGTCGCCCAGCGTCGGGCGCAGGGCGAGGGTGCTCGCGAGTCCGGCGCCCCCGGGTCCGCCGGGGTTGGAGAGCAGGATGCCCCGTCGGTGTGTCGGGTCCCTGGCCTCGATCCGGGAGATCTTCACGCGGATCGTACGGCCGCCGGGGGCGGAGTGGTCGAGGGGGACGGTGACGTCGGCGCACCGTGCGCCCGTCGCGTTCAGCTCCTTCTCGGCCGGTGGGCACGGGCCCCAGGCCGGACGCTGGTCGGCGTGGGCGGCCGGGGCGTCGGCGGGCCCCGCGGCGGAGACGGCGGGAACCGCTCCGACGAGCAGTCCGGCCGCTCCCAGGCTGATGGCGGCCGTGGACCACGGTAAGCGCATGATGTTCCTTCGACTCGGCTGTCGCTGTCCCGGTCGACGCTATGAACACACGGGCCCCGGGAACATCCGGTCATCCCGCCGCTTCACCCTGGGGCTGGCCACAGGTTCATCAGGGCGACCCACGTTCGTGTTGTGAACACGTCACCCCGGCGGCTCCGGCAACCCGCCTACGACGAGAACCGCTGCACCAGCTCCGTCGGCAGCACCACCTGACGCCGCTCCAGACCTCGCGAAACCGCTGGGCGGCGGTCGGCTATCTCGTCCAGGAGGAGGTCGATCATCGCGCGGCCCATTTCCTCTATGGGCTGGCGGACGCTGGTCAGGGGCGGGTCCATGTGGCGGGCTATCGCCGAGTCGTCGTAGCCGACGAGGGCGACGTCGTCGGGGATACGGCGGCCCGCCTCGCGCAGCACCTGGCGCGCGCCGGCCGCCATCACGTCCGACTCCGCGAAGACCGCGTCCAGGTCGGGGCACCGCTGAAGGAGTTCGGCCATCGCCCGGCGGCCGCCGTCCTCGGTGAAGTCACCCGGGAGGATCAGCTGCTCGTCGACGGGCCGGCCGGAGTCGGCCAGTGCCTCGCGGTAGCCCTCGATGCGCCGTTGGGCGCCATAGACGTCGAGGCGGCCGGTGATCGTGGCGATCGTCCTGCGCCCCCGGGCCATGAGGTGCTCCACCGCCGAGCGGCCCCCGCCGTAGTTGTCCGAGTCCACCGACGGCAGCGTCTCGCGGGCCGAGCGCGGGCCGCTGATCACGGCCGGGATCTCCAGCTGGGCCAGGAGGTCGGGCAGCGGGTCGTCGGCGTGCACCGACACCAGGAGGACGCCGTCCACCCGGTGTGCCGCCAGGTACTGGGCCAGGCGGCGGCGCTCCCGGTCGCTGCCCGCGAAGATCAGCAGCAGTTGCATCTCGGTTTCCGTGAGCGCGGCGCCCACGCCCTTCAGCATGTCCGAGAAGTACGGCTCCGCGAAGAAGCGGGTCTCCGGCTCGGGGACGACGAGGGCGATCGCGTCCGTACGGTTCGCGGCGAGCGCCCGGGCCGCCGTGTTCGGGACGTAGCCGAGCTCCGCCACCGCCGCCTCGACCGCCGTACGGGTCGCGTCGCTGACCCGGGGCGAGCCGTTGATCACCCGGGAGACCGTCCCTCGGCCGACACCGGCCCGCGCGGCGACCTCCTCCAGGGTCGGTCGCCGACCGCCCCGACCCCGCCCCGCATGACCTGTCTCTTATACACA
>NZ_VJZC01001018.1 GCF_009377185.1 Streptomyces spongiae
TTCATAGTGTTTCGGTGGTCATAGCGTGAGGGAAACGCCCGGTTACATTCCGAACCCGGAAGCTAAGCCTTACAGCGCCGATGGTACTGCAGGGGGGACCCTGTGGGAGAGTAGGACACCGCCGAACAAATATTGAGAAAACCCCCGCACCTCACGGTGCGGGGGTTTTCTGCGTTTAGGCTCTGGATATGACCTACGACTTGGTGATCTTCGACAATGACGGTGTCCTCGTGGACAGTGAGCCGATCTCCAACCGGCTGCTGGCCGCCTATCTGACGGAGCTCGGGCACCCGACGTCGTACGAGGACTCCATTCGGGACTACATGGGCTCCGCGATGCATCGCATCCATGAGCTGGTCCTGGAGCGTAGGGGGGAGCGGCTGCCGGCGGAGTTCGACGACGTCTTCCACCGGCGGGTGTTCGCGGCGTTCGAGCGGGAACTGCGGCCCGTTGCGGGGGCCGTGGACGTACTCGAGAAGCTGGCCGCGGACGAGGTGCCGTACTGCGTGGCGTCCTCGGGGAGCCATGAGCGGATTCGGGTGGGGCATCGGACGACCGGGCTGGACCGGTGGTTCGAGGAGTCGCGGATCTTCAGTTCGCAGGATGTGGGGAAGGGGAAGCCGGCCCCGGACCTGTTCCTCTACGCGGCCGAGCGGATGGGTGTCTCGCCGAGCCGCTGCGTGGTGGTGGAGGATTCCCCGCTGGGGGTGCAGGCGGCTGTCGCGGCCGGGATGGACGTGTACGGGTTCACCGCGATGACGCCTGCCGACAGGCTGGCGGGTGCCACCCAACTCTTCTCCGACATGGGTGAGTTGTCAGGTCTGCTCGCCTGACTTCTGCCACGTGGAGGATCACCGGGTTAAGTTGAGGGAAATTCACCTTTGGCTGGATCTACCCACGAGTACGTTGGGGCCCTACGCTCGCCGCCATGACAGATGTGCTGCGGCGCGGTAGGGCCTCTTTGGCGTTCAGCTTCTTCGCTCAGGGCGCCGCCTTCGCTCTGCTGGTGACCCGGATTCCGGCTATTCAGGACCGGTACGGCGTCTCCGACGCGCTGTTGCCCGTGTTCCTCGCCGCCGTGCCGGTGCTCGCCGGCGTCGGGAGTGTGACGACCGAGAAGCTGGTGAGGCGCGTACCGCCCAGTCGGGTGCTGCGCTGGTCCCAGCCCGTCGTGCTCCTGGCACTGCTGGGAGTGGGCGCGGGGGAGCACATGGCCGAACTGGGCATCGCGCTCGCCGCGTTCGGGCTCGCCGTGGGTGGGCTGGACGCGTCGATGAACATGCTCGGGGTGAGCCTGCAGCGGTCGTACGGGCGCAGCATCATGCTCAGCTTCCACGCGGCGTACAGCCTGGGCGGGATAGTGGGGGCCTCGCTGGCGTGGGTGGGGGCGCACTGGGACCTGGCGCTGTGGGTGTCGTATCTCCCGGTCGTGGTGGTGCTGTTGCCTGCGGTGCTGCTGGGGAGCCGGTGGTACGTCGACGGGGGGAGCGCGCCCGTCGAGGCGAAGGAGGGGGCGGAAGGCGGGCCCGTCGCCTTCAAGCTGCTGTTGCCGCTGTGTCTGGTGATGACGTTCGCGTACATCGGGGACTCGACGGTCTCCAACTGGAGCGCGAAGTACCTCCAGGACGTGCTGGGGAGTTCCGAGCAGATGGCGACGGTGCCGTACAACGTCTACATGGTCACCACG
>NZ_VJZC01001019.1 GCF_009377185.1 Streptomyces spongiae
CCTGCCCACAGCGCCCGCCCGCGCCCGAACTGTCCGCCGCCCCGCACCGCGAGCGGGAAGGGCCCGGTGCGCCGCGCCACGCGCTCCAGCCGCTCCGACAACTCGGGGACCAGGTCCTCGTCGACCTCGCCGTAGAAGGCGAGCGTGAAGTGCCACCCCGGCCGCCCGGTCCAGCGCAGCCGGTCCGCCCCCGGCAGCGCCTGCAACGCGCCGACGGCGTGCCCCAGTTCGTCGACCACGTCGGCGGGTGGCAGCACCGCCGCGAACAGTCTCATGGTCCCCATAGAGCTCATGGTGCTCATGATGCTGGGCGGAGCCTCACGCCGCGCTGCTCACCGTCGTCAGGGGCCCACGCTCCTTCGGTACGAACCGCACCCGCGGGTGCCCGTGGTGCCAGCCGACCGTCAGGCGCAGGCCGCCCGCGCGGGCCAGCACCAGACCGACGGTGACGGCCGCGGCGGCCGAGATGGCGCCGCCGAGGGCGAAGCCGACCCGGGGGCCGTAGGTGTCGGTGACCCAGCCGACGACCGGTGCGCCCAGCGGCGTACCGCCCATGAAGACCATCATGAACAGGGCCATGACCCGGCCGCGCATGGCCGGGTCGGTGGCCATCTGGACCGTGGTGTTCGCCGTGACGTTGACGGTCAGGCCGAAGATCCCTATCGGGGCCATGAGCAGCGCGAACAGCCAGTACGACGGGGCCAGCGCGGCCACGATCTCCAGCGTTCCGAAGGCCGCGGCGGCCGCGATCAGCACGCGCTGCCGGGCCGTTCCGCGCCGGGCGGCGAGCAGGGCGCCGACCAGGGAGCCGACCGCTATGAGGGTGTTGAAGAGGCTGTAGGCACCGGCGCCGGCGTGGAAGACGTCGTCGGCGTAGGCCGACAGCCACACCGGGAAGTTGAAGCCGAAGGTGCCGATGAAACCGACGAGGACGATCGGCCAGAGCAGGTCCGGGCGACCGGCGACGTAGCGCAGGCCCTCGCGGAGCTGACCCTTGCCGCGCGGGGCACGCTCGACGACGTGCAGTTCGCGGGCGCGCATCAGCAGCAGGCTGGTGAGGGGCGCGATGAACGACACACCGTTGAGCAGAAACGCCCACCCGGTTCCGACGCCGGTGATCATGACGCCCGCGAGGGCCGGGCCGATCAGTCGGGCGGACTGGAAGTTCGCCGAGTTCAGGCTGACGGCGTTCTGCAGCTGGTCCTTGCCGACCATCTCGGAGACGAAGGACTGGCGGGCCGGGTTGTCGACGACCGTGGCGAGGCCGACGGCGAAGGCGGCGACGTAGACGTGCCAGACGTGGACGTGGCCGGAGAGGGTCAGGGCCGCGAGCGCGAGGCCGGTGACGGCCATCGACGACTGGGTGACCAGCAGCGTGGGCCGCTTGGGCAGACGGTCGACGAGGACGCCCCCGTACAGCCCGAAGAGCAGCATCGGCAGGAACTGCAGGGCCGTGGTGATACCGACGGCGGTGGACGACCCGGTGAGGCTCAGCACCAGCCAGTCCTGGGCGATGCGCTGCATCCAGGTACCGGTGTTGGAGACGACCTGCCCGAGGAAGAAGAGCCGGTAGTTCCGGATCCTCAGCGAACGGAACATCGAGGTCCGGGTCTTCTTGGGCTCGGCGAGCGCGTCGCCACGGTCGCCGCCGGCGGGTGTGCCGGGGGTGGGTGTGCC
>NZ_VJZC01001020.1 GCF_009377185.1 Streptomyces spongiae
GGATGGGACGGGTAGGGGCGGCGGGGGCGAGCGAGAATCCGGCGCGCCGACGGCCGTGGCCGCCGTCACAGTTGTCAGACCGGCCCGTTAGACTCACCGCTCGTACGAAGATCATGCTGACGGGGTGAACACTTCCATATGAGCGACGCACACACCACGGAACTGCCCGCCGCCGACGCAGCCGCCCAGGAGGCCTCCGGCCACGGCAAGCACCGCGGACCGGTCTCCGCGAACGACGCCGAGGCGACCCCTCGGGGTCGGCACCGCAAGCCGGCCGAGCGGACCGAAAAGGCCGCCTGACCCGACCTGCGGTTCCGCGGCTCTGCCGAAACGTCGAGTCGGCCAGTCGGTCGGCGGATGACGAACATACGCGGACAACGGAACACACACGGCCCCGCCAGTCCACGACCGGCGGGGCCGTTCCGTACGGCGCGTCGGCGAACCCAGGACCCAGGGCCCAGCCCTCGGATCTGTCGTCACATGTCACGCCCACATCAGGAGTGACGCGAGGGTGATGGCTGCCCGGTAGGGATCGATGGCCGTGGCGGCCGCGGTGCAGCCGGTCGCGGAAGCTGGTCGGCCCGCTCGAGGTCGGGAGGCTAGCGCTCCACGCGCTTCAGGTCGCGCACAGCCGCGATGGCCAGCAGCATGGCGCAGGCCACGAACGCCATTGCCGCGGACACGCACAGCAACGGCACCGTCCCCGCGACGACCGCGAGTGGTCCCGCCACCGCCTGACCCACTGGCTTCATCACCAGCGAGCCGGCCGCGTCGTACGCGTGCACCCTGCCGAGGACGGCCTGCGGGATGTGCGTTTGCACGCTTGTGTGGAACATGACGATCCAGAACGCCATGCCCACGCCGCTGACCCCGTAGCACCCGGCGATGAGCGGTGCGGGAAGATCGAGAGCGATCCCCAGGGGCATGAGCGCCCAAAGGATCATGGAGAGGGCGCCGGCCCGGAGGGGATACCGCGGGCGAAGCCTGATCGCGACGATTCCGCCCAGCACGCTTCCCGCCCCGAGGGACGACATGACCAGGCCGAACGTCGATGCTCCGTAGTCGGTGACGAGCGTGCTGTTGCCGAGGGTCATGGTGGGGCCGGCGCCCGCCAGCTGCCAGAACATGAAGACGACGATGACGCTCCACAGCCAGGTCCTGGCCCGGAACTCCCGCCAGCCCTCGACGAGATCGGCCCGGAACGACGACATGCCACTTCGGTCGGCCGGGCCCATCGGGACCGAGCGGAGCAGGAGTAGGCAGGCGCCGCTGACGCCGTAGGTCAAGGCGTCGAGGGCGACCACCGTTGCCGGTGAGGAAACCACCAGCAGCAGGCCGGCCAGCGACGGGCCGATTACGGCGGTGACGGACTCCGAGATGCGGAGGGTGCCGTTCGCCTTCTGCACGTCCCGGGATATGCGCGGGGTGATGCTGGCGACTCCCGGCTGGAAGAGCGCGCTCCCCGCACCGACCAGGGCCAGCAGCACCAGGATCTGCCACAGCTGCGGCGTACCCATCAGGAACAGCAGCGCGAGCACCGCCTGAAAGCACAGCCGGACCATGTCCGAGACGACCATCAGCCGCCGGGCACCGAAGCGGTCGGACAGCACCCCGCCAAAGATGATCAGTGCTGCGAACGGCGCTACAAGCGCGGCCAGCGCATAGCCCACCCCACT
>NZ_VJZC01000102.1 GCF_009377185.1 Streptomyces spongiae
CCGCCGCCCGCGCCGTCGGCCTCGTCGCGGCACGACCGGGTGACGTCGTGCCCGTACGTCGAGTCGTTGACGACGGCGACCCCGTAGCCGGGTTCACCGACGTGGATCCACCGGTGGGCGCAGATCTCGAACTTGGCCGCGTCCCATGAGGTGTTGGTGTGCGCGGGGCGGTGGACGTGCCCGAACTGCGTTTCGGAGGCCGACCGGTCGGTGTGGACGTCGAGCGCGAAGGCGGCCTTGAGGATGGTCCGCGACTCACGCCAGTCGACGGTGGTGTCGATGTCGAGGCGCGGAGCGCCGGCCGCGAGCCGCAGGGTCTGCTCGACGCGCGAGTCACGGAAGCGGCGGACGACCCTGACACCCACGGCGGCCGGTCCGTCCTCGGTCGGTCCGTCCTCCACCGGTGTCACCTCGTCCGCGTCCGTGAGGTCGGTGACGGTGTGCCGGTAGTAGTGGTCGACGTCCCAGGCGTCCCCGTTGTTCGGCAGGTCGGGGTGGAGCTGCAGCAGGTTGCCGCAGCCGCCGGGCGCGATCGCCTCCCGGCCCGTGACGCTGTCCCGCGCGGACACCACGAGGCCCCGGGCGTCGACGACGACGCGCACCAGACCGTTGTCGAGCACATGGCCGCCGTCGCGGGACGTGAGGGTGGCGGGCTGCGGTGCGGCCGAGCGGGCGGAAGCGGGCACACCGCCGAGCGCGGGCACGCCGCCCCGTCCGTGCGGCGCCGCGTTGAAGACGACAGTCCCGCCCGCGGAGGCGCCCGAGCCGTCCCCGGCCAGCGCCCGCAGCGCCTCGCCGATGACGTCCTCCAGCTCGGACATGACGTCCTCGTAGGTGGTACGCGCCTCCCGGTTGACCCAGGCGATCGACGACCCCGGCAGGATGTCGTGGAACTGGTGCAGCAGCACCGTCTTCCACAGCCGGTCCAGCCGCTCGTAGGGGTAGGCGAACCCGGTCCTGACGGCCGCCGTGGCCGACCACAGCTCGGCCTCGCGGAGCAGGTGCTCGCTGCGCCGGTTGCCCCGCTTGGTCGTCGCGACGGACGTGTACGTACCCCGGTGCAGCTCCAGGTACAGCTCCCCGAGCCACACGGGGGCGTTCGGATAGTCGGCCAGGGCCTTGGCGAAGAACGCCGACGGCGGTTCGATCTCGACGCGGGGCGCACCCTCCAGGTCGGCGAGGCGGCGGGCGCGGGCGAGCATCTCGCGGGTGGGGCCTCCGCCGCCGTCGCCCCAGCCGAAGGGCACGAGGGAACGGGTGGCGGAGCCCTTCTCCTGGAAGTTGCGGACCGTGTGCGCCATCTCCTCGCCGGTGAACGACGCGTTGTACGTGTCGACCGGCGGGAAGTGGGTGAAGACCCGGGTGCCGTCGATGCCCTCCCACCAGAACGTGTGGTGCGGGAACTTGTTGAACTGGCTCCAGGAGATCTTCTGGGTCAGGAAGTACGTGGAGCGCGACAGGCGCACCAGCTGCGGCAGGGCCGCCGAGTAGCCGAAGGAGTCGGGCAGCCAGACCTCGTCGGTCTCGATGCCGAACTCCTCCAGGAAGAACCGCTTGCCGTGGGTGAACTGGCGGGCCATCGCCTCCGAGCCCGGCATGTTGGTGTCGGCCTCCACCCACATGCCCCCGACCGGCACGAACTGCCCGGTCGCCACCTTCTCCTTCACCCGCGCGTACACCTCGGGCCGGTGCTCCTTGATCCACGCGAGCTGCTGGGCCTGGGACATCGCGAAGACGAACCCGGGGTCCCGGTCCATGAGGTCGGTGACGTTGGACGTCGTCCGGGCGACCTTGCGGACCGTCTCGCGCAACGGCCACAGCCACGCCGAGTCGATGTGGGCGTGTCCGACCGCGCTGATCCGGTGCGCCGAGGCGTGCGCCCCTCTGGCCAGCGCCCCGGCGAGCACGGCGCGCGCTTCGGGGGCGGCCCGGCCCACGTCGCCGCGGAAGTCGAGTACGTCCACGGCGCGTTCCAGGGTGCGCAGGATCTCCCAGCGGCGCGGGTCGTCGGTGGACAGCTGCAGCATCAGCTGCTGCAGCACCTCGAAGTCCTGGGCCAGTTCCCACACCTCGGTGTCGAACACCGCCAGGTCCATGCGGCGCAGCCGGTAGATCGGCTCGTCGCCGGAGGTGTCCCAGTCGCCCATCGGGGTCACCGGGCCGTCGATCTCCGGGTTGGAGGAGGCCTCCAAGTGCAGCAGGACCTCCTCACCGCCCTCGGCCTTGTCGGCGACGCGCACCCAGGTGGTGCGGGGGTTGAGGGACTTGATGGCCGTGGCGTCCGGGCGGTAGACCAGCGCCTCCGCCTGGAAGCCGGGGCCGGCGCCGGTGAAGCCGAGGTCCATGACGGCCTCGACCGCACGCCCGGCCCACTCCTCGGGCACGGTGCCCCGGATACGGAACCAGACGGTCCCCCACGGACGGCCCCACGCCTGGCCGGCCTCGACCGGCTCGTACGGCGCCTTCAACCCCTCCGCCACCGGGACCGGTTCGCCGGGAGCGCTCCAGGCCTGAACCTCCAGGGGCACCGACAGCCGGTGGATCCCCGGGCTGATCCGTTCCGCCAGTGCCTTCGCGAGCCTCGTCTCGATCATGGTTCTGTCGTCATGCATGACTGATGCTCCCTGTGCACGGCGTCGGCATCGCCGGCTCTCGGCATCGCCAACTCATCGGACCTTTCGAGGCTTGCAGTACGAGTCGTGGGGTGTCAATGCCCTTCGGCGGACCCACCCCCCGGCAACCCCCGACAACCCTCGGCAACCGTCGACACAGACAGCCCGGACAGCCCCGCTCCACGCTTTCCCTTGCCTTGTACCAGCAGCTTGGAAACAGATTGACAGAGGTGTTGACAACCCGCCGGTGCGCGCTCATAGTCGGTTCGCAACAGAGCCCGTGAACGATCCCGGGATCGTTATCGGCGCGCAGCCCCCACCGAGTGCCGCGCCCTCAAGAGCTCCGATGTTTCTGCTTTGGTCGGCCCCTTGGTACAGAGGCCACATCCGCGACTCGACGAGCGCGCCGAGAACCAAGCACCTCGGGAAGGAACCCACACCATGAGAAAGCGGCTGCGGCCGGGCGCGTCCTGTGCCGTCGCGCTCGGGCTGGCCCTGTCGCTCGGCGCCTGCTCAGGAGGCACCGCGAAGCATGCCTCGGCGAACGCGGGCACGATCACGGTCGAGGCGCCCAACAGCGCCCCGACGTTCACCAACAACTTCAACCCGTTCAGCCAGTCGGACACGGGTCCCGGGCTGAACATCATCTACGAGCCGCTCGTCGCCTCGAACCGCGCCAAGGGTGGCGTGCTCATCCCGTGGCTCGCGAAGTCATGGGCCTGGTCGGAAGACGGCCGCACCGCGACCCTCACCCTGCGGCCCGGCGTGAAGTTCTCCGACGGCGCTCCGCTCACGCCGGCCGACGTGGTGTACAGCCTCGACCTGCGGCTGAAGAACGCCAAGCTGGGCGGCGCCTCGTACTCGGCCGTGAAGGCGGTGGGCTCGGACGCGGTCGCCGTCACCTGGAAGTCAGCGGCGTACCAGCAGCTCAGCGACCTGAAGACCGTCAACATCATCGAGCGGAAGCTGTGGACGGGCCGTAATCCGCTCACCTACGTGGACAAGAGCCCCGTCGGCACCGGCCCCTTCTCCGTGAAGACCTTCTCACCGCAGGCCGTGACGATGGCCTCGCGCGCCGACTACTGGGGCGGCAAGCCGACGATGAGCTTCCTGAAGTACACGGCCGCCACCAGCGCCAACATCCAGACGCAGCTGCAGAACAACAGCATCGACTTCTGCACCTGCGACATCGACGCGAAGAGCTACGTCGCCTCCGATCCCAAGGACCACCGCTTCATCATGGCGTGGGACGGCTCGGTGGTGTCCGTGATGCTCAACAACGCCAAGGCGCCCTTCAACGACGTCCATGTCCGCCGCGCCTTCGCCCAGGCCGTCGACAGCGAGGCGATCGCGAAGCTCTCGTCCAGCAAACTGCCGCTGCAACAGCCGCCCGCCAGTCCCACGGGCCTGTCGACCAAGACGTACAAGGACTGGATCGACCCCCAGCACCTGGCGCCGCGCAAGCAGGACGTGGCCGCTGCCAAGGCGTCACTGAAAGCCGGGGGCTACAGCGTCGACGGCGGCCGGCTCGTGAAGGACGGCAAGCAGCTGCCGGTCACCTTCGTGGCGCCCACCGACACGCCCTTCATCAAGACCATCGCCCAGCTCGTCGTCCAGCAGATCAAGCAGACGCTGGGCATCGACGTCAGGCTCAGCGGCGGCTCGAACACCGGGGACGAGATCTCCAAGGGCCACTTCGATCTCGCGGCGACCTGGATGTCCAGCGGTGAGGGCATCTACACCGCGCTGAACCAGATGAACGGCAGCCTGGCCTCCCCCATCGGCACGATGTCGAACAACAACACCATCCGGTTCCGCGACGCGGCCTACGACAAGATCCTGGCCAAGATGGCCGGAACGAAGGACCAGACCCGGCTGAAGGAACTCGGCATGCGGGCCCAGGCGATCATCGTGGACCAGGTCCCGACCATCCCGCTCTTCTCCTCCGGCGCCGCGGGCGTGGCCAACACGATGCGCTGGACCGGATGGCCGGAAGCCGCGAACCCCGACTATCTCGCCAACACGGGCTCGGGCACCGAGTTCATCACCACGCTCCTGCACCTCCGGCCCGCCAAGGGCTGAGGGGAGAGTCCCATGACCGCCCCCCTGATCGCCTCCGAGACCGGCCTCGCCCAGCAGGGCGGGGCCGGGGAGGCCGCCCGGCGTCCGGCCCGCCGCCGCACCAGACTGACCTGGCTCGGCAGCCGGCTCGGCTTCTACCTCTTCGTCACCTGGGTCGCCATCACACTGAACTTCTTCATTCCCCGGCTCATGCCCGGGGACCCGGCGCAGGCGGTCATCCAGGCGATGACCCAGCGCAACGGGCAGATGCCGCCGCCCGAGACCGTCCACTCGATCCAGCTGCTCTTCGGGAACCCGGACAAGCCCCTGTTCTCGCAGTACGTCGGCTACCTCGGGCAGCTCGTCCACGGCGATCTCGGGCTGTCCATCAGCCAGTACCCGGTGCCGGTGATCGACCTGGTGAGGGCCGCGCTGCCGTGGACGCTCCTGCTGGTGGGCGCCTCGACGGTGATCGCCTTCGTCATCGGTGTCGGTCTCGGCATCGTCGTCGGCTGGCGGCCCGGCCGCCGGTTCGACACGGTGGTCACCCCGCTGTCGACCGTGATCGGTGTCGTCCCGTACTTCTGGGTCGCGCTGCTCGCGGTGTGGGTCTTCGCCGTGAAGCTCGGCTGGGCTCCGGTGTCCGGCGGCTACTCGGTGGACACCGTGCCCGGCCTCAACGTGCCGTTCCTGGCCGGCGCCCTGCGCTACGGCCTGCTTCCCGTCGCCACCATCGTCTTCTCCTCCTTCGGCGGCTGGGTCTTCGGCCAGCGCAACATGATGGTCACCACGCTCAGCGAGGACTACGTCCTGCTCGCCCGGGCCAAGGGCCTGCCCGGCTGGAAGGTCATGCTGGTCTACGCCGCGCGCAACGCGATGCTCCCCAGCATCACCAACTTCGCCCTCGCCATCGGCGGGCTGGTCGGCGGCGCCCTGCTCACCGAGATCGTGTTCTCGTACCCGGGCATGGGGTTCCTGCTGTTCGACGCGGTCTCCAAACGCGACTACCCGACCATGCAGGCCGTGTTCCTGCTGATCACCCTCACCGTGCTGCTCGCCAACTTCGTGGCGGACTCGGTGTACGTCCTGCTGGACCCCCGGACCAGGGAATCGAGGTGACTCATGGTCAGGAGACTGCTGAAGGACTGGAAAGTACGCCTCGGTGTGGCGGTGTTCGCCGCCTTCTGCCTGCTCGCACTGCTCGGGCCGTGGCTGACAAGTGCGCTGCTCCACCAGAGCCCCACCAGGCTCGACCTCAACGCCGTGAGCTCCCCGCCGAGTTCGAAGCACCTGCTGGGCACGACCGCGAGTGGTCAGGACGTCCTGGCCCAACTGGTCACCGGCACCCGTGAGTCGATGCTCGCCGGCCTGGTCGCGTCCGTCCTCGGCACCTTCATCGCCGTCGTCGTCGGGGTGACGGCCGGGCTGGCCGGCGGGATCGTGGACTCCGCCCTCACCGGCCTGACCAACGTCTTCCTCACCATGCCCGGCTTCGCGCTGATCTTCGTCATCAGCGGCTACACGCGGGGCGGCGGACCGGTGGTCATCGGCATCATCATCGGCCTCTTCGGCTGGGCGGGCGGCACCCGGGCGCTGCGGGCCCAGGCCATGAGCCTGCGCAACCGGGAGTTCGTCCTCGCCATGCGGATGCTCGGGGAGAGCCGGTGGCGGCTCGCGATGTCCGAGGTCCTGCCACACCTGATCGGCTGGATCTCCGCCATGTTCCTGGGCGGCTTCGTCGGCGGTGTGCTCGCCGAGTCCGGTCTGGCGTTCCTCGGGGTCTCCGACCCCAGCACCGTCAGCTGGGGAATCATGATCAGCGACGCTCAGCAGGGCAACGCCCTCATCAGCGGCATGTGGTGGTGGTTCGCCCCGCCGGGCCTGTGCATCGCGCTGCTCGGTGCCTCCGTCGCCCTGATCAACTTCGGTGTCGACGAGATCTCCAACCCCCGTCTGCGCGGCGCCAACCGGGCCCTGGTCAAGCGCGCACAGGAAGCGAGCCGAGCCAAGGAGGTGTCGCATGCCCGGTGACCACGGCGAAACCCCGCCGACCGCCCGCGGGAACACCGGCGAAACCCCGCCGACCGCCCATGGGATCACCGGAGAGACCCCGCCGACCGCCCGCGGGATCACCGGAGAGACCCTGCTGGACGTCCGCGGCCTCACCGTCGAGTACGTCTCCGAGCAGGGGTCCGTACGCGCCTGCGACGACGTGTCCTTCACCGTCCGGCGCGGCGAGATCCTCGGCGTCGCGGGCGAGTCCGGCTCGGGCAAGTCCACCCTGATCACCGCGCTCACCCGGCTGGAACGACCGCCCGCGGTGACCACGGCGGGCGAGATCCTCTTCCGCCCCCGGGGCGCGGCCAAGCCCGTCGACCTGGTCGGCCTGCTGGAGCGGGACCTCAGGAAGCTGCGCTGGCGGGACATGGCCATCGTCCTGCAGAGCGCCATGAACGCCCTCAACCCCGTCATGCGGCTCGAAGCCCAGTTCACCGACGTACTGCGCGAACACGACTGTACGCTCAGCCGGCGGACGGCGCGCGAACGCACCGCGGAACTCCTCACCCTCGTAGGTCTCACCGCCGGCCAGGCGAACCGCTACCCGCACGAACTGTCCGGCGGCACCCGGCAGCGCGCCACCATCGCGCTCGCTCTCGCCTGCGGTCCCGATCTCGTCGTCATGGACGAACCCACCACCGCCGTCGACGTGGTGATGCAACGTCAGATACTGGCGAACCTTCTGCGCCTGCGCGAACGGCTCGCTTTCGCCGTGGTGTTCGTGACCCACGACCTCTCGCTGCTGGTCGAGCTCGCCGACCGGATCGCCATCATGTACGCGGGCCGGATCGTCGAGATCGGCACCGCCGCCGACCTCTACCACCACCCCAGGCACCCCTACACCGAGGGCCTGCGCGCCTCCTTCCCGCCCCTGCGGGAACCGGTCCGGCGGCTCAGCGGCATCCCGGGCTCGCCACCGGATCTGCGCGACCCGCCGCCGGGCTGTGCCTTCCACCCGCGCTGTCCCCAGCGGTTCGCGCCGTGCGACAGCGTCCTGCCCGTGCTGGGCCCGGTCGGCGACCAGCAGGTCGCCTGTCTGCTGCACACCGGTGGGCCCACCCTGGGGCACGCGCGAAAGGAGCGGACCGACGATGCTCTCGGACACTGACGGCGGCGTGGACGCACGACGGCACCCCGAAGAGCCCGACGCGGTTCCGGAACCGCCTCGGCACCCCGAAGAGCCCGACGCCGTTCCGGAACCGCCCGTCCTGGAGGCGGCCGACGTGACCATGCACTTCACGGTGCGCGGCGGACTCGGACGCACCTCGACCGTCAAGGCGCTGGAGCACGCCTCCCTGCGGCTTCGGCGCGGGAGGATCGTCGCCCTCGTCGGCGAGAGCGGCAGCGGAAAGACGACCCTGGCGCGGCTGTTCGCCCTGATGTACACCCCGACCTCGGGCGAGATCCGCCTGCGCGGCGAGCCGGTCGGGCCGCGTCGCGGCCGGGCGGCCCGGGAGTACTACTCCGAGGTCCAGATGGTGTTCCAGGACCCGTTCGCCTCCCTGAACTCCATGCACACCGTCCGTCACAACCTCGCACGCGCCCTGCGCATCCACGGCCGGGCGGGCCGGGACGACATCGAGGAACGGATGCACGCCCTGCTGGAGCGCGTCAGCCTGACGCCCACCCGGGACTTCATCGGCAAGCTGCCGCACGAGCTGTCCGGCGGCCAACGGCAGCGGGTGGCCATCGCCCGCGCCCTCGCGGTCGGCCCCAAGGTCGTCCTCGGGGACGAACCGATCTCGATGCTCGACGTGTCGATGCGGCTGGACATCCTCAACCTGCTGGCCAGGCTGCGGGACGAGGAGGACCTGGCCCTGCTCTACATCACCCACGACATCGCCGGCGCCCGGTACCTGGCGGAGGAGATCCACGTCATGTACGCGGGCCAGATGGTCGAGGGCGGACCGACCGAAGAGATCATCCAGAACCCCCAGCACCCGTACACCCGGCTGCTGCTCGGCGCCTCGCCCGACCCGGCGCGGACCCTCACGCCCGGCGGGAGCTCCGTCTTCGCCGACGTCGAGGACAGCGGCGAGCCCCCGAACCTCACCGACCCTCCGCCGGGCTGCCGCTTCCACCCCCGCTGCCCCTTCGCCACCGACAGCTGCCGCCGGGCCTTCCCCGCCCGAACCGAACTTCCCACCGGCCAGTGGGTGCACTGCTGGCTCTACCCCTCCGGAGCTTCCACATGACCATGAACATCAGCCGTAGGCACATCAGCCGTAGAACCCTCGGCAAGTCGGCCCTCGCTGCCTCCGCCCTGGCCGCGGTGCCCACCATCGCCGGCGCCACGGCGGCGCAAGGCGCCTCGGCCACCTCCGCCGGCTCGGCAGGCTCGACCGGCTCGGCCGGAATCGCCCTGCCCAAGGGCACCGCCCTTCAGTCGCTGGACGTGATCCCGTCCGCCAACCTCACCTCCAACCCGGACCGGGTGCTGGTGGCCTCGCTCCAGGGCCTGGTCGCCAAGACCTCCTCCGAAGGCATCTTCATCGACGAGGGCGGACCGGGCGCGCTCTGGAAGGACTTCCTCCACACCACCTACGGCATCGCCCTGAGCGACGCCTACCCCACCTGGCAGCAGCTGCTGACCCGCTTCCGCTCCAAGGTGAGCGGCTACATCCGCTACGACATGACGGCCAACCCGGCGTCGGTCAACGTGGCGTCGTCGCTGGGCGGACCGCTGAACGCCCTCATCGTCGACGCGACGCAGGAGAGCGCCGTCCAGGCCCTCGGCGTCACCCGCATGCTGCTCGACGTCTCGGACAAGGACGAGCACTGGGCGTACAGCACCTACCAGACCCTCTTCGCCGACCACATCGCGGCGGAACTGAACTCCACCGTCTACTACCACCTGCGCGACTACATCACCCTCACCGACTCGTTCACCTTCTACGACGGGGTGACCAAGTGGCGCGCCGGCGTGCTGGGCGGTCTGCAGCCGTCCGCCACCCTCTTGGGATACGGCAACGACGAGACCGCGATGATCCAGCAGGCCTCCGAGGAAGGCGTCGCGTCCATCCCGTCCGATCTGGCCCCCAACCTCTCCGTACTGAGCGGCATCCACAGCACCGACGGCCTGTCCCAGAAGCCGGAACCCGCACCGGCGACCGCCAACAAGCACTACGTCACCTTCGTCATCAGCGACGGCGACAACGTGGCCTGGAACCTGTGGGGACTGCACGAGTACTTCGCCAACCCGGTGCGCGGCAGCTTCGACGTGGGCTACGGCATCAGCCCCTCCCTGGTCGACCTGGCCCCCGGCCCCCTGCGCTGGTACTACGAGAACGCCTCCGCCGGACCGGCCTGGGACAACTTCATCGCCGGTCCCAGCGGCCGGGGATACACCTACCCGAGCCGCATGCCCGCCGACGCGCTCGACGCCCACACCGTCGCCCTGAACGAGTACATGGGCAAGGCGGACCTGCGGATCTGCGAGATCCTCGACTGCCAGCCGGTCTTCAAGCGCTCCGACCTGTGGGCGCCCTACCTCCGGCAGCCGAACATCGACGCCCTGTTCTACTTCGGCCCCGGCGCGAAGGGCGGGATCAGGTGGGTGAACGGCAAGCCGGTGATCGCTCAGCGGGACGTCCTGTGGGCGGGTCAGACCGACGAGCCCGACCTCATCCGGAACATCAACCGCCGGCCCGCCGATCCCACCTCCGCCGACGGCTACACGCTCGTCCTGGTGCACTGCTGGACCAAGACCCTGACCGACGTGCAGACCGTGGTGAACGGACTGGGACCCCAGGCCGAGGTCGTCACACCGCGCACCTTCGTCCGTCTGATCAACGACAACCACGTCCACTGAGCACACCCAAGGGAATCAGGGAAGCACATGACCTCCGAACCCTCCCTCCGGGTCGCCGTCGGCCCCGGTGACAGCGACGACGAGCTGCGCCGCAAGGGGGCCCTGGTCCGGCCCGCGCCCCGCCAGGTCGCCTGGCAGCGGCAGGAGCTCGTGGCATTCGTCCACTTCGGCATCAACACCTTCACCGGCCTGGAGTGCGGCACCGGCACGGACGACCTGTCCCTCTTCGACCCGACGGAACTCGACTGCCGGCAGTGGGCGCGCAGCCTCGCGGACGCCGGGTTCCGATCCGTGATCCTCACCGCCAAGCACCACGACGGATTCGTCCTGTGGCCCAGCCGCTACACCGGCCACTCGGTGGCGGCCACACCCTGGCGCGGCGGGCGGGGCGACATCGTACGCGACCTCGCCGAGGCCGTCCGCGAGCAGGGACTGGGCCTCGGGGTCTACCTGTCCCCGGCGGACCTCCACCAGAGCAACGCCCCCGGCGGCATCTACGGCAACGGCAGCCCCGCCGTCCCGTCCGTCATCCCCACCCTGCTGCCCGGCGACGACCGCGCCGAGCGCGTCGCCTCCGGCGAACTCCCGTCGTTCACCTACGTGGTCGACGACTACAACCGCTACTACCTGAACCAGCTCTACGAACTGATCACCGAGTACGGGCCCATCAACGAGGTGTGGCTGGACGGCGCCGACCCGACCGCCACCAAGCAGCACTACGACCACGACGCGTGGTTCGGCATGGTGCGCGCGCTGGAGCCCGAGGCCACCTGCGCGGTCGGCGGCCCCGACGTCCGCTGGGTGGGCAACGAGAGCGGCTACGCCCGCCACAGCGAGTGGAGCGTCGTCCCGATGCACGGCGAGCCGTCCGAGTTCGGGCACACCACCGCCGTCGCGGAGGAGGATCACGACCTCGCGGGCCCCGAAGCCATGCGCCGGGCAGGCCACTTCGCCTGGTATCCCGCCGAGGTCGACGTCTCCATCCGGCCGGGCTGGTTCCATCACGCCTCCCAGGACGCCGCCGTCAAGTCGCTGCCCCGGCTGATGGACCTGTACCGGCACTCGGTGGGCCGCAACGCCGTCCTGCTGCTCAACGTGCCGCCCGACCGGCGCGGCCTGTTCGCCGACCCGGACGTGGAACGGCTCACCGAGTTCGGCCGTGTCCTGCGCGAGGTGTACGGCGACGATTTCGCCGCCGGCGCGCGCACCGGCGAGGACACTCCGGGCAGCGTCCTGGTCGAGCTGCCCGAGCCGCGCACCTTCAACGTCGTAGGGCTGAGTGAGGACATCCGGGACGGGCAGCTCGTCGAGTCCTTCGCCGTCGACGCGTGGCTGTCGGGCGCGTGGGAGCGGGTGGCGACCGGCACGACCGTGGGGCACAAGCGCCTGGTGTCCCTGCCGCACCCCGTCACCTCCCACCGTCTGCGGGTGCGTGTCCTCGCCGCGCGGGCCGCCGTACGACCCGCCGTCTTCCTCTTCCTCGATCCGACGGTGCCCGCGCCCGTCGTCCACGGTTCCTTCGCCGCGGCCCGCGACACCAGGGGGATCAGCAGCGACGACGCCCCCGGCCTCGCCGACCTCGACGGCACCGGCATGAGCCTGTCCGCGCAGGCCCTGGCCGCGGCCGGGATCGTCCCCGGTGGCCGGGTCGCGCACGGGGGCCTGGAGTTCCGGTGGCCCGACACCGCCCCCGGGGAGCCCGACACCGTACGGGCCGACGGGCAGACCATCATGATGGGCGGCTCGGGCTCCCGGATCGGCTTCCTGCTCCTGGGCACCGCCGACCGCAGCTTCGGGCCGGGCCTCGCCACCTACACCGACGGCAGCGGGCAGGAGATCCCGCTGCTGGCCCTGGACACGCTCGGCGAGGGCGACTACCCGGCCGGTGCGCGAACGGTCGTCTCGATGCCGTACCACAACCGACCGGACGGCCGGGTCGACAGGCCCGCCCGCGTCGGCTGGTGCGCGGCGCCGCTCGACCCGGCGAAGACCCTGGAGTCGGTCACTCTCCCCCGCTACGGCGAGGGGACGAGTCCTGCGGAACCAGGGGTGCACATCTTCGCCGTCAGCCTCGGCTGACGCCCGTTAGAGTTTCGGACCAGGCAGATGACACCTGTGAGGGCGGTTGACGTGGTGCCGGGCAAACAGCAGCGACCCGCTCGTGACGCGCTCATTCGGCCCGGCCGGGCCACGATCGTGGATGTCGCCAGACTGGCCGGGGTCTCCCGGCAGACCGTCTCGCGCGCCATCAACGACAAGGAAGAGATCGACCCCGCGACCAAGGAACGCGTGATGGCGGCGGTCCGGACCCTCGACTACCGGCCCAGCCGGCACGCCCGGGGCCTGCGCCGGGCGGGCTCGGTGACCATCGGACTGGTCGTCTCCGACCTCGCCAACCCGTACTTCCCCGAGGTCGCCGCCGGGGTGCTGGAGGTCGCCAAGCCGCAGGGCTGGAACGTGACCGTGTACGAGTCCCGTCACGACCCCGAGGAGGAGAGCGAGGCGCTCGACCTGCTGTCCGGGCAGGCCGACGCCATCGTCGGCTACTTCGACAGCACCGACGACGTGCTCGCCCGGCACGCCGCCGGGCTGCCGATCGTGCTCCTGGAACGCGCCCCGGACCAGACCCGCTTCGGTTCCGTGGGCATCGACTTCGCGACCGGCATGCGGGTGGCCATGGCGCACCTGGTGGAGCGGGGGCACCGCCGGATCGGCATGCTGGACTGCGCGATGCCCGGAACGCGCAGCCTGCGCGGGGAGTACTTCCTGGCCGAGGCGCGCGCGCAAGGTCTGGCGGTGGGCCCGGACTGGGTGGCCCGCTGCGACGACCACAATGTGGCGGCGGGCGAGCGAGCCGTCGACCGGCTTCTGGAGCGGCATCCTGAGGTGACCGCCGTTGTCGGCTTCAACGATCTCATCGCCATCGGCGGCATGCGGGCCGCCCGCCGCGGCGGCCGACGGGTACCGCACGACGTCGCCGTCGTGGGCTTCGACGGTCTGTCCCTGGGCGAACTGGTCGAGCCGGCGCTGACCACCCTGTGCATCGACAAGCGACAGGTGGGCCGTCTGGCGGTCGAGCAGGTCGCCCAGATGCTGGCGGGCAAGGAACCCGCCGTGGGGGAAGGCACGTGGGTGGTGCCGGAACTCGTGGCCCGCGCCTCGACGTGAGGGCGGGACCGGGGCACCGCGCCCTCGCGGGCCGCGGCTGACCACCTGGCCGCACCCTTCTGCTGAATTTTATCCGGACATCGTCCGATCACACCGGGAGAGCGCATGTCCCCATCCCGACGCAGCCGTGCCCCCAGACTGTGCGCGGCGGCCCTCACCGCACTCATACTGCTGTCGTCCGCACTGCTGTCGCCCGCCACGGCGAACGCCGAGGCCGACGCGCTCCGCGCCGCCGACACCGCCACCACCATCACTGTGGACGACTCCGTCCAGGGAAGCGGCCGGGACCAGTTCGACTACCACGGCTCCGGCTGGGGCCACGCGAGCGGCGAAGGCGCGCCCGCCCATCCCTACGACGGCACCAACAGCTGGACCGACCACACCGGCGACTCGGTCGACTTCGCCTTCACCGGCACCCGGCTCACGTTCCACGCGCTCACCGACCCCGGCCACGGCATCGCCGCCGTCTCCGTCGACGGCGGCACCCCCGTCGACGTCGACCTCTACAGCGCCACCCGTACCGGCGACGCCGCCGTGTGGACCAGCCCCACACTGGCCGACGGCCCGCACACCTTCACGCTCACGTCGACCGGCCGGAAGAACGCCGCCTCCAGCGGCACCGCGGTGACCGTCGACCGGATCGACTTCGTCGGCGAGGCACCCGTACCGGACGACACCGCCATCACGGTGGACGGCTCCGGCACCGGGCGCGCCTTCGACGGCATCGGCGCCATCAGCGGCGGCGGAGGCAACTCACGGCTGCTCATCAACTATCCCGAGCCGCAGCGCAGTCAGATCCTGGACTACCTCTTCAAGCCGGGCTACGGCGCCGCCCTGCAACTGCTCAAGGTGGAGATCGGCGGCGACACCAACTCCACCGACGGCTCCGAGCCCAGCATCGAGCACACCAGAGGAACGGTGCACTGCGACAGCGGCTACGAGTGGTGGCTCATGGAGCAGGCCAAGAAGCGCAACCCGCACATCAAGCTGTACGGCCTCGCCTGGGGCGCCCCCGGCTGGATCGGCAACACGGACAGCTCCCCCGGCGGCGGCAACTTCTGGTCCCAGGACATGATCGACTACCTGACCGCCTGGCTGGGCTGCGCCCGGCAGCACGGCCTGGGCATCGACTACCTGGGCGGCTGGAACGAGCGCGGCTACGACATCGCCTGGTACGAGAAGCTGCACGCGACGCTCGCCGCCCGGCGCCTCCCGGTGAAGATCGTCGCGGCCGACTCGGGCCTGGACGTCGCGGACGACATCGTCTCCGACCCGGACTTCGCCAAGTCCGTGGACGTGGTCGGCGTCCACTACCCGTGTGAGGGCGGCGACGGCGGCACCGCGAACAGCTGCCCCAGCTCGGACAACGCCCAGAACACCGGCAAGCCCCTGTGGGCCAGCGAGAACGGTTCCCTGGACTTCAACACCGGCGCCGGCGCCCTGATCCGGTCCATCACCCGCGGCTACCTCGACGGCAAGTACACCGCCTACCTCAACTGGCCGCTGCTGGCGGCGCTCTACCCCAATCTGCCCTACGACACGGTCGGCCTCGCGGTGGCGAACCAGCCGTGGTCCGGTGCGTACGACATCGGCACCAGCCTCTGGACGACGGCCCAGGTCACCCAGGTCACGCGGCCGGGATGGACGTTCGTCGACAAGGCGAGCGGCTACCTCGGCGGGGACCGTACGGGCGGCAGCTACGTCACGCTGAAGTCGCCGGACGACTCGGCGTACAGCACCATCCTGGAGACCTCCACCGCGAGCAGCGCCCAGACCGCCGACTTCACCGTCACCGGCGGACTGCCCACCGGCACGGTGCACATCTGGGCCACCGACCTCAAGTCCGCCGACGCCTCCGGCGGTTTCGTACACAGCGATGACGTGACCCCCAAGGACGGGCACTTCTCCGTCACCCTCAAGCCCGGTCACGTCTACTCCCTGACCACCACCACCGGCCAGAGCAAGGGCAGAGCCGTCAGCCCACCACAGGGCCACCTCGCGCTCCCCTACAAGGACTCCTTCGAGCAGAAAACGCCGGGACGCGAGGCGAAGTACCTCTCCGACATGCAGGGTTCCTTCGAGATCGCGCGGTGCGAAGGCGGGCGCCCGGGCCGGTGCGTCCGGCAGATGGCCGCGCAGGAGCCCATACGGTGGCAGGACGACAGCGACGCGTTCGCCCTCCTCGGCGACACCGACTGGAAGAACTACACGGTCAGTTCGGACGTCTACCTGGAGCAGCCCGGCACCGTCGAACTCATCGGCCGGGCGGGCGAACAGCAGCGGCCGCAGTCCCACCAGGCCGGCTACTTCCTGCGGGTCGGCGACACCGGCACCTGGTCGGTGGTCAAGAGCGACACCAGCGGCCGGCTGACCACACTCGCCGACGGCACCACCCGGGCCCTCGGCACCCACCGCTGGCACAGGCTCGGCCTGAGCTTCAACGGCACCACGATCACCGCGAGCGTCGACGGCAAGCGGGTCGGCGCGGTGGACGACTCCGCGTACGACTCCGGGCAGGTCGGCATCGGCGTGGTCGGCTATCAGACCGACCAGTTCGACAACCTCACCATCACTCCCGTACGGCATCCGGCCGAACCCCCGGCCACACTCACCGCGGACCTGCCCTCGACGATCCACCGCGGCGAGTCGGGGACCCTGAAGGCCACCTTCACCGTCCCGGCGTCGGACGACGCGGCCACCGACGTGACCCTGCGCCCCGGCGCCCCGTCCGGCTGGACGGCCACCGCCACCACACCGACCCGCTTCTCGAAGGTCGCACCGGGCCACTCGGTCACGGCGAGCTGGACCGTCACCGCCCCCACGGCCTCCGACACCCCCGTGTCCGTCACGTTCTCACCGCTCGGCACCTATGCCCGCGGCGGCGTGCGGCACTGGACGTACGGCACGGCGAAGACGGAGGTGCCGATCCCGCCACCCACCGGGAGCCCCTACCTGAGCGATCTGTCGTTCGTCTCCAGTGGCAACGGCTGGGGGCCGGTGCAGCGGGACACCTCCAACGGCGAGCAGGCGGCCGACGACGGACAGCCGATCACGATCCGCGGCACCGTCCACGACAAGGGTCTCGGCACCCACGCCGACAGTGAGGTGGCGTTCTTCCTCGGCGGCAACTGCAGCCGGTTCACCGCCACCGTCGGCATCGACGACGAGGTCGCCCCGTACGGCTCGGTCACGTTCTCCGTGACCGCGGACGGCCGGACCCTGACGACGACCCCCGTCCTCACCGGCACCTCACAGCCCCTGCCCCTGGACCTCGACGTGACCGGTGCCCAGGAGCTGCGCCTCGTGGTCTCGAACAGCGGCGACGGCAACGCCCACGACCACGCGGACTGGGCCGACGCCCGGCTCGACTGCTCGGGGTAGGGCGAGGCACCCGACGGATGTGTCTACGGCTCTCCGTCCGCCTTCCGGCACGAAGGGGCGGATTTGACGGAATGAGGCGCGGCGCAGAGGTAGAGCGGGCGGCCGACCGGGATCCGGGTGCCGGGCGGGATGGTGAAGGGGCGGCTGTTGTCGATGTTGTCCTGGACCTCGATGCCGGAGAAGAGCTGCTGCAGGACGTTGGAGGCGCGAGGCGGGTTCTCCGGATTCCAGACCCGGCCGATCGCGGCCGCGGCCGCACGGAAGGCGTCCCGTCCCGTGTCCCTGTCGCTGTGGCGGTTGGTGGAGAACGCCACATACGTCAGGTCGACGGCCGTGAACGTCTCCAGCCTGGCGGACTTGTGCAGCTCCGGGTACTCGATCAGGACGTTGGCGTCGGCGGTGAGGACGGGGAAGGCCCGCGCCTTGCCGGCACCGCATCGGCCCTGTACCTCGTTCAGGACCCGGGGCAGCGCGTTGCCGCGGGCCGCGTACAGCGTGATCCCGTCGGTCCTGCCCAGCTCGCAGATCCTGGCGGCGAGTTCGTTCAGCCGCCCCTGAACGCCGAACTGTTCCCGGGGCGAGTCGCGGATGATCGCGGGCGGCTGGAGGGCGACGTCCCTGGTGCGCAACTCCTCGTCCAGGTCCTCCTTGAGGTTGGTGCTGTAGCGGTCGCGGTCGTCGTAGATGACGAGGGCCTTGTCCCGCCGCAGTTCGACGACGCGCCGCGCCAGGGCCCGCGCCATGTGGTGGCTGGTCGGCTGCGTCTGGAAGTAGTTCGGGGCGTCAAGGGTCATGAAGTCGCCGGTGACCGAGGCCCCGATGACGGGGAGGTCAGGCGGCAGCTGGTTGATCGCCTTGACGGACTCGTCCCGGCTCTGCGCGATGCCGATCACCGCGGTGATGGTCGGATCAGCGGCCGCGAGCTCGTTCACGCGCTTCACGACGGAGGTGGCCTGACCGTACGCGTATCCCACGTTGGCGACCAGCATCCGCAGGCCGGGCTTGGTCGAGCCGAACTGGAGTGCCTGTTCGTTGTGGCGTTCCAGGGCTTCCACAGCACCGCGCAGTTGCAGCACTCCCGGAGGGGTGAGCTGGCCGCTCCCTCCCTTCGGGTCGGCGGTCAGCGGAGCGAGGAAGACCACGGTGGAAAATGGACTGCCCTGGTCTTCCACGACGGCGTTCTGACGCCGGACGCGGTCCTGGAGATCACGCAGAAGCGTCTGGTCGGCCCCGCGCGTGAAGTAGCAGGTGTCCTGTGCGCCCGACTTCGCGGTGTCGACTCCGACGCGCGCACCGCCCGCTGTCCAGGAGTCCGGGCACGGCTTGTCCCCCATGTCTTTCAGCACGAGGACTACTGGCGGAGTCATGGCGCCCAGCAGCGCGATGGTCGTCAGCCAGCCCACGTAGGCGGACCACCGGTTCACCCGGCGAACCGTCACGGCGGTGTGGCCTTCCAGCCAGTCACGGTCGGCCGTCCTCGCCGTTCCCCCCAGGGCCACCGCCAGCTGCCCTTGACGCTCTGATCCGGGCGGCAGAGCCCTGCCCGCCAGCAGCTCCTGCAGCGCGTTGGCGCCCTGCTGGGCCGACCGGGCGGTTCCCTCGGCGGGACCATCGGCGTTGTCCGTTGCCGGTACCGGACGTGCGGCGATGAACAGCATCGGCAGGGCGCGGCGGCGCAGACGCCGCGGCCAGGTGTCACGTTCCCGCATCCGCAGGGCGAGGAAGGCGTCGAGCAGACGCTGAGCCGGCGCCGCGTCGGTACCGTCGACGTGCGGCAGCAGCACCGTGAAGGGCCAGACCCGGCGACGTCGGCGCGGGTTGAACAGCCCGCGCTTGGTAGCCCGGGTCAGATCCATGGCGAGGGCTTCGAGCAGCAGGCTCTGCCGTAGCGCCGCGTTGTGCCGCAGGTCCCCCTGAACTCCCAGGTGCACGGCCGCGTCGAGGAATCCCAGGGCGGGGACGTTGGCGCGGCCGACCTGCTGGGCGAACCACCGAAGCCGCTTCGTCCGGTTCAGCCACAAGCCGTAGAACAGGTACATCGGCAGGGCAACGACGAGAATGAAGGAGATCCCCACCTTCTGCATCACCCCGTCCGCGTTCACGAGGTCGCGTAACTGCGGCAACCCCGGAGTGCGTTCCTGCCACTCCGCGTACAGCGACTTGACCAGCGCCCTGCGCTGGTCATCGGGCAGCCCCACACCGACATCGGTGTTCAGGATCCTGCGGCAGACCCTGTAGGTGGGCAGGGGCAGCCCTGCGTCACCCCGGGTGAGCGCAGGCATCGTGCCGTCGAATTGCGCCGCGATCCTGTCCATCAGCACGACATCGGGCTCGGGATCAGGGCCTTCGCCCGCCTGGTCGAGGATCCTCCGGTCCACCATCGCGTGGGGGACGATCCCGTTTCCGTCCTGGCTCCTGAGCCGATCGCGGTACGCGGTGACATACCTCGTTCCCAGCCCGGAGTCGTCCTCGAACACGACCACCGGCAGCTTCCGCCTGACCACCGGGGTGGATGCCAGCGCATCCAGTGCGCCCGTCAACCGGTGCACACCGTCCAGTGGCGGAATGTCAACGCCCAACTCGTCACCTCACGTTCGACTGAGACCATCGACTCCAGAGAGTGGCAGGGGTCACATGACATTTCATGAGATGATCACTAAATTATGGACATAGACCTGTTTTGCGAAGGCAGAGCACCTCAGTGCCGTTACTTGTTCCAGATCCCGCGGTAGGCCTGGCGGTAGCCCTCGGCGTCCCACGACAGTGCGCCACCACTGTTGGCGGCGGTGCTGATGTGGACAGGCGCGACGTATCCGCTGGCCGGTTTTCCGGCGAAGGCCCGGTTGAACTCGTCGATGATCTGCCACCCCTGCTCGGACAGGGGCTCGGGCACGGTGGCGGCCTGGAACTGCCTGCCGTTGATGCGCTCGAAGGCCGACGGATCGCCGTCGCCGGCACCGATGTTGTAGGGGGCGCCGGCCCCGTCCCTGCCGTCGGCACGCAGGGCCGCGGCGGCGTGGTCGAAGTACAGGTCGTTGATGGCGGCGGAGTGGGTCCACTTACTGCCGAAGCGGGTCAGAAGGGAGGAGACCACCTTGATGGTGCGGCTGTTGGCCTGAGGGATGGGGATGTCCTCGTAACTCAGCAGTCTGACGTCGGAGCAGGTGGCGAGTTCCTTCTTGATCAGGTCGGACTTGCGCTTGGCGAAGGGTATGGACGCGTCGGTGAACAGCACGACGCCCGCACGGCCCTGCGACCTGGCGATGATCCAGTCCGCGCTGATCTTCGCGACGTCCTGGACGCTGGTGGTGATGTTGCTGAAGAGCTCGGGGTTCTTGCTGGGCCCCGGAGCGGCGACGGCGTGCCAGCCGATCAGTGGGATGCCGGCGGCCTTGGCCTGCTCCACCTGCCGGGCGGTGGACTTCGGGTCGAAGCCTCCGATGACGATTCCGGAGGGCTTGAGCGCGAGTGCCTCGTCGAAGGCGTCCCGGATACCGGCGGGCGTGCCCTGTCCGTTGATGGTGCGGACGTCCCAGCCGATGACTTCGGCGGCTTCCTGGACACCCTGAGCGACGCCGGCGACACCGGGGTTGGTCAGGGTCTGGGCGATGTAGACGATGGTCTTGTCGGGAACGGCCGCGGGGCCTGTAGTGGGGCCCTCCCAGGGGGCGTTGACGTCCTCGGCCTTCTTGACGACCCGCTTGGCGTCGGCGAGGACGGTGGGGCAGCCGGGCTCCGCGGACTCGGGGGAGCCGGCGTCGGACGCGGTGCTGCTCGAACCGCGCTCGCAGCCGGCCGTCACGGTGGCGGCCACCGCCAGAAGCGCGGCGGCCGTCACGGCCGCCTTGCGGGTGTGGTGCACGAGGTCTCCTCACAGGGCGCGAGAGATACGGGGCTTGCATGGGGGGTGAGGAGAGGGACGGTCTCGGGTGGCGACGGTCCCGGCGCACGGCCTGACGTCAGGGCGACCGTGTTCGGCACCCGGGCGTGCTGGGGTGGGAATGTAGCAGGCGCCGACGGAGCCTGTCGGCAACCGACGGTGAACGAGATATCTACGCGCGGCGACGGATGAAAGACGGGATTTGTCGTCAACCGTTGCCGAAATGCCCCTTGTCAACGCGCGCGCAGACGGTAGTCTCACACGGCCAGTTCCGGACAAGTGGCCGAAACCCTCTGCTCCTTTGCGGGCCGAACCTCGTCGTTGTGCGGGGCGAACCTCGTAGGTGTGAGGGGCGAACCTCGTCGGCGTGCGGGGGCAACCTCGCCGGTGCCACGTCCGCGCTCCGGAGTTGGCGCGGTCCGGAAGCAACGGCACCCGGTCACCGCTCAGGAGCCGTCGAAGGAGGCCGGGTGCCCGCGAACACCGTGGACCCATCGCTCGCACTTGCCCCGCCCGAACCTGCGGGCGTCTCACCGCGGTTGCGGCGGCAGGCCGCGACCCTCCTCGACCGATGGCCGTTCCGGCGCAAGCTCAACATCCTGGTGATCGCGCCGGTCGTGGTCGTCGGCGTGCTGCTCGGGGCCGGCGTCAGCGGCGAGGTGGAGCAGGCCCGGGAGGCCGACCGGATCGCGGCGTTGGTGCGCGACAGCGAGCAGATCACGCGACTGGTCAACGAGGTGCAGGCCGAGCACCGGCTGGCGCTCGTGCTGTCCGTACGGTACGACTCGGACCGCCCGGGGGCCGCCCGGCCGTCGGCCACCGAGTACCGCGACGCGCAGCGGGACACCGACGCGCAGATCGCCGCCGTGCGCTCCGCGTTCGCGTCGAGCCTGCCGAAGAAGGAGGCGCGGGCCCTGGACTACCTCCGGGACCTGGCCGTTCTGCGCGACAAGCTGGAACGGGGATACGTTCCCGCAGCCGATATCGACCCTGCCTACGCCGCGGCGGTCGACTACCTGATCGACGGGATCGGACTCGACAGCTTCTCCGGCAGCTCGTCCTCCTCGGTCATCACCCTGCTCGACACGGTCCTGCGCGCCGACGCCGCGCACGCGGCCTTCGAGAGTGCCGTCTTCTCCGCGCAGAGCCGTGACGCCAACGCGCTCACCGAGTACTCCCGCGCGGTCGGCGCCCACGAGCTCTACGAGCGTTACGCGGCCCACTTCGAGCGGATCGCCACACCGCAGCAGGTCATGCTCCTCGGCGGCATCGAACGCGCCGCCGAGCAGAACGGCATCGAGTCGCAGTTCGCGGAGCTCCAGATCGATCCGGCGTCGCTGCAGGGCCGGACTCCGGCGGAGCTGCGCGAGGGGATCACCACCGCGACCAAGCAGGCCGAGACCCGCCTGGAGATCACCGGGTCGCTGATCGAGCAGATCGCCGCCCGGGCCGACGCCGCGTCCGCGAGCGCCCTGCGCAACGCACTGCTCATGATCGGTCTGGCCGTGCTGGGCTTCGCCACCTGGCTGGCCTTCTCCGTACTGGTCCGGCGCTCGGTCCTGCGCCCGGTGAGGGCCGTGACCGACGCGGCCCAGCAGGTCGTCGACGTCGCGGGCGAGGAACTCGCACGGGTCGCGGACGACGATGCCGCCGACGGCACTCCGCTGCGGACGCGTCCCATCCCGGTCCCGGTCCGCGACGAGATCGGCGAGCTGGCCGAGGCGTTCAACCAGGTGCAGGTCACAGCGGCCCAACTGCTGGAGCGACAGGTGCAGAGCCGCCACAACGTCGCCGAGATGTTCGGCAACGTCGGGCGCCGGGTCAGCAACCTGACCTCGCGTCAGCTCCTGCTGATCGATGCCGTCGAACACGGGGAGACCGATCCGAACCTCCTGGAGCAGCTCTACCGCATCGACCACATCGCCGTACGACTGCAGCGCAACGCGGACAGCCTGATGCTGCTGGCCGGTATCCGGGAGACCGCCGTCAAGGCCCGTCCCACCACCCTCGCCAACGTCATCCGGGCCTCGCTCGGCCAGATCGAGGGGTACCAACGGGTGTCGCTGCGGGCGGAGTCGGAGGTCACCGTCGCGCCCGACATCCACGACGACCTGACGTTGATGCTCGCCGAACTGCTCGAGAACGCGGTCGCGTTCTCCCCGTCCGACACGCCGGTGGAGGTGACCGTCCGGCCCGGCACCGACATCACCGCGGACGGTGGGGCACTGATCGAGGTCATCGACCACGGCCTGGGCATGAGCGCGGAACGCCTCACCGAGGAGAACGCCCGGCTGGTCCGCCGGGAACGCCTCGACCTGGTGCCGACGAAGGTGCTCGGCCTCTTCGTGGTCGGAGCCCTCGCCCGGCGCTGGGGCGTGCGGGTGGCCCTGAGCCGCACACCGGGTGGCGGGGTCACCGGTACGGTCTGGATCCCCTCCACGCTCCTGCTGACGATGAGCCCCGTGTCCTCGACCTCGTCGTCCGAGCCGTCGTCGTCCGAGTCGCCCTCCGCCGAGCCGTCCTCGTCCGAGCCGTCCTCATCCGAGTCGTCCTCGTCCGAGTCGCCCTCCGGTCCCGACCCGGCCCGCGCACCGGCAAGCGCCCCGGACGGTTCCGAGCAGGAGGCCGCCGCTCCCCCGCCGACGCC
>NZ_VJZC01001021.1 GCF_009377185.1 Streptomyces spongiae
GTCTTGCTGCTGCCGGCCGTCCGGCCCCGGCCCCCATCCCCCGACTGGGAGGTTTCCCCGGTTGCGTCCGGGGAAGTGGTGTACGGGTGCGACCTGTTCCGGGGGTTTGCTCCGGCATCGGGATGGTGCCCGCATAGATGAACGGCCACCGGCTGATCTTCGAAGTGTCGAAGCCTCGAAGGCGATCAGCACGATGACCGCACCTGACAGTGTGCCCCTGCACGCCCTCGCCGAGACAACCCCGTTGGGGGGAGTCCCGATCTGCTGCGCGCGATGGTCAAAACGTTCGCCGACGCGCTCATGTCCGCGGAGGCCGACGCCCTCTGCAACGCTGAATACGGGCAGGTCAGAGACGAACGCGTCAACCACGCCGGCGGGCCGAACAGGCCCTGATCTCGGTGGTCGCCACCGCCTACCTGCTCGGCGTGTCCACGCGCAGAGTCGAGAAACTCGCCGAGTCCCTCGGCGTCACCCAGCTGTCGAAGTCCCAGGTCAGCGCGATGGCGAAGCATCTGGACGAACAAGTCTCAGCCTTCCGCAACCGCCCTCTGGACCACGGGCCTTACGCGTTCGTCTGGGTGGCGCGCTCACCCAGAAGGTCCGCGAGGGCGGCCGCATCATCAACGTCCACGCGCTGATCGCGGTCGGAGTCAACGCCGACGGACACCGCGAGATCTCGGCATCGACGTCGCGACCGCCGAGGACGGCGCGGGGCTGGCTCGCCTTCCTGCGCTCCCTGACCGCCCGCGGCCTGTCCGGCGTCCAGCTGGTTGTCTCCGACGCCCACGCCGGCCTGGTCAACGCGATCGGTGCCACTCTGCCAGGCGCTTCGTGGCAGCGCTGTCGCACCCACTACGCCCGCGCGTTGCTGAGCCAGGTTCCCAAGTCAGCCCAGCCGTGGGTGGCCACGCTGCTGCGAACCGTCTTCGAACAACCCGACTCTGAGGCGGTGAAAGCCCAGCTGCGTCACGTTCTGGATGCGCTGGAGGCCAAGTTCCCCAAGGCCGCAGCCCACTTGGACACCGCTCAGCACGATCTTCTGGCGTTCACCGCGTTCCCACGCGAGATCTGGCGGCAGATTTGGTCCCACAACCCGCAGGAACGGCTGAACAAGGAGATCAGGCGTCGCACCGATGTGGTCGGGATCTTCCCCGACCGCACCGCCCTGATCCGCCTTGTCTGCGCGGTGCTGTGCGAGCAGAACGACGAATGGACCGAGTCCCGCCGCTACATGGGACTCGACCTGCTGGCCAAGGCCCGCCTCCACCCGATCGAGTCAGAAACCGACGAACCCGCACTGCCCACCGAGCTCACCGCATAGCCTCAAAAACGAGATCACCGAGTGGCCGTCAATACACGGCTTGGCTTTCAGAGGGGAGGGCCCATGAGGCCCGCCTAATAACCCAGCCGTCGGTCTTTCGTGATCTGCCTGACCCTGTAGGCGTTCCGGCATGGCCTGCCTCTCTCGTGGTCTCGCGTGGAGCCCCGGCCGTAGTGCCGGGGCGCGTGAGGGAGAGTGCGTGAACAGGCCGATATGCCAGGCGCCATTCTAGGAGCTGCATGCACCAGTTCACCTACACCCGCGGCCCCGAGCAGCAGTGGCAGATCATCGCCCTCTGACACCCCCGACAACAGCCGGCGCCTTCACCGACAAC
>NZ_VJZC01001022.1 GCF_009377185.1 Streptomyces spongiae
GGCTCGGTGGGGGCGTCCTGGGGTACCGGCGGCCGTCCCTTGAGGAAGCAGGCGAGGAGCGCGCCGAGGACCAGCACCGGCACGAGGTACAGGAAGATCCTCGGCAGCGTCTCGGCGTACGCCCCGGGGTGGTCGTCGCGCAACGCGGCGGGCAGGCCGACGGGTAGAGCGCGGCCATCGGCGGCCGGGGCGGCGAGGAGCGCACCGCAGACGGCCACGCCGACGCTGCCGCCGATCAGCCGGAGGCAGCTGTTCGCGCTGGTCGCGGCCTGGAGGTCGGCGGGGCGCACGGAGTTCTGCAGGGCGACGACCAGAACGGGCATCACCATGCCGATACCGGCGCCGAGGACGGCCGTCCAGATGCCGTGGTGCAGTCGGGGCGTGTCGGCGTCGAGGTGGGAGAGGAGCCACATGCCGGCGGCGGTGAGGGCCGTACCGAGGACCGGGTACGTCCGGTAGTGCCCGGTGTGGCTGACGAGTTGGCCGACGACGACCGACGCTACGACCAGGCCGGCCGTCATCGGCAGCATGAGCAGCCCGGACTCGGTGGCGGAGACGCCCTCGGTCAGCTGCAGGAAGGCCGGCAGCCAGCTGCCTGCCGTGAACAGCGCGACCCCGATGACCAGGCCCACGATCCCGGTGACGTTGAAGACGGAGTCCCTGAACAGCCGTGGGGGGACGAGGGGTTCGACGGCGTGGTGCTCGACGACGAGGAAGAGGACGGTCGCGCCGACGGCTCCCCCGCCCAGGGCCAGGACGACGCGGGAGTCCCAGGCGTACTCGGTGCCGCCCCAACTGGCCAGCAGCACCAGGCAGGTGGACGCGATGGCGAGTGACAGGGCCCCGACGACGTCGAAGCGGGCCTTGGCCGCGGGCCTCGGCGAATTCGGTAGCCTTCTCGGCTTCGGCAGCTTCGGCGCGAGGGTGACGAGCGCCAGGGCCATGAGCCCGAAGGGCACGTTGCCGTAGAAGCACCACCTCCAGGAGAAGTGGTCCGTGACGTAGCCGCCCAGAAGAGGGCCGGCGACGGAGGCGAGGCCGAACGCGGCGCCCGCGAGAGCCGTGAAGCGACCACGGCCACGGGCCGGCACGATGTCCGCCATGATCGCCTGTACGCCGACCAGGAGCCCGCCCGCGCCGACGCCCTGGAGTGCGCGGAAGACGACGAGCTGATCCATGGTGCGCGACCGGCCGGCGAGCGCCGAGCCGACGACGAAGACGAGGAGCGCGAACTGGAGGACGCCCTTGCGCCCGTACAGTTCCCCGCACTTGCCGTGGATCGGCAGTGCGACGGCGGTGGCGAGCAGGTAGGCGGTCATCACCCAGGACACCCGGTCCTGGCCGTGCAGTTCGTCGGCGATCCCCGGGAGCGCGGTGGCCACCGTCATCGGCTCCAGCGCGGCGAGCATCAGCGCGAGCACGAGCCCGAGGAACACCAACCGCACGCGGCCCGGGGCGAGTCGGGCGGACGGGGTCTGCGGCGGGGGCGTCGACTGCGGGGGCGCGACGGCCGGTCCGGCCTCCTCGGCCTTCGTCAGAATGATCCCGCCCACGTGCCGCTCCCCTCGTCGCACCCGCTGCGCGATTCCCGCGTTACGCGACAACTACGAGCAGGTACGACGAGTTACGGCGCCCGGCCGACGGCCAGGAG
>NZ_VJZC01001023.1 GCF_009377185.1 Streptomyces spongiae
TCCAACCACCCGGCCGCCAACTCGGCCCCGGTCCGCGCATCGAGCCCGGCCTCCCCCAGCGCCCCGTACGCGCCGATCGCCAGAGCCAGATGCCCCAGCGCCTCCTCGAAGGCGGGCCGGACGGCATCGCCCTCCGCGTCCTCCGGCACGGACCGGGCCACCAGATCCCCGAACTGCCGGTACGACTGCCCGAGTTCGGCGAGCGTCCTCCGACGCGCCTCCTCACCGTCACCGGAGTCGGAGTCGGAGTCGGGGTCGGAGTCGTCGCCCGGCCCGGCCCCCAGCACCGCCTCACACTCCGCGACCGCCTCGGCCATCAACTCCCGCGCCCGGTCGAGTCCTTCCTCCTCACGCGCCACGATCCACGCCCGCGCACGCAGCGCACGCACCAGACCATGGACGTTGCCGAGCTCGCGCCACAGTTCCCCGGCACGCGCGAACGCCTGCCCGGCCTCCGTCGGCAGCCCCGCGTTACCCAGCGCCTCCGCGGCGAGGTGCGCGAGCATGGCGTGGTCGCGCTGTTCGGGCCAGTGCCGGGCGATCTCGGCGGCCTGCGACCAGCGCACGGCGGCGTCCCGGTGCTCCCCGAGCTCGGTGAGGCAGTCGCCGAGCCACCACTGTGTCTGCACGATCGCCCCGTCGCCGTGGGTCTCGGCGGTGAGGTCCGGGAGCGCCGACTCCAGCACCTCGGCGGCCTCGGCCCACCGCCCCTGCCGCAGCAGGAAACCACCGAGCTGGTGCCGCGCCCACGCGGCGAGCGCCCGCCCCTCGCCGGCCTCGTCGGCCCAGTGCGCCGCCTGAAGGGCGTGCTCGGCCGCGGGCGCGAACTGCCCGGTCTCGCCCAGGATCTCGGCCAGCTGGAGGTTCAGTTGGGCGTGCCCCATCAGCTCCAGGTACGGCCCTCCGTGCTCCAGCGCCGCCCGTCCCGCCCGCTCGGCCGTCTCCAGGTCCCCGAGGTGCCGTGCCGCCCTGGTGAGTCGTGCCTCCTGCTCCACGGCGAACCACGGCAGCCCGGCCGCCACGTACGCCTCGGCGGACCGGGCGAGCAGCTCCGCCGAGGCCGCCGCGTCCCCGCCGCGCGCGGCCAGCTCGCCGAGCATCCCGTGCGCCTCCGCGGCCCGCGAGGCCACCCGTACGTCCGCGGTGTGCGGCTCGGTGAGGGCCAGCAGCTCCCGCGCGGCCTCCTCGGCCGCCGCCATGGCGGCGGCCGAGGCATCGTCGCCCTCCGCCTCGTCCAGCCGCTGCATCAGTATCCGCGCGCGTCCCACCAGCACGGACGCCGTCTGCCGCACTCCGGTGCCCCCCTCCGCGAAGAGCACGAGGATCTTCTCGTACGGCTCGGAGACCAGCGCCAGGGCGGCCTCCACCTGCCCCGTGAAGGCGTGGACGGACGCCCCGCGCGCACGAGCCGCCAGCGCCTCCCCCTGGTCGCCCGCCTCCTCGTACAGCTCGGCCGCGCGCGCGAAGAGGCCCAGCCCCTCGGGGCCGAGACCGATCGCCTGGTGGTCGACGATCTCCGCCCGGTCGTACGCGTCCAGCTCCGCGCCCTCGGCCTGAGCCGCCCGCGCCACCGCGGCCCACGCCTCGACGGCGTCGGGGTGCACGGTCTCGGCGAGCCGCCGCGCCTCGGCGACGAGGGCGGGCCTG
>NZ_VJZC01001024.1 GCF_009377185.1 Streptomyces spongiae
GGGTACCCCTGATTGGGTGCTGCTGTGGGGTACGGCTGCTGGGCGGTTGGGTACATCGGCTGCTGGGGTGGGTAGCCCATGTTCTGCGGGGGCATCCCGCTGACAGGGCCGCCGTTGCCGGAGGTGCGGCGGCTGCGGGTTACCGCGAAGACCGTTACTGCGGCGACTACGACTCCGAGGCCGATAACACCAACGGCAAGGGCGATGAAGCCCATTGAAGAAGATCCCTTCTCGTTCTCGGACTGACTCGCTGCGCTGTCGTCGCCCGCGGTTACCTCATCGGCAAGTTGGATCCGACCTAGCGGGTTAGCCTCGGGCCCTTTGGGAATGTCCATCGTGACCGCCTGGTAGGGGCGGATGATCCCGTAGCCGTATTCCTCGTTGGGCGCCTTCAGGCCCTTGTGCCCGAGGAACGAGGCCGACTTGATGAGGCGGTTGATTACTTGGCCTGCAGTGAGGTCTGGGTACTTTGCGCGGACCAGGGCGGCGGTAGCCGAGACATACGCCGTGGCATCCGAGGTACCGTCAGCCACGCTGTACTCAGGAGACCGTGTCGGATCTGCTGCAAGAATTCGCACGCCCGGGGCCGTAAGTGCCACCTGTTTCCCAGTATTAGAAGAGCTCCAGATGTTTGCATTTTTGTCTACGGCTCCAACAGCAACAACGCCGGGCAATGCTGCTGGATACCCGACGTCTCCGCCATTATTTCCCGTTCCCGCGACAACGACTACATCCTTTGATTGCGCATATGCAATTGCCTTTTGACCAAGGGGTCCAGTCTGCCCGTATTCATTCGCAAAGGAAAGATTGATCACCTTTGCGCCACGGTCTGCAGCATATCGGACTGCCTCGGCCCAGAGTTCCTCTGGATTTTTGTCATGTTTCGTCTGCATAGTACGCAGTGGCAAGATTTTAGCCTTCGGCGCGAGCCCCACCATTCCGGAGGCATTGCCTGAACCATGGCCGTGCCCAGCTACTAGACTAGCGACTCTTGTCCCATGCCCGGCGATGTCTTCGCGGGCATTTCCACCACTGGTATAGTCTTTTCCTGTAAGAACCTGACCAGTCATATCAGGGTGATCGCCATCGACGCCCGTATCAACGACGGCAACAGTCACGCCTTCACCCTGGGTCTCAGCCCAGGTTTTTTTCATGGAGAACACGTCCAAGACCCACTGCTGGTCTCTGACATAGTCCGCCGAGGCAGTTGGTGCCGAATTGAGGAGCAAGGCTCCCGTCAACGCCACGACACCTGTCGTGGACCAGACTCGCTTGATCTTCAATTCCTTACTCCTCGGCGGTCCCGTCCGGTTACGCATGCCTCCAGGTGCGAACCAGGGATGCCTTCCTCTCGGGTCACTAGCGAATTATTGAGAAATTTGCCAGGTCGCGCTCACGAGAGTCAGCGGACGTGGGTGTGCAACAACAACCGTCGTTGCGGTGTTGAGTCATGCGCGGAGTCAGGGCGCAGCGCAGTACTTCGCTATCGCGGACAGTGAGTTCTCCTACTGGCCTTGGTGCGGAGGCTGTTGGGCGTAGGGGTTGTGCTGCTGCGGGTGCTGACCCGGAGGAGTGGGGTACCCCTGGTTGGGAGCCGAGTTGGGGTACGGCTGGTGGCCCATCGGGGGCTGGGGCGGGTAACCCG
>NZ_VJZC01001025.1 GCF_009377185.1 Streptomyces spongiae
CGGCCAACCCACGCGCCACCCCCCCACGCACCGATCATGGGAGACTCGCCCTCATGGACGGCAACGCGGCCCCCAGGGCGACGGGCGAAGGGACCACACGGACACGACTGGACCGGGGGCGCGGCGCGCTCGGCCCGGCGTTGGAACTCGTGCACACCGACCGCGCCCCCACCCGGGCCGTACTGACCGCCGAACTCGGCGTCACCCGCGCGACCGCCGGCGCCGTCGCCGCCGAACTGGAGGCGCTCGGCCTCATCCGCGTCGACGCACACCCGGGCGCCGCCGCCGGCTCACAAGGACGCCCCTCCCACCGGCTGGAGCTCGCCGAGGACGGCCCCGTCGCACTCGCCGCACAGGTCCACGCCGACGGATGGCGCGCCGCACTCGTCGGGCTCGGCGGCCGGATCGTCGCCACGGCCCCCGGCTGCGAGACCGTCGACGCCGACCCGGCGAAGGTGCTCGGCTCGGTCGTCGACGCGGGCGCCGAACTGCTGCACGACACCGGACGCAGATGCGTGGGCGCCGGCCTCGCCGTCCCGTCGGCGGTCGCCGAGCCGGACGGGCTGGCCCTCAACCCGCTGCACCTGGCCTGGCCCGCGGGCGCGCCCGTCCGGGAGATCTTCGCCGAGCGGGTGCGCGCGGCCGGGATCGGCGGACCGGCGTTCGCGGCCAACGACGTCAACCTCGCCGCGCTCGCCGAGCACCGCCACGGCGCGGGACGCGGCTCCCGTGACCTGCTGTGCGTGGCCACCGGGCACCGGGGCGTGGGTGGCGCGCTCGTACTCGACGGCCGTCTGCACTCGGGGAGTTCGGGCCTCGCCCTGGAGGTCGGCCACCTCACGGTCAACCCCGAGGGCCGCCCCTGCCACTGCGGCAGCCGCGGCTGCCTCGACGTCGAGGCAGACCCGCTGGCCTTCCTCACGGCGGCGGGCCGCGATCCCGGCCCCGAGGTGTCGCTGCTCAAGCAGTCCGACGACCTCGTCCGTACCCAGTACGCCGACCCGTCCGTCCGTACGGCCGCCGAGGCCCTGATCGACCGGCTGGGACTGGGGCTCGCTGGCCTGGTCAACATCCTCAACCCGGACCGCATCATCCTCGGCGGGCTGCACCGCACGCTCCTCGACGCCGACCCCGAGCGTCTGCGTGCGGTCGTCGCCGACCGGAGCCTGTGGGGGCAGAGCGGGGGCGTGCCGATCCTGGCCTGCACGCTCAACCACAACAGCCTCGTGGGAGCCGCCGAGTTGGCCTGGCAGCCGGTCCTCGACGACCCCCTCGCGGCGCTGGCCTGACCGCTCGGAGGGCGAGTCAGAGACTGAGCTCGATCACCTGACCGTCACGCTCGACGTAGGTGCCGCCGATGGTGAGGCTGTCGTAGCAGCCGTTGCTGCTGAAGACCTGGATCCACTGCCCCTCGGCCACCGTCACGGGGATGTCCTTCGCCTTGCCGACGGTGAAGTCCTGGTAGCAGGTGTAGTCGCCGTTGATCTGGGTGTACACGGAGTCGCCGCCGGTGATGGTGACCCGCAGTGTCGCCGAGACGTCCTCGGCCGCGGACGCGGGTGCGGAGAGCGCCAGCAGGCCAGCGGCGGCGAGCCCCGCGGCCAGGGCGGAGACGCGGGTGCGGTGGAGGGCGGCTCGGTGGGGG
>NZ_VJZC01001026.1 GCF_009377185.1 Streptomyces spongiae
TATCTGGCGTTGATTTTTGGCACGCTGTTGAGTTCTCAAGGAACGGACGCTTCCTTTGTACTCACCCGAGAGACTCTCTCGTGGCTTTCCTCCGGGCGCTTCCCTTCGGTGTTTCCGACTCTATCAGATCCTTTCGGGCCCGATTCCCCGTCGGAGAGGGGGTTGTCTTCGCGGCTGTTGGGCCGTTCCGACGAGTGAGACTTTAGCGGATTCCTTGCTCCCGACCTAATCGGGGGCTGCGCTCTTTCGAACGCGGATTCCTCATTCCGTAAATACGCACGCCAATGACACGACGACGGATCGCCGATTGTCGGTTGGTACCTGCGGAATGGCTGTCCGGGGACCGACCGGAGTCGGCGCTCACGTCGGACAACCCGGAGAACACTACGGACGGGGTCTAGGCGTGTCAACTTCGCTCCTCGGGGCGCTCCGGAGGCGTACTCTGGGGCCATGACTTCGCGTACGTGCACCCAGCTGTGGTGGGCCGCCTGACGGCGGCCGTACTCACGTATGCACTCAACGGCCGCCGCTCTGGCGGCCGTTCTTGTCTCTCCCTCCTGGAGGACCCGGCCGGCGGGCAGCGGCGGTCCTGACCGAGAGATGGAGAGGGAGATGACACGGGTCTTCAGTGGGGTGAAGCCGACCGGGCATCTGACGCTGGGGAACTACCTGGGGGCCATGCGGCGGTGGGCCGCGGTCGACCAGCACGAGGGGGACGCGCTGTTCTGCGTCGTCGATCTGCACGCGCTGACCGTGGACCACGATCCGGCACGGGTGCGCAGGCTCAGTCGGCAGGCGGCGACGCTGTTGCTGGCGTCGGGGCTCGATCCCGAGGTGTGCACGGTGTTCGTGCAGAGTCATGTGGACGAGCACGCGCGGTTGTCGTACGTGCTGGAGTGCGTCGCCACCGACGGGGAGATGCGGCGCATGATCCAGTACAAGGAGAAGGCGGCGCGCGAGCGGGCTCGGGGCGGGAGTGTGCGGTTGTCGTTGCTGACGTATCCCGTGTTGATGGCGGCGGACATCCTCGCGTACGGGACCGATGAGGTTCCGGTGGGGGAGGACCAGGCGCAGCACGTGGAGCTGACGCGGGATCTGGCGGTGCGGTTCAACCAGCGGTACGGGCACACGTTCGTGGTGCCTCGGACGACGGTCCCGAAGGTCGCGGCGCGGGTCATGAACCTCCAGGAGCCGACGGCGAAGATGGGCAAGAGCGATGACGCCGGGCCGGGGATCGTCTATCTGCTCGATGAGCCGGACGTCGTGCGGAAGAAGGTCATGCGGGCTGTGACCGACAGTGGGCGTGAGGTCGTGTACGACCGGGAGGAGCGTCCGGGGGTCGCGAATCTGCTGGAGATCCTCGCGGCCTGTGAGGGTGGGGATCCGGAGCGGCTGAGCGGTGTGTACGAGTCGTACGGCGCCTTGAAGAAGGACACCGCGGACGCCGTGGTCGAGGTCCTCAGGCCCCTGCGGGAGAGGCACAAGGAGTTGTGCGCGGATCCCGCGTATGTGGAGGGGGTGCTGCGGGAGGGCGCGGAGAGAGCTCGGGAGATGGCGCGGCCGAGGGTGGACGCGGCGTATCGGGCGATCGGGTTGCTGCCGCCTGCGTAGGGGTGGGTGTGAGGTGGTGCGGGGG
>NZ_VJZC01001027.1 GCF_009377185.1 Streptomyces spongiae
TTACGGAACGTCACGAGTACTGTCCAGCCCGTAACCGCGTACGCTCCCGCAGCGTACGCGGCGTTGACCTGGTGAAGTGGCGTTTCCGGGCGCCAGATTGAGCGCATGACAGCACCACCCACCCCCCAACGCCCGGTTACCGTACGTGTGTTCGTCCAGCGCTTCAGTGCCACCCCGCTCGGGGCCCGCCTCGCCCGCCACCTCGCCGTCAGTCAACTGCACACCTGGGGCATCCCCTACGGCTCGAAGACCTCGGACACCGCCGCCCTGATCGTCGCCGAGCTCGCCACCAACGCCGTGACCCACGGCCGCGTACCGGGACGGGACTTCGAGCTGCGGCTCTCCCTGGCCACGGGGGTGCTGCACATCGAGGTGACCGACACCCGGCACGAACGGCGCCTGCCCGCCCCCGCCGACGTACGGCCCGCGCAGCCCCTCGACGAGTCCGGGCGCGGCCTGGTCCTCGTCGACGCGCTCGCCGACCGGTGGGAGGTGTTGGACCGGGACCCGCCCGGCAAGACCGTACGGGCCGAGATCAACCTGTGAGTACGGCCGCAAGGGGTTACTGACGAGTTACGTCATCCGCTACTGTCGGCCCACCCCGTCACCCTTCGGCAGTTGGTCGGCACTTCCCCGCCCGGACACGTGGTTACTCCCTGGTTTTCACAGGGTGCCGGGACCGTCATCACGCGTGTCAGTCAGACCGCGTATCCCCCGGTGACCGTTCAGAAGGACGCAATGAGCCTCAGATCGCGCATCCGCAAGACCTCACTCGTCATGGGCATGGCAGCAGCGCTGACCATCGGCTTCGCGAGCAGCGCCTCCGCCGCCGTACTGGCACCGCTCCCGGCCAACGCCACCACACTCCAGCGGGCGTTCGAGCCGGTCTACGACTACGACACCGACAGCTGCTACCCGGCGGCGGCGGTCGACGCCAACGGGAACCTCAACGGTGGCCTCAACCCCTCCGGGTCGATCACCGGCGGCTGCCGCACCGCCAACCACCTGAACAACGACAACAGTTACGCGCGGAGCAAGTGCAACCAGGGCTGGTGCGGGATCGTCTACGCCAGCTACTTCGAGAAGGACCAGGCGACCGTGTTCGGCGGCGGGCACCGCCACGACTTCGAGTCCGTGATCGTCTGGGTCCAGCAGGGGGCGAGCCAGCCCGCCTACGTGTCCACCTCCGCCCACGGCGACTACACCACCTACGCCGCCTCCTCGGTCGCGTGGCTGGACGCCGCCAAGACGCACCCCAAGATCGTGTACCACAAGGACGGTGTGAGCACCCACGCCTTCCGCCTCGCGAGTGCGTCCGAGGCGCCGGAGAACGACACCGGGGCCTGGCACTACGAGGACCTGGTCGGCTGGGACCAGTTCCCGTCGACCTCGGTCCGTGACGCGCTGGCCAACAAGGACTGGGGCAGCGCCAACTTCCCCATCAAGGACGGCAACTTCGAGAACAACCTCAACGAGGGCAAGCCGTCGGGCATCACGTTCGACGCCTGGGGCTGATCCCGCCGAAAAACCCTCGGGGCACCGTGCAACCCTTCCGGCACTCTGCGTGTCGTACTTGGCATCAGGACCACTCGGTGGGGGATCCGGGGGGATCGCGGGGGTCCTGACAGG
>NZ_VJZC01001028.1 GCF_009377185.1 Streptomyces spongiae
CGGCGTCCCCGGGATCGCCCCGAGGACGCCGGGCCCGTCATCGGCCCGTGCGGCCGGGCCCGATACGTTGGACACAGGGCAACCGGGAGCGGCACCCCGGACCCGGGCGGGGCAACGGCCGGAATTCACCGGCATGATGTTGCCTGGCGGCCCGCACATCCGGCCGCACGCGTTGCCCGGCGAGCCGAGAGAAGGACATGAGCGAGACAAGCACACAGGCCAGATGGTCTGTGGGAAGCGTGGTGTAGGCCCGTGCACATTGTCATCATGGGCTGCGGACGAGTGGGCTCCGCTCTCGCCCAGACCCTCGAGCAACAGGGGCACACGGTCGCGGTGATCGACCAGGACCCCACGGCCTTCCGACGGCTGGGCTCCGGATTCGGCGGCCGTCGTGTCACCGGGGTCGGCTACGACCAGGACACCCTGCGCGAGGCGGGCATCGAGGAGGCGGGCGCGTTCGCCGCCGTCTCCAGCGGTGACAACTCGAACATCATCGCCGCGCGGGTGGCCCGTGAGATGTTCGGCATCGAGAACGTGGCGGCACGTATCTACGACCCGCGCCGTGCCGAGGTCTACCAGCGACTGGGCATTCCGACGGTCGCCACGGTCCGCTGGACCGCCGACCAGATGCTGCGCCGGCTGCTGCCCTCCGGGGCCGAGCCGCTGTGGCGCGACCCCACCGGCGGCGTACAGCTCGCCGAGGTGCACGCCTCGACGGCGTGGGTGGGCCACAAGATCAGCAAGCTCCAGGAGGAGACCGGTGTCCGGGTCGCGTTCCTCACCCGGCTCGGCGAGGCGGTCCTGCCCACCTCGCAGACGGTGCTCCAGGAGGGCGACCTGGTGCACGTCATGATGCGCACGGACGATGTCGAGAAGGTCGAGGCGTCCTTCGCCGAGGGGCCCGACGAGGAGGGCGGTCACTGATGAGGGTCGCCATTGCCGGAGCCGGCGCGGTCGGCCGCTCGATCGCGGGCGAACTGCTGGAGAACGGCCACGAGGTCCTTCTCATCGACAAGGCGCCGACCGCCATCTCGGTCGAGCGCGTCCCCCAGGCGGAGTGGCTGCTGGCCGACGCCTGCGAGATCACGTCACTGGACGAGGCCGCGCTCCAGCGGTGCAACGTGGTCATCGCCGCGACGGGCGACGACAAGGTCAACCTGGTCGTCTCGCTGCTGGCGAAGACGGAGTACGGCGTTCCGCGCGTCGTCGCCCGCGTCAACAACCCCAAGAACGAGTGGCTGTTCAACGAGTCGTGGGGCGTGGACGTCGCCGTCTCGACCCCCCGCCTGATGTCGGCCCTCGTGGAGGAGGCGGTCAGCGTCGGCGACCTGGTCCGCCTGCTGCGCTTCAGCCACGGCGACGCCAACCTCGTCGAGCTCACTCTCCCCCCGGAGTCGGCCCTGGCCGGCACCCAGGTCGGCGAGGTCGAGTGGCCCGAGGACACCTCCCTGGTCACCATCATCCGCGGCACCCGCGTCCTCACCCCCACCCAGGAGGACTCCCTGGAGGCCGGCGACGAGCTGCTGTTCGTGGCGGCGCAGGCGCGGGAGGAGCAGTTGGAGGACCTGCTGTCGGTGCGGCGCGAGGACGCGACGAGCTGAGGCACGGGGATACGAGAATGGGGGG
>NZ_VJZC01001029.1 GCF_009377185.1 Streptomyces spongiae
GAGTTGGGGGGTGCGGGTTGGGTGTGGCTGGTCGCGCAGTTCCCCGCGCCCCTAAAAACGCGCAGTTCCCCGCGCCCCTGAAAACCCGCGCCGTTCCCCGCGCCCCTGAAAACCCGCGCCGTTTCCCGCGCCCTTAAAGGCGCGCCGTTCCCCGCGCCCCTGAAACGCGCCGTTCCCCGTGCCTCTTCGCTACTCGTTCGCTGCCGCTGATGCCTGGGCCTCGCCGCGGCGGCGGATCTGGCGGAAGGTGAACTCGGCCAGGTCGTCGCCCGTGGAGAACACCGCGGAGTCGTTCTCCGTGACGTCCTTGCCGTTGGTGAAGCCGGCGATGGTGAAGTACGCGTAGCGGCCGTACGAGTTGGTCGTCGAGCGGCAGATCGCCGTACGGCAGAACGCGGGTACGCCCCCACCGGAGAGCGAGGTGACGATGCTCTTCTTGTCGGCGTCCTTCTTGGCCTTCGCCGCCTGCGCCTCGGTGTCGAAGAGGGCCACGCCGACCGTGACCGCGACGCCGTCCTTGCTGTAGGTGACGCGCATGACGCGGGTGCAGTCGTTGTCCGCCACGACCTTGTCGAGGGTGCCCTGGACCGCCGACGCGCAGTCGTTGGTGGAGGACGTGGCGCCCTTCTTGTAGACGGACTCGCCCATCGTGAGCTGCGATCCCGGGAACAGGCTGTCCGCACTGAGCGGGGCCGTGTCCTTCTTCGCGCTGGCGATGAAGTCCTTCGGGTCCAGCGGGGGCGGGGCCGACGTCGGCGCGAAGGACGGCGCGGGCGAGTCGCTCGCGCTCGGGATGTCCGCGGTGGCCGGCAGGTCGTTGGTCGGTCTGTTCGCGGCCTCGCTGTCACCGTCCGCGGAGACGACGGCCACCGCGACGGCGGCGCCGATCGCGACCGTGGCCAAGGCCCCGCCGACTATGAACAGCACGCGGCGCCGCTTGTTGCGCGTCTCGGACGCCTCAGCGAGCGCGGCCCAGTCAGGGGTCTGGCTGTCCTGGCCCGACCACCGCGGCTGCTCAGAACCCGGCTTCCACGGGTCCCACTGAGGCTCCCCTTGCCCAAAACTCATGGACCGCATTTTAGACAGCCGTTGGGGTGTGCTGTTCAGTCCCTTGAGGCACTTGAGCCCCTAGCGTGACCTGAATGAATGTGGATGAAAAGGGTATTGCTGGTCGCTCCGGTCGGCCTCAGCGGCGTCAGGACGGTCGGGTGTGGTGGTCCGGGTGGGCCGTGGGGCGGGCGTCCTGGCAGGCGTGGGCGGCGCTGGGGGCGGTGTTGTGCGCGCTGGTGGGAAGCGTGGCGCGGCTGTCGGTGGACGGAGGCATGGACAACGCCTTCGTCGTGCGGGCGGCACGTGTGTTCTGGCACGGTGGGTCGCCCTACGACGATCAGCGCTTCCTCTACTTCCCCAGCGCGGTGCCGGCGGCGTTGCCGCAGGTGTTCGTGGAGCCGGACGTGCTGCGGGTGCTGGTGCCGGCGGTGGTGACCGGGCTCCTGGTGTTCGGGTGGGCGTGCGCGCTGCGGCTGCACGGGGTGCCGTGGCGGAGCCGGTTCGCGGTGCTGGGGCTGGTCGGGCTGGTGGTGGGGTTCGCGCCGTTCGGGCATCTGGTGCAGTTGGGGAA
>NZ_VJZC01001030.1 GCF_009377185.1 Streptomyces spongiae
GGCGACAACAGCCCTTCGGCCGGAACGCGCTTGATTTCCCGTAAAAGCGAGTCAGACGTCCAGCTGGTCCGCGACCGCGCGCAGCAGGCCCGCAATCTTCTTGCCGGAGGTCTTCTCGGGGTAGCGGCCCTTCTCCAGCATCGGCGTGATGTTCTCGAGAAGGGTCGTCAGATCCTGGACGATGGACGCCAGTTCGTCCGGCTTCTTGCGCGTCGCCGCCGCCACGGACGGCGTCGGGTCCAGGATGGTCACGGAAAGCGCCTGGTCACCGCGCTGCCCCGCGACGACGCCGAACTCCACGCGCTGGCCCGGCTTCAGAGCATCGACTCCGGCGGGCAGGACCGAGGAATGGACGAAGACATCGCCGCCGTCGTCGCGGGAGAGAAAGCCGAAGCCCTTCTCGCTGTTGAACCACTTGACCTTGCCCGTCGGCATGGGTGCGACCTCGTCCTCGGTGTGTCGGAGCCGGATGGCTCGTTGGGAAACTGGCGGAACAGTGTGCGAAAACGGCTCTGTATAGCAGTACAGCGGGTCGCCGGGACCCGCCGGTACCAAGGCTAATGCTCCGGAGTCCGGTGACAAGACGTCACCCGGCTGTTCTCTTCGCGCTGGAACTACCCTGGTCGGGTGCGTGACAAAACCCAAACGAATTCCGCCGAACCCGGTGACCGACTGATCCGTGCCGGTTCCGTCGTGTTCTTCCTCGGTGCCGTGGCCACACTCGTCACGGTGGCCCCGCTGTTGCTCGGAACGACGCCTTTCCCGACCTACATGTTCGGACTGAGCATGCTCATGGGCGTCGGATTCCTGATCGCCGGGGCGGGCGTCCTCCAGTCGATCGCGGCGGGCCGCCGCCGCGCCCGCGGCACGGACGGCACGAGCAGCACAGGCAGCACGGGCGGCGGTCAGGCCGCCGTCCCGCGGTAGTCCTCCAGCCAGGCCGGGAACGCGGTCAGGTCCGGCAGGACGGCGTCCGCGCCCGCCGCGCGCAGCTCCTCCGCCTCGAACGGCCCGGTGGCCACGGCGAGGGAGTACGCCTCGGCCGTGCGCGCGCCGCGTATGTCGCCGGTGTGGTCGCCGACGTACACGGCCGCGTCGTACTCGCGCAGCGCCAGCGCCTTCTGCTCGGCCCACAGGTCGCCGATCACGGCGTCGGGCTCGATGCCGAGGTGTTCGAGGTGGAGCTTGGCGTTCGGCTCGTACTTGGCGGTGACGACGATCGCCCGGCCGCCCGCCTCCTGGACGGCCCGGACCGCCTCGCGGGCGCCGGGCAGCGCGGGCGTCGGGGTGATGGCGACTGTGGGGTACATCTCACGGTAGAGGTCGGCCGTGGCCGCGATCCGGTCCTCGGGGAACCAGTTCGCGAGTTCCTCCACCAGCGGTGGCCCGAGCCGGCTGATCGCCAGGTCGGCGTCGACGTATGTGCCCGTCCGCTCGGAGAGCGCCTGGTAGCAGGCGTGGATGCCGGGGCGCGAGTCGATCAGGGTCATGTCGAGGTCGAAGCCGATGGTCAACGCGGGAGAGGTCGTGGAGGCCATATGGGCCATTGTGCCCAGGCCGGGTGACGCCGATCCGCGGACCGCGTCCGCGGCCCACACCCCCGCACAGTCCCCGCAC
>NZ_VJZC01000103.1 GCF_009377185.1 Streptomyces spongiae
GAACAGCGGCTCCCCGCCCCCGCACACCCCTGAATCCCTCGGGCGGCGTCCGCACCAGCGCCGCCCGAGGAAGCCGGGCCGCGCGAGCGGAGGTGGCCCGAGGCGCCGAACCCGTGGGGACGGGGATCGACGCGAACCCAGGCCCAGCGGCGAGAGGACCCCCTCATCCGCCGCTGGGCCTGCGGACGTCTGCGGACGCCGGCGGACAGAAGTACTCCTCGACGAGACAATCGGCCGGAGGCCCAGCGCGGTGTTGTCGGCGGCACGCGCAGGCCGGCCGTGCGGGCTCGTGATCGGGTGTCCGGCGACCGGGGCTCCGGTCTCGGCGGGGGCAGACGGGTGGAAGGCCTGCGCGGCGTGCCCCAGTTACTCGTTGATGTACACGATGTCGGGCAGGGCGTGCACGGTGACGTGGTGTCGGTCGGCTTCGGCCGGATGATGTCGTGTGGCCGGCTGGGAGAGCCGGGATGGCGTCGAAGACACAGGCCGGGTGGCGATGTGTCCGCGGTGTGGCTTCTCTCCACGGGGGGAGGCAGGTGCGCCTTGCCTCGGCGGGTGCCGCGCGGAAGCTTTCGGGGTGGCCGGCCGCAGGGCCTCGACCGGCATGACGATGCCCTTGCCGTAGGCCTGAGGCATCAGGAGGGTGTGGGCGATCCCCGGGCTCGCCAGTTGGTGCCCGGCCTCGGGGAACATCGGTACAGCGGTTATCGGTGAGAACGATCATGGCTATCTACTGCTGTGACCACGTAGGTTCGCCGAGTTGGTTGGTTATGGCGGTTGGACGTGCGGTGATGTCTGATCCGGCCGCTGGGGGCGCGTAAGTCTGGAGAGGGAGGGAGGGTGTCGCGGATCTCTTGATGCCGTGCTCGTTCCGTCTCAAGCAACCTTCGTGAACGCCGAGCGGTCTTGCCGGGTGCCGAGGTCGGGCATTGCCCATATGCCGTTGGGTCGGCATATGGGCAGAAGAGGACTTGCCGAGTGCCTGAGTGAGGGTGGAGATGACGAATCTGAACACCGTGGTGACGTGGGTTGACGCACGCGACAGACTGCCTCGGAGTGGTACACCGGTGGCAGCAGCGATCACGGGTCGGTATCCGGCTGACAGCGTCACTGAGTCCGATACGGCGTTGGGGGAGGAATTTTGGCTGGTGAGGCCGATGTACTTCACGACTCTGCACTGGAGTGAGGACGGGGCAGAGCACAGAGACTGCTTCGTCGACTCTGACGGGATCGTCCGTTTGCCCTACGGCCTTACCAGTGCTGAAACCGTGACTCACTGGGCTGAGTTGCCCACCCTGCCAGGCGGGAGGACGCACGCCGTTCTCGGGAAGGACGTGCAGACAGCTCTCCAGAACGCGTGGGGCGCTCGTCCCATTGCCTGACCCGCAGCCTGCTCCAAGACCTTGTGCGAGTGCCTACATAGCCGATCAGTCCGACTTGTGCCACGACCGCGTGGGTGTGACGTTATGTTCAAACTGCGGTTCTGAGGGGGCGTCCGCCCCAGCGGGTTCCCTTCTCGCTGCGGATGCGCGCACGTTCTTTGCGTTCGGCGGCCAGGACGTCGCGGTGGCGGGCGTTGGCGTTGCGCCAGCGCAGGTAGGCGTGGAGGGCTCTGGTCTGCACCGTGTGGTTGGGGTGGTTGGAGTTGGCGATGGCGAACTGTCTCAGCGGTCCGAAGTGCGCCTCGATCGGGTTCGCCCACGAGGCGTAGGTCGGGGTGAAGCACAGTTCGACCTTGTTCTTCTTCGCCCAGCGGCGGATGGCGGTGCCCTTGTGGGCGGACAGGTCGTCCATGATCACGTAGATCGGTGCGCCGTCGGACCGGGCGGCGCGGATCGACTTGAGCGCGGCCAGCGTGTTCCCGGCACCTTTCTGGCGACGGTTGACGCCCCACAGACGGTCGTCGCCGACCGAGTAGCAGCCGTGGAAGAGCTGACCGCCGAGTGTGCCCCGGCGGTCAGGCTGAGCTCACTTGCTGGCGAGGCTCCAGGTACCGTCGCTGCCTTCGGCGGTGCTGTTGAGGGCGGTCCACTCGGCGTCGTCGAGGTCGAGGGCTGCGCGGAGGTAGGCGGAGATCGCGTCGGCTATGAGGGCGACACGGGCGGGGTCCTCGTCGGTGGTCTCGGCGACCTTCTCGCCGGCGATTCCGCCCATGGTGTGCTCGGCCTCGGTGATGCTGAGCAGGCTCTTGGGCGCCGGGCTGAGGTGGTACGCGTCGGTGAACCACTCCGGCCCGCGGGTGGAGAGCTGCGAGTCGTCCTTGCCGCCCGCGACGACCAGGGCCGGGGTGGTCATGGTGGAGAAGTCCGGCTTCATGAACGGAAGGTTCTCGGCGGCGAACGGGGTGAGGGAGTCGCCGGTTCCCGTCGCCCCGATCAGCGCGCCGGCCGAAACCGCGGAGTGGGAGAAGTCCTCTCCCACAACACCCTCGGCGTCCAGCACGCGCGCACCGAGGAGGGCGCCCGCGGTCTGGGCGCCCCAGGAGTGACCGACCACGGCAGTGCGCTCACGGTCGGCGCGGGTCTCCAGGCCGGCCTGGGCCAGGACGTCTGCGAGGTGGTCGAGGATTGCGTGCAGGTCGGTGATCCGCACGCGCCAGATGGTAGCGAAGCGCGGGTCGTCCCAGGCGATGGCGTTGCGCCGGGAGTCCAGGTGGGTGGGCTGCACCACGACGAATCCGGCGGCGGCCCACCGGTCGACGAGGGGCTCGTACCCATCAAGTGACCACGCGTTCCCGTGGGAGAAAACGATCACAGGCAGGTTCCGGCCCGACCGGGGTGCGGTGACCTTTAGCCGAAGGTCAAGGCCGCGCCCGGGCGAGGGAGCAACGATGGGCTTGACCGAGACGATCTGCTGGCTGAGCGAGTGGGACGAGGACATGAGGGTCCTGCACTTTCTAGGAGTACCGGGATGCCATAATTTGGCGGAGCACCGTTCCGCCAAACTAGCGGAACATTGTTCCGCGAGCAAAGGGAGCCATCCGTGCCGGAGTCGGTCGGGGTACGCCAAGCACAGGCTCAGCGCACCCGCAGCGGCGTACTGGAGGCTGCTGCGGCGGTCTTCGTCGAGCAGGGCATCCAGGCACCCGTCCGCGACATCGCCCAACGCGCCGGCGTCGGTGTCGGCACGGTCTACCGAAACTTCCCGACCCGCGCGGACCTCGTCACCGCCGTCTACCGGCACCAGATCGACGCCTGTGCCGCTCTCGCGCCCGGGCTCCTTGAGGAATCCGCCTCGCCGTTCACCGCTCTGACCCTGTGGACGGACGCGTTCGTGGACTTCCTGGTGACCAAGCACGGCCTCGGCGCGGCGCTGGGGGCCGGAGATCCGGGACTGGAGAACCTCCACGCCCTCATGCTCGACACCCTGGTCCCGGCCTGCGCGACGCTGCTGGACGCCTGCGCTGCCGCCGACGAACTTCGCCCCGGTGTCACCGCCTACACGCTCATGCGCGCCATCGGAAACCTCTGCATCACCGGCCCCGACTACGATCAGGCCGACGCCAAGGGCATGGTCGCCCTCCTCCTTGCCGGATACCGCAGCAAGGTATGACGGCTGCCTCAGGGGGCAGTGGCAAGCAACCTCACTGCTGCTCGATTCGGTCGGCCAGGGACCAGCCTCGGCTGAGACTTGAGAGGCGATACGCCTGTCGGTAAACGATGGCAAGGGCAGCGAGGGCGGACGCCGCCCCGCCGTGGCGGCCGACAAGACCGGCGCCGTGCGCACCGCGTACCTGGAGAACCGCTCGATCACCGCCCTCGCCCGCGACCACGGCGTCAGCCGCGGCGTGATCCGTACGGCCGTCGCCGACCTCCTGCCCGACCACACCGCCATCGAGAAGGACGCACCCGCCCCGGAGCTGCCGATCACCCTCGACATGCCGGGCGAGGTCGCCGACTACCTCCGCACCGCCGAGCTGGAGCCCGCCGAGCGCGCCGCGCTCGGCCAGGGGGCGACCGTACGGCGCGGCCAGGGCTACACCCTGCGCGTCACCGCCGTCCCCGCAGTGCACCGCGGGCTCCTTGCCCGCTGCTAGCCGCTCGACGGCGCCTAGGGCGCCCCAGCGGTCCCAGCCCAGCGCAAGGCCCGCCGCGAGTACGAGAACCGGGTCAGCACCCTGCCAATCGGACCATGATCGTTCTCACCGATAACCGCTGTACCGATGTTCCCCAAGGCCGGTGCCGAGAGTTCCGCGTCAGCACCACGCTCTCGGTGACGGGGAAGAATCGGCCTCGGACCAGCAAGGCCGACGACCGGCGAAGAGCACTGGCGCGGTCGTCGGCGACCGCGCACCACCCGGCGTCGATGGCCTGCTCTCATCGAGCCTGAGACGGTTCCGAGCCCCCAGGTGTCGAGGAAGGCCCGTCCTCCGTTGCTGATCGGTCCTGGTCGAACAGATGCTGCAGGAGGGTGGCGACTGTGGAGCGGGCAGACCAGGAGAGGTGCTGCGGCGCGAGAGGGACCCTGCGCGCCGCATCACGGTCCCCGGGTATCTCGTACCGGGCCGCCTCACAGAACTTCGAGACGCCGTCAGGGGTGATCTCATGCTGCACACATGCCAGCACGGCCTGGCTGTACTCCTCGGCCGGAAGATGATTCGCCGCGTACTCCCCTATCGCGGCTTCGACGAGTGCCATGTCGTCGCTCCGCAGCGCCTCATGGATCAGCGGCAGGGCACACTCGCCCAGTCCGTGCCCGGACAGACGCCTTTCCTCACTGTCCAGCACGTCCAAGGCACGCAGTACGGCCCGCTGTTCCGGCTGGCCACCCTGCCGGTAGAGGTCCCCGACCGAGGCCGCCAACTCCTCGCCGCCCAGGGGCAGTGTGGACAGGAGCAGGACCCGGGCGGCTTCGCCAGCGGTCCACAACCCGTTCAGGCGAGCCTGCCCACAACGGCTCCCCGCCTCGGAAAAGAGTTCGACGATCACGCCCGGATCCATGGCCACTCGAACGACCGCCTCATTCAGCCATGCTTGAGCGGACGGTTCCAATCCCATGGAGAGGAGGGACGCGACGGAAAGGGGGGCAGAGAGTCCGTTCGATTCGGCAACTGGCCCCGTCCGCAAGGGCTCCTCGTCGACGACAGCGGCAGGAGGAAGATCCATCACAGCTATGCACATCTGCTCAAGAGCTCGGTGGGCGGCCTGTGGGGCGTCCAGGGAGCCGGCTGACAGATCGGCGCAGACAAGGCCTCGGTACTCGATGTCCCGCAGGGCGGCCAGCACGCTGTTGTCGTCGTCCGAACCCGCCATCTGCACATGGACCAGCCGCGAGGCGATCCCGTCCAAATACGCGGCGAGTTCTTTGCCTTCCCACACGGAAGGATTCCCGAAGTCCAGGGCCAGCCCGAGGCATTGGTGGTGATCGACCCGCTCGACCAGTTCCAGGAATCGCCCCAACGTGTCGACGGACATCCCCGGTGCCGGCTCCAGGGCGAGCGAGATGCCGTACCTCTCGGCAAGGGCCAGCACCGCTTCGATGCCTCGCGTGAGCCTGTGCCACGCCTCCGCCTCCGACAGGCCCGCGGGCGTCGGCCCACTGACCAGCTTGACAGTCTCGGCGCCGAGGTCGGCCGCGAGATGCACGGACTGAAGCAGCATCTCGATGCGGGACTTGGCCAACGCTCCGGCGTCCATCATGGTCGGCTGGTGCCTGTCCCATGGATCGAGAAGGAACGGCGCATCGGCCTCCACGACCAGGCTGAGGTCGTGCCACCTGAGCCTCTGGACGATGCTGTCGACGCGCTGCGGCAGATCCGAAGCGAAGGGGTCGAGGTGATTGTGGTCGAGAGAGAGGGCCAGCCCGTCGTAACCGAGGTCGGCCAGAATGGTCAGGACATCGTGGAGCCGATGGTGGGTGAACACACTGGTGCGGCATCCAAAAGCGAAAGGAGCGAACGGCGGGTTCATACTCATGATCCTTGTGGGGATGTCTCGGTCGACCCGAGTGCGAGGATCTGGCGGATCAGCCAGCACAAACAGACCTGGAGTGAGCACAACACCACGGAGACTCGCCGTCCGACGCAGGGACCGGCCTGTGCCGAGACGCCCTCGACACTCAAGGCGACATACGTACTCGGGCCACAAAGGGTCCGCCAGAACTCCATGGCAGAAGCATCGCCGCCGCCCCACGAACTGCGCCATGCGTATTTTTACGGGGGTGACCGCGCAAAGAGTGAGGGCCGGTACGAAGTTCGTGAACCGCTGTACCGGACCCCCACGTGATCTTTGATTCAGGAGACCGGTCGGGGTTCTCCGGCCCTCGATGACGCAGCCTGCTCGGGTTCTGTCCCTTCTGTCTCGAGTTTCGTTCCCTCTATGTCGAGGTCGGGCAGAACCTTGTCCAGCCACTTCGGCAACCACCATGCGTGTCGCCCCGCCAGAGCGAGAACCGCCGGCACGAGGGTCAACCGGACGACCAAGGCGTCGATGGCCACTCCGACGGCGAGTGCGAAGGCGATCGGCTTGATCAACGGATCGTCGAGGGGGAAGAACCCGGCGAAAACGGTGAACATGATCAGTGCCGCGGCGGTCACGACCCGCACGCTGTGGCGAGCGCCGTTGGTCACCGAGTCCCGGACCCGGCCGGTGCGCACCCACTCCTCGCGCATCCCCGAGACGAGGAAGACCTCGTAGTCCATGGCGAGTCCGAACAGCACACCGATCAGAATGATCGGCAGGAAGCTCACCACGGGCCCGGTGTGGGGGATGCCGAACACATCGGCCAGCCAGCCCCACTGGAACAGGGCCACGACCAGGCCGAGCGACGCGCCCACCGACAGCAAGAATCCCACGGCGGCCTTGAGCGGGATGACCAGCGAGCGGAACACGATCGTCAGCAGGACGAGGCTGAGTCCGACGACAATCGCGATGAAGGGCAACAGGGAGTCGCTGAGCCGGTCGGAGACGTCGATGTTGACCGCGGTGGCGCCGGTGACGGCGACGGAGGCCCCGGTGGCGTCACGGATCTCGGGCGCCGCCTTGCGAATGTCGCTCACCAGCTGGCTCGTACGCGAGCTCTCGGGCCCTGACTCGGGGATGATCTGTACGACGGACTGCCGGGGGTCCTCGGTGGCTTGAGGCGGCAGCACGGCCTTGACACCTTTGAAGCGCTGCAGTTCCTGCGCGACTTTCGTGCCCGACTGCTCCCCGGAGCCGTGGTCGGTCTTGGTCAGGATGAGCAGGGGACCGTTGAATCCGGGGCCGAACTCGTCCCCGATCGTGTCGTACGCCTTGCGTTCGGTGGAACCCTGAGCTGCAGCACCGTTGTCGGGCAGGGCCAGCTTCAGATCCGCCGCGGGCAGGGCCAGGGCGACCAGGATGCCCACGACACCCAGGGCCGAGAGCACGGGCTTGGCCACGACCTTCTGGATCCAGCGGGCGCCGAGGGTGGTCTTGCCGGCGGGCCCGTCCGGGTCGGCCGCCCGTTGGGCGGCTCGGCTGCCGGGCTTGGGAGCCAGCTTGGCGCCGGCGAATCCGGCGAGGGCGGGAACCAGCGTGATGGCCGCGAGGACGGCGACGAGCACGGCCGCGGCGGCGCCCAGGCCCATGGTGGTGAGGAACGGGATGCCGATGACGCTCAACGCGGACAGGGCGATCACCACGGTGCTGCCCGCGAACACCACGGCGCTGCCCGCCGTGCCGGTGGCAAGGGCCACGGACTCCTGGGGACTGCTCCCCCGGGCCAGTTGCTGACGGTGTCGGGTGAGGATGAACAGGACGTAGTCGATGCCCACCGCCAGGCCGAGCATGAGGGCCAGCGTGACGGCGGTCGAGGAGATGCTCAGTGCCGGACTGAGAGCGAGCAGCCCCGCCAGCCCCACGGCCACGCCGATGAGGGCGGGCCCGAGCGCCATTCCCGCCGCGAGCAGGGAACCGAAGGTGACGACGAGGACGATGACGGCGACCAGGACTCCGATGATCTCGGACGGGCCCACGTGGACGCCATTGCTGCCGTACACCGAGCCGCCCACGGAGGTCTTCAACCCGTCCCGCGTGGCCGTACTCGCGACGTCCTCGATCGCGTCCCGGGAAGCCGTATGGACCTCGGCCCGTTGCACGGGGTACTGCACCTGCACGATCGCCGTGGTGCGGTCGGCCGACACAGCTCCCGAAACGGTGGGCCCCACGACGGCGCTGACCTGGGGGGCCTTCGTCGCCTCCTCGACCACGTGCGAGATCGTCCCCCGATAGACCGCGTCGGTGATGTGGTGCCCCTTGGGGGCGGTCAGAACGATCTGGGCGCTGGCCCCCGACGCCTCGGGAAGCGTCTTGCCGAGCGTGTCGAGCGCGCGCTGCGACTCGGTGCCCGGCACCGTGAACCGATCGTCGAGCTTGGCACCGAACACGCTGACGCACGCGATCAGAGCGGCCAGTACCGCGAGCCAGATGGCCAGCACCAGTTTGCGATGCCGGAAGGCGAGATGACCCAGCCTGTGCAGCAGGACAGCCATGACGAACTCCCAAGGAGCAGAAGGTCCGGGCTCCCCGACGCGTCCTTGCGATCGCGGAGATTCGGGAAGCGGCGGCGCAGGATCGGCCGTGCGAGGACAGTCCACGAGACACAAGCCGCTTCACTCATTGGACTTTATCAGTCGCTAAAGTCAAGTGACGGAGTCGCTCGCGTGACATACGTTACGGCTGGTGAGCAGGGCCGTCCTTCCTCACCCGGGAACGACAAAGGGGACTCTCTCAGCAAGGTGAGTGAGTCCCCTGTTCAACGCCGCAGCGTGTCCGCCGCCGTCACAGTGGATGCGTTATGCCCAGTTCCCGCATGGCCGTGGAGGGCGGTCCGCCCCCGGATCGCTCGGTCTTGTAGCCCTTCACCCGGGGTTCGAGAGTGCGGGGGTCCACCGCCTCGGCCGGGGCGCTCTTGGCGTACAGGCCGTCGGGCTCCGCGTCCCGGTCATGGGGCAGCACCCAGAAGACACGGCGACGGAAGGTGCCGGAGGCCCGGGAGGGCTTGGCCTGGGGACCGAGGAGCGCGTAGCCGACCATGCGACCGTCCCGGTGGTACGCGGGCCTGCCCTGGCGGGTGGGCAACCGGTCCAGGCTCTGCCTCACATAGTCCAGCGTGGCGATGTCCTCCAGCCAGATCAGCTCCGTCTCATGGCTGATCTCATCCACACTGATCAAGGAACTCATGACCTGGCGTCCCTCTCGTCTTCACTGAGCAGTCCGATGCCCGGGTAGTGCTTGCGCTGGTTGGACAGGATCATCTCCTTGGGTGAGGCCAGCCCGACCAGCTCGCGGGTGCGGGCCGCGAAGGCTCGCGAAGACATGGCCGGTGCTCCTTCATTCTGACACCACGTCTTGTACTCGGAGTAGAGGGCTGTTTGTTCGGCCCGCAGCTCGGGCCCGAGGCAGCAACGCTCCTCGTAGAAACGGCTGGTGTGGTCCTCGGTCTCGGCATAGGCGCTGGTGGCGATACGAACACGCTCCGGACCGGTGAGGTCACGGTCACTGCCGAGGTACCGGCGTGCGCCGTCGATGAGCCAGGTGAGGATGCCCGGGCCTTCCTCGGTGACGAGCATGTCGGCGAGGTTGTCGATCTTCCGGCTGTCGGGGACGACACGCTCGAAGGGAACCAGCCGCATTCGACGCCAGAACGCGAAGCCACCCGTACCGACTTCCGGCCGGTGGTTGCCCAGGAGCCAGAGCTTGTGCGTGGGCTCGAAGCTGAAGAAGTCCTGGCGCATACGACGCGCCTTGATCCGCTCCCCGCCCGTCAGGTGCTTGACGCGGGCCTCGTCGAACTTGTCGCCCGGTTTGACCTCGGAACAGACGATCACCCGCCGGCCGTGCAGCTCGGCAAGGTCCGTGGGGTGTCCCTCGTACGGTTTGGCCATCAGGAATCCTGGCGGGGCGGCGTCGGCGTAGTCCCCCAGGACCTTCATCAGCACGTCCATGAGGACGGATTTGCCGTTCTTGCCCGAGCCGAAGAGGAACGGCAGAACCTGACCGCCGACGTCGCCGGTGACGGAGTACCCGAGCAGCAGATGGAGGTAGTCGATGACCTCCCTGGCCTCGGCGTTGTCCCCGAAGGTATCGGCCAGGAAGCGGTCCCAGCGCGGAGTCGGCATCGTCTGCGGGCCGACGGTCGTGGAACGGGAGTGGAAGTCCTTGTTCGGATCCGGTGCCTTGACCAGCCCGGTACGCAGGTCGACGACTCCATGGGGGGTGCACAGAGCGTAGGGGTCGGCGTCCAGACGCGAGGCGTTGAGGACCATGCCGGGGGCCGACTTGGCCTGCATGAGCATGGCGTTGATGCCTGTGGTCGACAGAGCCCGACGGCGGTGCTGCTGCAGCGCTGTGGTAGTGAAGAGTCCCCGCGGGTCATGGGTGGCGATGTTCTCCGCGAGGTCGCCGGCCGCCCACAGAACGGTGTCGTCCTCGTCGATCTGCCAGCGGGTGGTGTCCCATCTGTACCAGCCGATGCCGGGGACGTGCCGGTAGTCGTTCGCGTACAGCTTGACGAAGAGTTTGGCGTTGCCGCGGTCGGAGAGAGTGTCGGGCAGCAGCCCGTTGGCCGTCGTCTCCCCACCCGTGCGTTCCGGAGTCGTCTGCGCCGGCAGGGGCACCGCTGCCTGAGCGCGGATCTGGGCGGCGACGGCTTCGGCGTCGAATTCGAAGAGGGTCTCCGGACGAGGGGAGCTCACGGGTGCCTCCCCGTGGCGTAGAGGGGCCTCTTGAGGCCTGCGGAGAGGCCGCTGCGGATGATCTGGTCGATCCGCCTCTCCTGTCCCGGACGGGCCACACAGGCCGTCTCCGTCAATGTCCGTTCAGCCTCTTCCTGGGAAAGGCGTCCTGCGGCGACGAGACCGCCCAGGGTGTAGGCGGCCCGGTTGAGGACCTCGGAGAAGCCGGCTCCTTCCTCGACCTGGCCACAGGCCTTGATGTCGGCCAGTACGGAGGCCAGGAACGACTGAACCGCGCTGCGGCCGCCCCCGGCCGCCAGAACGGCCTGCTGGGCCCGTGGAGGGACAGGCCGGGGTGCCGGGATGCTCGCGGTGGGAAGGTGACCGGTGCGCTGCAGCTCCTGCGCCAGCCAGACGGGGAGCGGTGCCGGTTCACGGACGACGCCGACAGGGACGTAGGGGCCCCGCTTCGTGGTGGTACCGGGAGCGATGATGTAGCTCCCCTGGGCACGGATGTCGACCTGCCAGGACAGGGCTCTGCGGGGACTGCTCCCGGCTGACGAGAGCCAGTGGCGGGGGCCGGTGACCCGGTACCAGACGTGCATGCCCCCGGACGGCGTGCGCACCCGGAGGGTCGTGGCGTCATCGGCCGGGCTGGCCTGGCCCCTGAGCGCGGCGAGGACCGCGAGCGTGTGGAAACCGTTGGCCAGTCCGGTGAGATCGACCTGGTCCCCGATGGGGATGCCCGGGAGGAGCCTGTCCCTGGCGGGCTGCTCGGCGGTGTGCGCGTCGATGTCGACGACCAGCAGGCCCGCGGGGCCGCAGGAGACGCCGACGCCGTACTCAGGGTGCGGGCCCCACCACTGCTGGATGCGTTCCTGGCTGAGGGTCGCCGCGTGGAAACCGTGACACCCCCGTCCGGTGCGCAGACAGGGACAGTCGGTGACCAAGTGGGCGTTTTCCCGACAGGCCTGGCAGTTCGCGACGGGGGTTTTGGCACCCGCGGCCAGGGGGAAGACCGGCCAACCCCTGCGAGCGCACCACTGCGCGATGGCCTCCGCCGGGCGCACGACGGCTCGCTGCCGTGAGTCGCTGTGCGAAACCCCCAGCTCAGCAGACACTCACACCCCACACCAGCGACCGAAGCGACTCAGTAACGGGCACAGACTAGCGAACCTGACCGGGCGGGGGAGGGAGCAGATCCGAATCAGATTCCGGCCGTGTCGGCGGGGGGTCGTCGGCCCGAGGCAGGGCTTCAGCGACCGAGACCGAAGGCCAGCGACTGAGGCGGTTTCGGTAGCTGTTCAGTCGCTTCTGAATACTTGCAGGTCAAAGCCCTAAGCCAGACCAAACAGCGACTGAAGCGACTGAAGGCTCCTATATATAACACACACGCACACGCACAGGAGTCCTTGATATATAGGGACCTTGAGTCGCTTCAGTCGCTGCACGGCGATAGCCCCCAGACTGACCTGCGGTTTCTCTTGAGACTGAAGCAGCGACCGAACGCACTCCAGTCGCTGGCCTTTGAGTCGCTGCCCCCATAGGACCCCAACCCTCAGCGACCAGAGAGCGGCTTAACGCCGCCTTCCTGGGCAGCACTCCGAATCAAGATTATGTGACGCAAGTCACTTCTTTCTGATGTGTGAAGAAGTCATGGAACCCGGCAGCGACTGAAGCGACTGCATCCCTAGGTTGGACTGAGGAAGGTTCAGTCCAACCGCGTGTTGTGGACAACCGGCCGCGGCAAGTGCCCCTTGTGGGTAACCGGTCCACTTCTCCTAAGGCGTGGCCCCCCAAGCAGGATCCCGTGCTCTTCCCTCTCAGGGAGGTGCGTACCATGTCCCTGCGGCTTGACGGCTCCCACCCCGAAGTCGCTCCGGTCCGGCCGCCGCACCCGACTTCACCCGGCAACCCTCGCCGACCGGAAGGTTCATCGCCCCCGCCGGACTCGTTGAGGAGTACTCACACCGTGGCCGCAGGGCCGCCGATGCTTCTTCCGGGCCGGGCGGCCCGAGGAGCTTGTGGGCACGTTCGCCCAGAGCCTCAGCCGGGGACCGGAGGCCTGCACGATCCGCCTGTGCTGAGCAGGTTCAGGGAGCGGGTGTCGCGCGAAGGCCGCGGTCGACGAGGTCGATGAGCCAGTCGAAGCTGTCATCGACGTCGGCCGACCACTGGAAGCTGTCGGTGGCCTGCAGTGTGGCGAAGCCGTGGAAGACGCTGCGCAGCGAGCGGAGCGCGTGCGGCATCTGGTCGGGAGTAATGTCGTAGCCGCGCAGGACCGCTGCGAAGGGAGCGATTCCCTGCGCTGCGGCGATGGCAATGGGGTCCTCCGGCCCGGTTGCTGTGAGACCAGCGGTCGCGGCGTAACGGCCGGGGTGATCGAGGACGTATCGGCGCAGCGCCCGTGCTGCGGCGCCCAGCGCGTCACGACCCGAGCGTCCCTGGATGGCGGTGCCGAGGGTGTCGGCGACCTCGGCGAGGGCGAGGGCGGCGATGCGACGGTTGAGGTCGTCCTGGCCAGCGACGTGTTTGTACAGCGACGGGGCTTTGACGCCGACCCGCTCGGCCAGTCGCGCCATGGTCAGTTCGGCGAAGCCGATCTCGTCCGCGAGTTCCGCGCCGGCCGCGACGACCGTGGCCGCGTCCAGGCCCGCCCTAGGCACGGGCACTGTCTTCCGCCAAGGTGAGCGGCGCCAGGAACGGCAGGACCACGGAGAGGGTCTGCTGCGGGAACTGCACGTGCGGGTAGTGTCCGGCGCCGTCGATCATTTCCAGGCGGCCCAGGCCGCTGGGCAGTTCGGCCACGATTGCTTCGCCTTCGGCTCGGGGCGAAGTCCAGTCGGGGTCCGCGCTGCCCTGCACGACGAGCACCGGGCAGGCGACGTTCCCCAACTGCTCGCCGGCATCGGCAGGAGAGGTCGTGCCCATCTTCTGCAGTACCTTCATCCGTCCCGGCTCCTTGAAAAGCGTCATGAGCTGGGCCGTTCGCGCGTCCCAGTCCGCCGGCTTGATGCTGGGATACGCGGCGTCGAGATACTTGGCCCACTGGCGCCTACTGCCGAAAAGGGTCATTCCGGCCAGGTGGATTGCGCCGCGGCGATAGCTCGCCACCCGCAGGTCGCCGAGCCGGACCTGCAACTTGCGGGTGAAGGGAGCGAGCTGCACAACGGCACGGACCAGCTCCGGGGCCTGCGCCGCGGCGATGGTCACCGCGCCGCCCGCGATGGAATGGCCCACCAGCACCGCGGGACCACCGAGGTGGCGCACGAGCGCGATCAGATCCCCGGCAATCGCGGTGCGCGTGTAGGACGCCCACCCCGTGCTGGACTCGCCGCAGCCGCGTAGATCCACCGCCGCGACCCGGTACCCGGCCCCGACCAGGGCCGGACCGAGGAACCGGTAAGCCTCACGTGTGTCTCCCATCCCGTGCGCAAGCACCACGAGCGGACCGGCACCCGTCACCTCGTAGGCGATCGTTCCGCTTCCCTCAATGGCCAGAAACTCAGTCATGGTGATCTCCGAACCCAGATAGCTACTGCCCTTAGCTAAAAGCTAACATCATTAGCTTGAGTGTCAAGTCCACTGGCTCCTGGCGCTCCCCCGAAGTCGTCTCCCCAGCGGAGGAGCTACAGGGCGGGTCCAAGGGGGTGACCAAGCGGCGCCGGGGTCGCCGGGTGTTCCTGCCGCCGCGCAAGGTGCTCGCCTCGCTCGTCGGCCCATGCCTCCCTCCCGGCGGGAGACAGCATCTACGAAGGCCGACGACCTCATACGCGCCCGTCGGCGAAGTCCCCCATTAGCCGGTGGGCAGACTCTGTAAGGTGAGCGACGCGGTGTCGGCGTCGGCCGCCACGTCGTCAACAATCCAGTCAGGTCGGCTCACCTACAGCTCGTGGCACGGGTCCACGCACGGCATCACGCTCGATGACCAGCGAGGTTCCCGCTTGATCGCCCTCATTCATCCGACCGAGCGGCGACTCCGGCGGCGGTCGCCGTCTCTCAGCACTCGGGCCTGCCACCGGCCTCCAGGCAATGCAGCACCGCGAGCACCCGCCGGTGCGCGTTGACGGCCGTAGGCGATCAGCCGCTGCACCGGGTCCGCTCCCGGCCCCAGGAGTGGCGGGTCGGACAGCACCTTCCCTCTTGAACTGCTGCTCGTCGGCACTGATCACGACGACGGGTCCCATTGCCGAGTTTCCGGCGAACCTTCGCCGCCAGCGAGGTCAGGAACCTTCGGATCCTTGCCGGGGTGCCGGTGCGCTGGCGGACCACACTGCGGCGGATGTGCTTGGGGACCTTGACGAACGAGATACGGTCCGGGTCGATGCCATGGTCGTCGGCGAGCTACATGACGATGCCGGTCAGGCAGTAGTGGACGATCAGGTGCGCCCACTTCCTGGCGCACCAGCTGGTGGTCGGCCATCGCCCGTGCGTCGCGAACCTGCGCTGCATCGGCCTTGGTACAGCCTCCAGCAGTGAGCACTTCGGCGTCCTCGCCGCAGTCTCCCAGGCGGATCTCGTTCGGCACCTCGGGCTTTCGGCTGTCCGCCCGAGACATGTGGCCGATGCCCTCACGATCGCGCCGTGGTCTGCGTACAGAAGTTGCACCGAGGACGCCACGTGCTGGCCATGTCCGGCACGATCAACGCGGCTCATCTGGCCGAGAACATTCCCGTCGGTGGGCTTCGCCTGGCCGAGCAGGAGTTGGCTCTCCTCGACACGTCGGGCGAGGCCCACGCGTGAGTGTGCCCGGTCGGGCATGGTGTACGCGGCCGCTCACTGCGGTGGCGGGGCCGATGAAACCCGGGCCCCGCCACCATCTCTCGTTACTTCATCACTGGTTGCGGGTTCGGCCGATCACTCGTAGGTGGACACCAGGTTGCGGTTCCAGAACTCCTCGAAGACCGGCTGTTCGGCCTGCAGTCCCTCCAGGTACTTGGCGACGCATGCGCTGGCGATCTCGAAGGGCTGGGTCTTGATCTCCGGCATGGTGCGGAGGATGTCCATCATGCGGCTGTACCGCTGGTTGACCCTTATGCGCAGCGGGCACTGCGAGCGGGGCTTCTTCATGGCGGCGATCTCGGGATCCACGTTCACGTAGTCGCGGTAGGCGAGCCCGTCCTGTGCGAGCGCCCAGACGATGTCGCGCTCGGCCTCCATGGTCTGGAGGCTGGTGCCCTGGGGGTCGAGCCCGCTCAACGCGTGGTCGAGGACGGCGTCGATGTAATGGGCCGGTGTGAAACGGGGCGTTGGGAGGTTCACCGCTGTCATGACGGCCTTGTCGACCGTGATGCGATCGGCGAGCTCCTGAGCCGTCAGCCCGTACAACTGGACGTTGCGGTTCTGGTAGGACTCCTTGCCCGATTGGGCCACGGCGTACGACTGCAGCAGGGCCGCGTAGCGCGGGGCACTGCCGACGAGTTCCCTCAGGCGGTCGTCCCGGCGCTGATGAGACTCATTGGGCGAGAACGGACGGCTCGGCGCACGCCGGGGACGCCTCGCGGGTACCGCGGAGCCACCCGGAGCAGGGCTCCAGCGTCGAGCGGGCTGAAGCGACGGATCGGCTTCCCAGACAGCGGGGGTGGCGGCACTGGAACTCTCGGTGCCTGGGTACGACGTGTCCGCAGGGGCGTAGTCCGCGGGTGCCGTCGTCTTTGCCTCAAAGGTGGGCTGAGGCGCAGCGGGCGCTGAAGCAGTTGCAGGAGTAGTTGGGCGTGGGTGTACGACCTCGTGCGGTGTTGCGATCGGCGAGGCCTGAACAGGCTCCGGAGCCCCCGACACCGGCTCGCTGAGGGTGTTGTCAGGGGCGGGCGCGGGAGACGGTACAGCCGGCTCCTCCACGACCGTACTCACGGGTGCTTCCTTCGGCGCAGGCGCCGGAATCACCTTCGTGTCTGTCACTTCCGGTACCGAGACGTGGCCGGCTGCCGTGTCCGTCGGAGTGGAAGCCGCCTTGGCGGGGGAGGGGGACTCTTCCGCTTCCTGCCGCGAGGGTGGGTCGGCCGGTGCGGGTAGCGCCTGCTCGGCGGGCGTGTCCGCGGGCTTCTCCGGGCGATCGAAACGCCCTAGGTCGAGGGGAGGAAGGTCGTCTTCATCGTCGCCGCCCCCCAAGCCTCCGAGATCGACCTGAGGCATGAGGAAGCGCTTCGCGGCAGGAGTCTTCTTGGCGGCTTTCTTCGGAGTGCGGCCGGCCTTGGGCGTCTGCGAACGGGATGTCATGCGGCGTCAGCTCCCTGGATCTCCTGATTGCGGTGCCGGATGCGCTGGACCACTTCACGGGCGACGTTGGTGTAGTCCGAGGCGATGTCGAATGCGCGCTGAGGGTCAGCCAGGCGACCGTTCTCGTCCCTCGGACGTTCCGAGAGCTCGCCGGACTCCGGGTCCGTCAGGAGACCGGCTGCGGCCTGAGCGAACTCGCCGGCGGGCATGCCGTGGTTGCGTGCCAGGTTGGCTGTGGTTTCCCCGTCGCGAATATAAGCATCGATCAGCACGCCCCGGTCGATCCCTCCTTGGTCCAGCAGCAGGCCGATCTTCTCACGAAGGTTGGTCAACTGACTGGTGGGCTCGTCATTGCGTCGCTGATATCCGAGGAAGACCAATGACGTGATGGCGACTTCCGAGTTGAGCCGACGGACCTGCCGTACGAGCCCCGCAAGGGTTCCAAGACCCTCGATCACCGCGTTGTCGGAACCCTTCATGGGAGCGAGAAGGTGGGTGCAGGCGGCCAGGCCGAGTCGCTGGATCATCTTGTCACCCGGTGAGAAGTCCAGAAGGATCCAGCGGTACCGGTGTGAGATCTGGGCCAACAGAATGGCCAGCAGCAGGTACGCGGAAACGCCGTGCTTGTCGTGGAGCTTGGTCACTGCGGTGGGGATGTCGGCGTTGTGACGGCCGGACATCACCATGTCGAGATACGGACGTACACCCTCGATGACTTGAAAGTCCTTGTCGTCCGTCAGCGCATCCAGAAACGAGAGGCCGTCGTCATCGAAAGGCATGCCCCGAACACCGAAGTTGAGGCGGCCGTTTCCGTTGCTGTCCAGCTCGATATACAGGATGGGCTTCGCGGGCTTCCCTTGGTCGGCTCGCGCCTTCTCCGCCTGGGCCAGGACGTAGGCGAGGTTCGCTGTGACGGTGGTCTTCCCCTCGCCACCCTTACCGATGGTGGTTCCGATCACATTCCTCAGTCGAGGGCGGAGCTCGCTGACCAGTGAGCTGATCTCCTCCGGATCAGACATGTCCGAGAACGACTTGATGACGCCGAGTCGACTTGAGAGTCCGTCAAGAGAGACGCGTTCCATGAGACCTCCACCCTGAAGGGTACGGTGCCGTGCTGATCACGACGCTACGTTGTGCGGGGATGCAGGCGAGCATGCCCCCTCGTATGAGTGCAGCCAGGACAGTACACGTCTATAGCGGCGAGTGTCACGATCAGGTACTGATGTGGCGTCAATGTTTACGAGGGGATCGGCCAGTTCAATCATCTGCAACCCCTTCTCGTCGCCAAATCCTGACCTTCTGGATAGTCGGACAAGGATGAGTGCGAGCACCGCTGAGTTGATGAGTGAGTAAGTGAGCAACGTATGTGATTTTGTGAACATGCAGGTCAGATGGCCTTTTTACTTTTGCTTTACTGATGGCTTGGGCTGTCTCTGATGGTCCATCAGAGGCGTGCGGGTGTGTCTCGTCCTCGCATGAAGGTCGAACACGGCGGATCGACGTCCCCTCCTGCGGGGGAGTCGGTCGCGGATCGCGCGATTCGGCTGACCGTGCGCGGCATCGGTACCGATGACGGAGGGTGGGGAGGGCTCATCGTTGTCAGGGCCGGGCTCGGGTTGAGCGCCAGATGCGTTGTATCCGCAGTGCACTCGGCGACATTCGCGGCCATCACTAGGGGAACGCCGACCTGATCTGCCGAGCGGCTGTCGGACGAGCATCCATCCAGACAGATCAGCGCGCTTCCTCTCGCCCGGTGCACGGCAGCACACGAGCATGTCTGGGCCCCGTCTCGCACCGAAGTCCGCTACCTCTGCTCGTACGCACCGAGGGCAAGCGGCGATCCCGCCCGCGTCACAACGTCTGCTGCGGGTCGCAAGCGCTTGTTGAGAGAAGAGGCATCCCAAGGCAGCGACCTGCTGGGGGCGGTGCGGGCAGGCTCGGCTGCGGAGGCGCCGGGGGTGAAGCCCATGGTGAGTGCCACGGCGGCCGCAGCGAAGCGCACCCCAGGACCTACATGGTCTGAGAAGCCTCAGGTCTCTCAGGGCTGATGCCATACGAGCGTGTAGCGCCAGAACAGCCGTCGTCGGAGTCGTGCGCCGGGGAGGAGGGTTCCGGTTTCGCGGACGATGTCGGCGAAGGTCATGTCCGCTGCGCGAGTAGGGGCTGTCATGGATGTTGGCCGTGGTGAGGGGCGGCCCTTGTTCTTCAGCCAGCCCATGGCGGCGTTGGCCGGAATGGCGAGGACGCCCAGCACATGGTCCACAGGGGTCTGGGCGCGGGACAAGCCGACGATCACCAAGGTCCCTCCCGGGGCCATATGACTGCGGAAGGTGGTGAGTACTTGGGCGAACGGCAGGTGATGGACCGCGGCGACGCACGTGATGACGTCGTAGGAACCTTCGGGGGAATCGGCTACCGCATCCGCGACGGTGAAGGTCACCGGAAGCGATGCAGGAGTCAGCTTCTGGGCCTGGGCGGTGATTACCGGATCGACGTCGACCGCTGTCACGGAGTCGGCACGTCGGGCGAGGAGTCTCGCCAGATCACCGCTGCCCGATCCGATGTCCGCGGCGCGACGGAAGCGTTGCGGCAGTTGCCGCAAAATCCAGCGGTGATAGCGGGCGTTGTGATCCCAGGGATAGGCGGCATTGAAGCGCTCAAGAGCCCGCAGGACACAAGGCGACAGGATCTTCATCCTCTCAGTCCATCAAGTCCTACCAACATGCCCAACCCGTTCCAGAGCAAGGTCCCAGGGGCAGCGGCCGAGCCCCTCACCTGCGTATTCCGTGATCAATTGTTGTCGGAGAGCCAGCCTGCTGGACAGGTGTGTGCCTGCTGAACTCTTCGGGGCCCTTCGATCACAGCGGGGCTACGGGAGGGTGCTCAGCGGTGGGTTCCCATTTTGGGAACCCACCTTGGGCGTGAAGACTGAGGGTATGAAGACGAAGAAGGCGACAGCGATCCGTAAGAAGCGGCCGGCGCTGCGGCTCGGGACGATCGACGCCGCTCAGCTCCTGGACCGGTTGCGGGAACTGCACGAGCTGGGCGGGGACCCCGAGTTCGAGAAGTTCCCCGACACGGACGAGCTCTTCCTCGTACTGCGGCATGTGGAGCGGATGGCAGCCGGCCTCAGGCAGCCCGCGAACGTGCCGGGAAGTCTGATCGGGGAGGCGGCCGTGCTGCGGGTGAAGCTGTGGCAGCACCTGCGGGAGCAAGCTGACATCGGGCAGCTCAAGGCCCTGGAGGACGGGCGGGCTGCCGGCGTGACGTGGCATCACTTCGCCGAGGCGCTGGCCGTGGCCTCGAAACAGGGTGCTTATCAGAAGGCCCGGCGGCTGAAGGCCGAGCAGGTCCGCGCCCCGGGGGAGCGCCGTACGCCCGAGGTGGCGCGGGAGCATGAGCGTCGCGCCGCCGCGGAGGAACGTGCAGAGCGGACGCGGGTGGCCGAACAGGAGCGGCGCTTCCCTCTCGCGCTCCGGATCGGCCGCCTTCTGCTGGAGCACCGTGACGGCCTGGTCGTCTCCGGCATGTCCGCGTACTGGCTGGAGGAGATCGCCGACACCATCGACGACCGCACCACCGCCACGGAGCGGGCCAACTTCACCACCTTCGTCGAGAGCCTCGTGCGCCACATTCACCAGCACGCCCGCGACCGAGACCAGCCACCCACCACCACGGCGGGGGCGCGTAACGCTCTCGCCCTCGCCACCGAGTTCACCCATCAGGAATGGCCGACCATCCCCGAACGGTGACCTACGCCCGTGAGCCCTCAGTGGGCATCGGCACCGCACAGGGGCTTGTCGCGTACGGAGTCGGGTGCGTCCGGCCACACCTCCGCGACGGTGGCGGGGGCGCTCTTGCCCAGCAGGTCGCAGGCCCGGGTCAGGACAGCCGCCTTGCTCAGCGGGAAAGCGATGGCGGACGACGTGTCGTCGAGGGTGCGGACGGTGGAACCGTCGTAGTTCAGCGCGGTGGGCAGCATGTTGGCCACCTCCAGGTTGACGATCTGCGCGCCGGTTCGGCCGTCGTAGACGGCGATGTGGTAAGGCACGGTGACGACGCTCTCGCGTCCGTAGGGCTGTATGACGCCGATGCTGTCTCCCTTTCCGGCGAGCGGGAGCTCGGTCCAGGCGTCGCCGCGAGGCCGGTAGACCGCCAGCGCTCCGGTAAGCGTGCTGGCGACCACGCCGCCGTCCTCAAGTGCTTTCGCCTGCATGAACACGCCCGAGCTCAACAGCACACGGTGCGCCCACGCGTACCGTCCCTCGCGGTAGGGCAGCGCGTACAGGTGCTGGTCGGTGGCGACGAACAGCCGCTTGCGCCCCGGGGCTACGCTGACGGCGACGACCCGCTCCGTGTCGGGCAGGGTGATCGAGTACCGCAGTTTCGGCTGCGACGTGGCCTGTGCCAGTGAGTAGACGCGGATCTCGTGGGCCCAGGCCGCGTAGAACTCCCGGTGTGGATCGTCAAACAAGGTGACCGACGCTCGTTGCCCGGGCGGTCCGGTCAGCTCGGTGGCTGGACCGAAGGAGAAGGTGGCGGCTTTGACTTGGCGAAGCCGCACCAGGCCGTCGGTGCTCGCGACCGCGACCATACGCAGCCGCGGGCTGAAGGCGGAGGGCTGCTTGCCCGAGACGGGGCCCATGTACACGAGCTTCTTTCTGCCCTTGCGTGTCTTGGGGTCGTACACCCCCATGTGGGCTTTCCCGTAGACACCGGTGACATAGAGCAGTGACGAACTGTCGGGGATGCGTTCGACGAGTTGCGCTCCGAAGACGTAGAGGTACCGATTGTCCGGAGCGGAGAGGTGGTAGAGCACCAGGCCGCCGCTGCTGGAGGGCGTCACCAGGTGCTCTCCGTCGCCGCTCACCGCCAGTTGGGAACGTCCGCTGTTGGAGGACGCGAAGTAGTCCGAGGCGGAGGTACGTTCATCGGTGGTGTCCTCACCGGAGTCCGAGCCCAGGTCCTTCGGATCGGCGGAGTAGGCGGCGATCGTGTTGGTGGCCGCGAGATAGAGGGAGGAACGGGCAGAGCTGTAGCCGAGCATGGCCAGGTACGGCACATCGACGGACGTGCGTACGACCTTGGCCGTGTCCGGCGCCAGGGTCATGAGCCAGCCACCGGACAGTGCGTAGAAGCACTTGCAAGGTGCGGCGTACAGGAGGTTCCGTGCGGGGGCGGGGAGGTCGGTGGCACCGCGCTTCGGGCGGGCCGTGGTCCGCCAGTCCCACATGCGCACCGCGGTTGCCGTGCCGATCGCCAGCGTGGAGCCCGAGGCGGTGAACGCGAGCGTGGTCGGCCGGCCGTCGTCGGAGTCGTCGGAGAGAAGGGTACGGCGGCCCGTCGCCGTGGAGCGGGTGTCCTGGACCTCCACCGTGCCGTCGCGGCCGCCGATCGCCAGGCGGGATCCGTCGGCGTTGTAGGCGACCGCGGTCGCCGGGGTTAGCGTGCGCCACTGTGGAGCGCCGTCTTCGGCCGGGTCCCATCGTGCGACTCCCTGGTCGGTGGCCACCGCGAGGGCACCGTCGGTCTGCGGGAATCCGATCGTGTTCACCTTCCGGAGGTCCGGCGGTACGGATACCGGTGAGGCGCTGCGGGCGTCCCACACCCGCAGTCGCCGCTTCGCGTCGATCCCGGCGACATAGCGGCCGTTGTGGTTGAGAGCGAGGCTGTGCAGTCCGGTGGCCTTGGTACGGATGACCTTGCTGATGGAGGTCTCACGATTGACCGCGGACAGCAGGGCGTCACGGCTCCCCGCAGAGTCCGGGGCGAGGGCACGAGCGGTCAGCGCGTCCACGAGGGCCTGGTCCGGCGTACGGGTCTCCCGTTGCAGTGCCCGGTCGGCGAGTTCCTCGCCCTTCGTGGCGATGCGGTCGCGGTCGGCGCGTTCCTTGCTCTCGTTGCCGTACCAGAGGCCGAACATCGTGGCGATGACGGTGAAGGCGCAGGCGGTGGCGACGAACCGCCGGGGCAGCCGCCGTGAGCGGCGCAACGCCTGCGGCACGTCCCGCGCTTCGCGTACGCGGTCGCGCTGAGCAGCGGTCTCCGGCCGGACCTCCACGTCACCCGCCGCGAACAGCAGTACGTGACCGGCGGCGAGAGCGTCGTGGACGGCGTCCGGCGGGGCGGGCACGGCGTGCAGGCGAGCGGGGGGTTGGATGCCGGCGTGCACGACGACGCGCGGGTCCGCGTCGCGGGGGTGCTCGCCCGCACGGGTGAACAGGCCGCCGCGGCGACGGTGGAGGGCGCGGGCCAAGGCCACCGCGGCGGCGGCGCCGACCTCGGTTCCGGCGGGAATGTCGGCCGCGACGCTGTGCGGGCCTCCGAGCCGCCAGCGCATGCCGTGGCCGCGGGGGAAGTGTTCCTGGGCCCGGGCCCAGGAGAACGCCGCGGCCAGGGACGTCTCCAGGGCCTCCAGGCCGGCGGTGAACAGCATGGTGTCCGGGTCCGGCAGGACCTCCTCGGCAGCGTCCTGCACCAGGTCCACGGTCAGGACGGCCACCCCCTCGGGCGTGATGCCCTCCGCGAGCACCTTGGCCGCGACGGACTCATGGCGGCGGCGCGGCCCGTGCAGACAGCGCTTCACCAACTCCTCGGCCAGCTTCCAGGGCAGTTCGGGATGATCCGCACGGAAGGTGGCCTGCTCGACATCGGCGAGGAG
>NZ_VJZC01001031.1 GCF_009377185.1 Streptomyces spongiae
GGCGTGGCTGCTGCGCTTTCCGTCCGCCTCCGAGAGCGCCCAGGATCTGCTCACCGATCACTTCCTCCGGCCCGACCGGGCCCGGCCGTGGCCGGAGTTCGCGCAGCTGGAGGTGAACTTCTGGGTGGAGTGGCTGCGCCGGCAGTTCTGGGAGCCGCTGTTCCTGACGGCGCTGGTGGCGGGGGCGTGGGGCGCGGTGCGGCAGCGGCCGGCGTTCGCGGGGTTCCTGTTCGCGGCGGCGGGCACCGGGTTCCTCACCCATGCGGCGCATCCCGACATCACCATCTGGGGCGGCCGGCTGATCGTGCTGGCGTGGCTGCTGCCGGTGCTCGGGCTGCCCCTGCTGCTGGAGCGGGCGGCGGGCGGACGGACGGCGGGTGCCGTCGCGGTGCCGGGTCCGTCCAGGCTGGACACGTCGGTAGCCCGTTGAGGTGACGGTGGGCTAAGCCGTTGACTCCCTCAGGAATAGCGGGAATAGACGGCAAATGTCCCAAACAGCTCAACCCGGGCAATTCGACACCCCCGCGGGCGCACAGCACCTCACACTCGGTGCCACGGCTCTGCGCGGCGGCCGCACCTGGCGTACCTGGCGCCCCGGTCCGTACGTCGTCCTCGGCGGCCTGTTCTGGCTGGTGATGACGCTGGCGTACTGGCGGATCCCGCTGTGCTGCGACGCCGGCCAGCACGCGGCGGTCGTCGAGCGCCTCAGAGCGGACCTGCTCCAGCCGGCCCACCCGATGGCGGCCCTGCCGGGTGCGGGCAGCCCGTACTACTCGCCGTACACCGTCGTGCAGGGCGCCCTCGCACGGCTGACCGGGCTGTCGGGCTGGGAGACCGTGAAGCTCGCCGGTCCGGTGAACCTGGCGGTGCTGCTGACGGGGATCGGCCGCTTCGTCCGCACGCTGACGCCCCGCCCGTGGGCGCCGGTCCTCGCCGTACTGTTCATGACGCTGCTGTGGGGCACCGAGCGGGTGCTGTGGAGCGGCTACCTCGGGCTGATGTCGATGACGACGAACCTCGGCTATCCGTCGGCGTTCGCCATCGGGCTGACCTTCTGGGCGTGGGCGCTGACGGGCGGGCGCGAGCGTGGGCCACGCGGGTGGTGGGGGTACGCCGGGCTCGGTGTCCTGTACGGCCTGATCGTGCTGGTCCACCCGATCACGGCGGTCGCGTCGACGACCGGGGCGCTCGCGATCGTGGCGGCGTGGCAGAGCCCGTGGCGGGCGTCGGTCGTGGGGCGGTGGGCCCTCACGGCGGCGGTCGCTGTCGCGGTCGCCCTGGCGTGGCCGTACTACGACGTCCTGGCACTGCCGGGGAACCCGGCCGTGGACGCCGTCCACCGGGGCCTCTACGAGCGGATGGGCGGCCATCTGTGGCTGGCGCTGCTCGGGATGCCCGCACTGTGGGCACGGGCCCGGCGTGCGGCGGGCGGGCGCTGGTGGCGGGCGTGGCGGGACCCGCTGGTGCTGATGTTCGCGCTGGACTGCCTGGTCCTGGCGTACGGCTGGACGAGCGGCCACTACACGTACGGCAGGATCCTCGGGCTCACGGCGGTGCCCCCGCAGTTCGCGCTGGCCTTGGAGCTGGCGGCGCCCCGGCCGTGGGGGTGGGC
>NZ_VJZC01001032.1 GCF_009377185.1 Streptomyces spongiae
CCGGTGGTCTTTCCCCTGAACGAGCTGGAGTACGACGTCACCGGCGACGGCACCCGGCCCGAGATGCGGCTCGTCGGGAGCAGCTGGGTGTGGCAGCGGTACGGGGTCTCGATCGCGGACAGGACGTACGCGAACGGTGTGACCGTCCACGGCCTGTCCTCCGTCACCGTCGACCTCAACCGCCGGTGCACCGCGTACGACGCGCTGGTCGGCGTCGACGACCTGACACGCCGCCTCGGCAAGGTCTCCTTCTCCGTGTACGCCGACGGCACCCGGCTGTGGAAGTCCCCGAGGATCAAGGGCGGTGACCAGGCGGTCCCCGTCCACGTGGACCTGAACGGGCGCAGGACCGTACGGCTGGTCGTCGAGCCGCACAACCACCTGGACGTGGTGGCGCTGGCGGACTGGGCGGAAGCCCGGTTCACGTGCCGGTAGCGGATGGCGCGCTCATGTGCGGGATGTGGTCCTTGAGGGCGTCGGCCAGCTCCTGGACGGCGTCGTTCACGGTGAGGGACGAGCCGGTCGTGCGCTCGGCCTCGTAACGGGTGTCGCCCAGTGCGGTGAGCGCGGTGGCCTCGACGCGCTCGGCCTTGTACCGCTCGGGGGCGGGGCGCGGGGTGTCGCCGCGCCAGCGGGTCCCGGCGGCCAGCAGGCGGACCGCGCGCGGGTGGTCACCGAGCTCGGACAGGACGTGTCCGGCGGCGTCGGCCAGGGCGGACGTCACCGCTTCCGAGCACCGGCCGGCCACCGCGGTGCGCAGGGCGTCCGCCAACTTCGGCAAACCGGCCGCCGGACCGGACTCCACGGCGGTGACGAGGCCGTCCACCAGGGCGAGCATCGCCATGAACTGCGGGGGCGGGGTACCCCGGCGGGTCTCCTCGCGGGCCGCCTCGAACAGTTCGCGCGCGCGGGGGGTCTCCCCGTCCTCCAGCGCCATGACGGCCCGCAGGAGGTGGATGAACGCGCGGGAGTCCACCACCGCGAAACGGTCGGCCGCGGCGCTCGCCTCGTCCAGCGCGGCCAGCGCCGTGGACCGGTCGCCCGAGCGGTAGGCGATCTCGGCGAGGCGGGCGATGAGGAACGGCGACTCGGCGTACGCGCCGACCTCGTGGGCGAGGCGCAGGGCCTCCTCGTACTCGCCCCTCGCCTCCGTCAGGCGTCCCCGTGCCATCGCTGCCTCTCCTGCCGCGCTGCACACCTGGGCGCGCATCCAGCGGTCGCCCGCGCGGTGGCTGAGCACGCGCAGTTCGGCGAGGTCGTCGTCGACGCCGACCAGGTTGCCGGGTGAGTCGACGACCATGTGGGTGCGGAACATCAGGATGACGCCGACCTCCCAGTCGCCGCCATACGCACGGCAGTTGGCGACCGCCACATCCATCGCGTCCCGCATGTCCACCGCCGCACGGTCCAGCATGTATGCCGAGAGCGGCCACACCATCCCCGGGAAGTGCGCTGCGTCCGGCCCGGTCCGCTCGAACTCCGCCCGCAGCCGGACGATGTACTCCCGCGCGCGTGGGTCCTCCGGTGGGCCGATGGGGCCCGCCTCCGCCACCAGGAACAGGTGCAGCATCCTCAGCAGCATGCGGGAACGGTGGCGGGGGTGGTCGGAGG
>NZ_VJZC01001033.1 GCF_009377185.1 Streptomyces spongiae
CCCGGACACCTCGTCCGAGCCCCGAGCCCTGCCTAGATCACCTGACCAGTGATCACTTACCGAGGGAGAAGTTCTGCGTGCAGCTCAGCGCCTCACGCTCGCTGTTGTCCTGGGTGGCGAGACCGAGGAGGGCGGCGACGTTCACGTTGACGTCGTCGATGTTGACGAGGCCCTGCTGCGCGTCGTTCTGCTCGCACGCCTGGTTCTGCTTGTTGTTGATCTTGACCTTTCCGTGGTCGTCACCGGCGTGACCGACGCCGGCACCCAGGAAGCTGACGCTGCCGAGCATCGCCACGACGACCGCGGCCTTCTGGTACTTGCGCATTACCTCTCCGTTCTCAAGTGGACACAGCCCGTGATGGGCCGGTCACTGACAGGCGTTAAAGTAAGTGAGGTATGCGGCTTTTGACAGGCGAAACGCCCTTTGGCGCAAGTTTCTCGAAAAAATCCCTGCCGGGACGCCCGGCGCGAGCACACCGGATGGCCGAACCCGGGCGCCCACGCACCGCGCGGCGAACCACACCCCGGACACGACAGCGCGCCGCCCGGATGAGCATCCGGACGGCGCGTCATGTCACCACAGGGCAGAGGTCCCTGATGCGGCGCTAGATCACCTGACGGGTGATCACTAACCGATCTGGGTGCAGTTCTGGAACTCCTTCTCGCTGTTGTCCTGGTTGGCGAGACCGAGGAGGGCGGCGACGTTCACGTTGACGTCGTCGACGTTCACGAGCCCCTGCGTGAAGTCGTTCTGGTCGCACGACTGGTTCTGCTTGGTGTCGCCCCCCGCGTAGCTGACGCCGGCACCCAGGAAGCTGACACTGCCGAGCATGGCCACTACGACTGCGGCCTTCTGGTACTTGCGCATTACCTCTCCGTTTCTCAAGTGGACACAGCCCGTGGCGGGCTGATCACTTACAGCCGCAACACTAGGGGATGTTTATCCCTTTTATCGGATGAAACGCCCAAACATCTACGTGTCGGGCGGAACGTCACGCCTCCGGCGAACATCCTGTACAAAAGGGTGATCCCGGGACGATCGTCGTTACTCGGACGGAGTCGTCGCGTTGAACGGGCAGTGCGGTCGCGCGTACTGCTGCCGCACTTACCGAATCAATAAGGAGAACGTGATGTCTCGCATCGCGAAGGTTGGCGCTGTTGCTCTCGGCACGGGCGCCGTGGTGCTCAGCGGGGCAGGTCTCGCCACGGCGGACGCCGACGCCAAGGCCGCGGCGATCGGCTCGCCCGGTGTCCTGTCCGGCAACGTGGTCCAGGTCCCGGTCCACATCCCGGTCAACGTGTGCGGGAACACCGTCACCGGGCTCGGCGGTCTCGACCGGGCCTCCGGCAACGTCTGCAAGAACGGTGACGACAAGAACAAGAAGGACGACAAGAAGGACGGCAAGAAGGCCCACCAGCGTCACGGCCACTGACGCCTGTCGTCTGACGCCTGTCGTCACGACCCGAGAGCCCCGGCGCCTCCAGCGCCGGGGCTCTCCCCATGCATCCGTTTCCTTGACGGCCGGCACCCTGACGACCATCACTTCGCCCCTGCGGCGCGGGTATCGGACCGGCATCACTGGCCGTACACACGGAGGAGC
>NZ_VJZC01001034.1 GCF_009377185.1 Streptomyces spongiae
AGGGCAGCCGGAGTGAGGGCGGGTCGGGGTGGCGGCAGCGCGCCCGCCGGGTGCTCGCCAGCCGTCCGCCGGGTGCCCGTCACTCCGAACCGTCCTCCCGCTGGCCCGGGGCCGGACCAGACAGGACACTGGAGGCGTGCGCACAGTCAAAGCCGCGGCCGCGGCCGCCACGGTCGCCCTCGCAGCCGGCGCGGCGAGCATCGCCGTCGGCCGGTTCGCCAGTGACGCCGCGCTGAAGGCGCCGGCGGGCGGACCGCTGCCCACGGAACCCCGGCTGACCGTCCACGCGACGGCCGCCGGGCAGATCACGCTCACCCGGGACCTCGCCTCCCAGCGGCCCGGCACGTACGGCCTCGCGAGCAACGGCTCGCACGCGGTCGTCGGCCCGGTCCTGGACGCCGCCGCCCACTCCGCCGACACCGTCGTACGCCGCCTGGAACGCGTCACCCGCGGCACCCTCGAACCCGGTGACAAGGTGTGGCTCACCCCGAACCTCCACGTCGGCGACCCGGGTGCCGCCCTCGGCCTCGACCACACCGACGTCGAGGTGCCCGGCGAACTGGGCGCCCTGCCCGCCTGGTTCGTGCCCGCGGCCCGGGACACCTGGGTCATCGCGGTGCACGGCCTGGGCGCCACCCGCGAACAGCCCCTGAACGTCCTGGAGTTCCTCCACGGCCGTCGGCTCCCCGTGCTCGTCCCCGCCTATCGCGGCGACCTCGGGGCGCCCCGTTCCCCGGACGGACTGAACCACCTCGGCGAGACCGAGTGGCGCGACCTGGACGCGGCCATCCGCCACGCCGTGGGCCACGGCGCCCAGCAGGTCGTCCTGTACGGCTGGTCCACCGGCGCCACCATGGCCCTGCGCGCCGCCGCCCGCTCCTCCCTGCGCGAGCACATCACCGGTCTCGTGCTGGACTCGCCCGTCCTGAGCTGGGAGACCACGCTGCGGGCCCTCGCGGCGGCCCGCCGCACCCCCGGCGCCCTGCTGCCGCTGGCCGTCCGCGCCGCCCAGGGCCGCACCGGCCTGCGCGGCGACCGCGTCCAGGCCGCCGTCATGCCCGAAGAGCTCAAGGTGCCGGTCCTGATCTTCCACGGCCCGGACGACACGATCGCCCCCTGGACCCTCTCCCACGCCCTCGCCGACCACAACCCGAACCAGGTCGCCCTCCACGCGGTCCCGAACGCCCCCCATGGAGCCATGTGGAACGCCGACCCGGCGGGCTACGAGGAGGTCCTGCGCCGCTTCCTGACGCCCTTGATGTAGAGCGCGGGAGAGACGAGACCGGCCACGGCCCCGGCACTCATCCCTCCCGCGGCGGTGGCGCTCATTCCGCTTTTGGGTCGACCAAGGCGACGCTCACATGTGTCGAGCCCTTGTCGAGCCCCTGCGTTGGCCATCCCTGTCGCCCCGCGTGACATTCCGTTTGGGTTTTCGGACCGTCAACCGGAAGACTGCCCCCGTGACGTCCCGTACCCCGCGCGACTCCAGGCTCCGACTCGTCAGCCCGCGAAACCTGGCCGCCGCTCCCCGAGCAGCAGTGACCCAGCGCCGCCGACCGGCCCCCCGGCCCCCGGAGGGCACCCCTCCAC
>NZ_VJZC01001035.1 GCF_009377185.1 Streptomyces spongiae
ATGTGGGTCCTTCCACACGAGGCGGGCGGCGGTGCGGAACGGGTTCTCCGTCCCGCGGTCGTTCTCGCCTGCGGCGTCGAGGAGTTCGGGCAGGTCGGTGCCCTCCGCGTCCCGCTGGTCGCTCCACCACCCGGCGCGGGTGATGGAGCGGGCCTTCTCCTCCAGCTCCGCCCAGTCCGCCTCATCCCAGGACCCTTCGACGACCAGCGCGGTGTACCCGGAGACCATCGGCTGGTGCCGGGATCGCTCGCCCCAGTCCAGGGCCCGCTCCGGGCCTCCATCTGCGGCATGTCCAAATTCTTCGCCCAGGCGAATCCGGCCCCAATGCACCGGGAGGGCTTGGGCGTTGATGCCGGCGGAGTTGTGGCCAACGGGCCGTCAAGGCAGGGCTGTAACGGAACGGCTGCGCTCTGGAACTCCCTAGCGGGAAATGGCCCATCCGAACGGTGCGTTTCGAGGGGGATTTTGGTGGGGGACATTCGCATCGAGGTCGAGGGTGATGTCGCGGCCGAGACGTCCTTGTGGGATTGGTTGCGCCGGGAGCCGGGGCTGCGTGGGCGGGTCCGCCAGCGCCCGGTGTCAGCGCATCCCGGTTCGATGGGCTCGCTTTCCGAGTTGGTGGTGGAAGGAGTCGTCACGGGAACCATTGGCACTGTTGCCGGGTTGCTGGGGCAGGCGCTGTCCACCTGGATGGGCCAGCGAGCTGCGCGCCGTGATGCCCCGACGACGATCACCGTCACTGCGCCCAACGGCCACAGCGTGGCTCTCGTCTCATCGCCGACCGCTGATGCCGCGCAGGTGACAGAGCTGGTACGAGGGGTCCTGGAGGCCACGAGGGAACCGGCCTCCAACAGCGACCCAAGGTAGGCGGCCGTGCGTCTGCCCGACTCTCAGCGCTCGTTCGCGATTCTCATCGGCACGAGTCGATACGAATCCAGTGACCTGGCTGATCTGCCCGCCGTACGGAACAATCTGGATGATCTGGCTGCCATCCTCACCGACCCTGCCATCGGCTGGCTCCCGCCCCGGCAGTGCACAGTGATCGTCGATCCCCCTGACCCGCGCACCCTTTACAGGACGCTGAGACAGCGGGCGCAGGCTGCCGAGGACACACTATTGGTCTATTTCGCGGGGCACGGCCAGACCGGACCGCGCAATGACCTCTTCCTTGCCCTTGCCGCTACGGAACTCGATGAACTCAAGGTCAGCGCACTCGCATTCGATCTGTTACGTGATGTTTTGGCCGACTGCCCTGCCACCAACCGCGTCCTCATTCTCGACTGTTGCTTCAGACCGCGCCCAACTCGTCGTCATCGCCTACCAGACCGGCCTCGTCCGCCCCCACCCGCCCAGGCTCTGACCGGAGGCACTGGTCATGGGGCCGTCGCCCACCCTGCAGGGGGCACGGAGCGCCCCCGTTCTCCGACACCGCTGGAACGGTCAGTGACCCGGTGCACCTCCGCGGTAGCCCGAACGCCAGCAAGGGTGCCGACGCCGTCCGGCTACCGTTCACCAGTCATAGACAGCCTTGTTCTCGCTCAGGGCAACTCAAGGGCATCCACCGCGACTTGCCCAGCCGTCGCG
>NZ_VJZC01001036.1 GCF_009377185.1 Streptomyces spongiae
CCCACACCCCACCCAAGGCCCCCGCGCTCGCGCACTCCCACACACCGGGTCACACACACGCGACGGCCCACCATCACGACCACGGCCACAAGCACGGCAACAGCCACACGCACGACGACGGTCACACGCACGGCCACGGCCACTCACACGACCACGACCACTCCCACGAGACCAAGCGCACCCTCTTCGGCGGCACCGTCACCCACACCCACGGCGGCTTCACCCACAGCCACCCCGTCGCCCCCACCGTGCGCGGCACGATCCTGCTCGGCTTCGCGGGCGGGCTCGTGCCCAGTCCCTCGGCGGTGGTCGTGCTCGTGGGCGCCGCCGCGCTGGGCAAGGCGTGGTTCGGGCTGACGCTCGTGCTGGCGTTCGGCGTCGGCCTGGCCCTCACGCTGACGGGCGTCGGGTTCATCGTCGTCCGGGCGGGCGACGGGATGACGCGACTGCTGGACCGGCGCCCCCGGCTGGCCGGCGGCCCGGCCGTCACGCTGGTCCGCAGGACCCTGCCCCTGGCGTCGGCGCTCCTCGTCGTCGTCCTGGGGGCCGGATTGGTGCTCAAGGGGGCAACATCCGTACTGGGCTGAGCTACTTTTGGGGAGATATAACGCGGAGTGGAGGAATCGCACGGATGCGATGGGGGGACGCCCGTGTCCGAAGAACCGGGCCATGAGCGTGTGATCGCGGGCCGCTACCGTCTCCTGTCCCCTCTTGGCGAGGGCGGCATGGGGACCGTGTGGCGGGCCCGCGACGAAGTCCTGCACCGTGAGGTCGCCGTCAAGGAGGTGCGCGCCCCGGCGGGACTCCCGGCCCCCGAGGTGGAGCGGATGTACGCCCGCCTGGAGCGGGAGGCCTGGGCCGCGGCCCGGGTCGCGAACCGGAACGTGGTGACGGTCTACGACGTGGCCCTGGAGGAGGGCCGCCCCTGGATCGTCATGGAGCTGGTCCGCGGGCTCTCGCTCGCCGACGTGCTGGACGCCGAGGGCCCGCTCTCCCCGCAGCGCACCGCGCGGATCGGCGCCGAGGTCCTCGCCGCACTCCGCGCCGCCCACGAGGCAGGGGTACTGCACCGGGACGTGAAGCCGGGCAACGTACTGGTGGCGAACGACGGACGCGTCGTCCTGACCGACTTCGGCATCGCCATGGTCGAGGGCAGCTCCGCGCTCACCATGACCGGCGAGGTCATCGGCTCGCCCGAGTTCCTCGCCCCCGAGCGTGCCCTGGGCCGCAGACCCGGCCCCGAGTCGGACCTGTGGTCGCTGGGCGTGCTGCTGTACGCGGCGGTCGAGGGCAGCTCGCCCTTCCGCCAGGACACTCCGCTGAGCACCCTGCGGGCGGTCGTCGACGAGGAACTGCCCCCGCCGCGCCGGGCCGGCCCGCTCGCCCCGGTCATCGAGGGGCTGTTGCGCAAGGAGCCGGCGGAGCGTATCCCGGCCGGGCGGGCGGAGGAGGACCTGCGGACGATCGCGTCCGGCGGCACCCCGCCGGCCGACACGGCCGCCCCCACCTCGTACACCCCGACCGTCGCGGCCTTCCCGAGCCCGAGCCCGAGCCCGAACCCGAACCGGCCAACCC
>NZ_VJZC01001037.1 GCF_009377185.1 Streptomyces spongiae
CGCCTCCCCCGCCCACGCCGCCTCCTGGCAGCTGAAGTGGTCCCCGTCGGCGAGCGAGGACGGCCTCGGCGCCTTCGAGACCATCGAGGACGACCGCGCCGACTCGCACACGTCCGCCTCCCCGCACATCTTCGCCACGGGCAACAACTGGCGCTTCAACATGCACACCGTCGACCGGGACACCTCCACCGACCGTCAGCGTCAGGAGGTCACCGGCCTGCGCAACGGCAGCGGCAGCAACTACCTCAAGTGGACCGAGGGACAGACCTGGCGGGTCACGTACTCGATGTACATCCCGAGCTCGCTGAAGGCGACCACCACCTTCACCCACATCATGCAGATGAAGCAGCCGGGCACCGGCTCCTCGCCGATCGTCGTGCAGTCGCTGCGCCGGGTGAACGGGGCGCAGACCATCGAACTGAAGCTGTTCGAGAGCGATACCCTCGTCGGCCGTACCGCCCTCGATCCGCTGCACGACAAATGGACGGACGTCGACTTCCAGATCAAGGTCGGCAACGGCTCGGCGGGCTCGGTCCGCTGGATCCTCAAGAGCGGTTCGAGCACCGTCATCGACGCGTCGAAAACCGGCGTGGACACCTTCCTCGCCGACCGAGTCCGCCCCAAGTGGGGCATCTACCGCTCCCTGGGCGACACATCGGGCTCCCTCCAGAACACCTACATGCTGCTCACCAACCTGCGCGGCTACCAACTCGTCTGATCCGACGGTCAGTTGGTGATTGGTCGTTCAGTTCGTGACGCCCGTGCCGAGGTACGCCTCCCGCACCCGTGCGTCCGCGCGCACCTCGGCGGGCGTCCCCTCGGCGAGGACCCGCCCCAGGTCCAGGACGACGACCCGGGCGCACACCTCCATGACGAAGGAGACGTTGTGCTCGACGAGGAGGACCGCACAGCCCTCCTCGGCCGCCAGCCGCAGCACGACGGCCGAGAGGGCACGGCTCTCGTCGGCGGTCATGCCCGAGGCGGGCTCGTCCAGGAGCAGCACCCGGGGCGGGTCCGCCACCGCGCGGGCCAGCTCCAGCATGCGGGCCCGGCCCACGGGCAGGGCCGCCGCGTACGACTCGGCGACCGCGCCCAGACCGCAGAGGGCCAGCACCTCGGCCGCCCGGTCCCGGCGCGCCCTCTCGTACGGCCGCCGGGTGGGCGCCCCCACCAGGTCGGCCGCGAGCCCGCCACCGCCGCCGCGCCACTCCTGGGCCACGACGAGATTGTCCGCCACCGTCAACTGGCCGAAGGGCTGCTGCCGTTGGAAGGTGCGCCGCATGCCGTGCCGGGCGCGCCACACGGGGGAGCGGCGGGTGACGTCGGAGCCGTCGAGGAGCACACGGCCCTCGTCGGGGCGGCGGATACCGGACAGGACGTCGAACAGGGTGGTCTTTCCCGCCCCGTTGGGACCGATGAGCCCGCACACCTCGCCGGGGCGCAGGGCGAGGTCCACGCCGTCCAGGGCGCGCACCCCGCCGAAGCGGACGCCGACGCCCTGGGCTTGAAGGATCGGGGTGCTCGTACTCATGACCGGTGCACCTCCTCGGGCATGGGCCCCGGATCACCG
>NZ_VJZC01001038.1 GCF_009377185.1 Streptomyces spongiae
CGGGAGGGGGTGGTGGATCGGGTAGGCTGGGGGCAGCCCCTCACGCGGCGCTATCTGACTGAACTCCCCCAGGGCCGGAAGGCAGCAAGGGTAGGTTGGCTCTGGCGGGTGCGTGGGGGGTCTTCTGTGTTTCCGGGCCGCTGGGTCAGTGCTTGCATGTGATCTTGTCCCGTCTGCGTGCGATCTCGAGGGCCCGGCCGGGTTGTCAGTGGGCGGCTATAACCTCGTATGCGTGTCGTCTCTCGCGCTGTACCGCCGTTATCGCCCGGAGTCGTTCGCCGAGGTCATCGGGCAGAAGCATGTCACTGACCCGCTGCAGCAGGCGCTGCGGAACAACCGGGTCAATCACGCGTACCTGTTCAGCGGTCCGCGTGGGTGCGGGAAGACGACCAGTGCGCGGATCCTCGCCCGGTGTCTGAACTGCGAGCAGGGGCCCACGCCGACGCCCTGTGGTGAGTGCCAGTCCTGTCAGGACCTCGCGCGGAACGGGCCGGGGTCCATCGACGTGATCGAGATCGACGCCGCTTCGCACGGTGGTGTTGATGATGCTCGTGAGCTGCGGGAGAAGGCGTTCTTCGGGCCCGCCGGCAGCCGGTACAAGATCTACATCATCGACGAGGCCCACATGGTCACCTCGGCCGGGTTCAACGCGCTGCTGAAGGTGGTCGAGGAGCCACCGGAGCATCTCAAGTTCATTTTCGCGACCACCGAGCCCGAGAAGGTCATCGGGACGATTCGGTCGCGTACGCATCACTATCCGTTCCGGCTCGTGCCGCCCGGGACCCTGCGGGACTACCTCGGCGATGTGTGCGGGCGGGAGGAGATCCCCGTTGAGGACGGAGTGCTGCCGCTCGTTGTGAGGGCGGGGGCCGGGTCCGTGCGTGACTCCATGTCCGTCATGGATCAGCTGCTGGCGGGGGCGGCCGAAGACGGCGTCACGTATGCCATGGCCACCTCGCTGCTGGGGTACACGGACGGTTCCTTGCTCGACTCCGTCGTCGAGGCGTTCGCGGCGGGGGACGGGGCCGCCGCGTTCGAGGTCGTGGACCGGGTCATCGAGGGCGGGAACGATCCGCGGCGGTTCGTCGCGGACCTGCTGGAGCGGCTGCGGGACCTGGTGATCCTGGCCGCCGTCCCGGACGCGGCGGAGAAGGGCCTCATCGACGCGCCCGCCGACGTGGTGGAGCGGATGCAGGCCCAGGCCGGGGTCTTCGGTGCCGCCGAGCTGAGCCGGGCCGCCGATCTCGTCAATGAGGGGTTGACGGAGATGCGGGGAGCCAATGCGCCCCGCCTGCAACTGGAGCTGATCTGCGCGCGCGTGATGCTGCCGGCGGCGTACGGCGATGAGCGTTCCGTCATGGCCCGCCTCGACCGGATCGAGCGCGGGGTGAACTTCTCCGGGGGCGCGGCCGGACCCGCCATGGGGTACGTGCCCGGGCCTGACGCTCACGGGTACGCGGGGGCGCCTGGCGGAGGGCCCGCTGGTCAGGATGCCGCTGCGGCGGCCGGAGTTCAGCCTGTTCCTTCTGCCGTTCCGCCTGGGGGTGGGCCCGCGGCGGCCCGGGC
>NZ_VJZC01001039.1 GCF_009377185.1 Streptomyces spongiae
GGAGGGGGGTCCGGGGCGCGGTGGGCTGCTCCTGCGGGCCGGCCTGCGGGTCCGCCGCCTTCCGGTCGGTCGCCGCGTGCTTCGCCGGACCCGGCATCAGGAGTTCCACGCGCAGGCCCTTGCCGCGTTGCTGGGCCGTGAACTCCTCGACCTGGCTGCGGCAGGCGTGGTCCAGGTGGGTCACCCCGGTGAGGTCGAGGCGGATGCGCGGCTTGCCGGACTCGGCGGCGGCCTCCAGGGCCTCGATGACCTGCGGGAGGCGGAGGAAGGTCGCGTTGCCCGCCATCACCACCTTCGCCGTGTCCTCCTCGATGTGCTGCTTGATGACCGTCTGGGACATGCGCACGGCGGCGAGGACGATGCCGGCGGCGAGGCCGAAGAGGACGCCCTCCAGCAGGGCCGTCGCCACGATGACCAGCGTGGTGAGCGTCATGACCGCGAACTCGCCCCGGTCCTGGCGCCACATCTTCGGGAACTCCGCGGGCGCGAACAGCTTCCAGCCGCTGTGGATGAGGACACCCGCGAGGACCGAGATCGGGATCAGGGCCAGCACCTGGGGGAGAAGGATCGCGAAGGCCAGCAGCCACAGACCGTGCAGGGTGCGGGACAGCCGGGTCTTGGCGCCCGCCTGGACGTTCGCCGAACTGCGGGCCACGACCGCCGTGATGGGCAGCGCGCCGAGGATGCCCGCCACCGTGTTGCCGGCGCCCTGGGCGATGAGCTCGGGGTTGTAGCGGGTGCGCGGACCGTCGTGCATGCGGTCCACGGCGGCGGCGGTGAACAGGGACTCCGCCGAGGCGATCACCGTGAAGGTGAGGATCGCGGTGATGATGCCCGGGTCCGCGAGACCCGCGAACTGCTCCGCGCCGGGGACGTCGACGGAGGCCAGCAGGTTGCCGACCTGGAGCGTCTTCACGTCCACGCCCGGGAGCGCTGCCACCGCGATACCGATGCCCACGGCCACGAGCGCCGCCGGGATCTTGTTGATCGGGGCCGGCGCCTTCTTCCACATGAAGCTGAGGACGACGGTGAGGGCGGCGAGGCCGGCCGCGATCATCGTGTTGGGGTTCGAGACGGTGTCGGCGAGCAGTCCGGGGATCCCGGCCATGTTCTCGATCGGGGTGCCGGGGGCCTTGGCGTCGGCCGCCGGGTACGCCTGACTGAACATCAGCGGCAGACCGATGCCCGCGAGCATGCCCTGCACGACGGCCAGGGAGATCGCCTGGAAGAACCGGCCCATCTTCATCAGGCCGAGGATGATCTGCAGGATGCCCGAGAAGAGCACGATCACCCCGAGCATGGCCACGCCGAACTCCATCACGGTCTCGGCCACCAGGGCCGCGAGACCGGCGGCCGGGCCGCTGACCTGGAGGGTGCTGCCCCGCTGCGCGCCGACCACCAGACCGCCGATGACACCGGAGATGATGCCCAGCTCGGCCGGGACACCGGACGCCACGGCGACGCCGATGCACAGGGGGAGAGCCACGAGGAAGACGACGAGGGACGCCGTGATGTCGGTGGCCAGGTCGGCCTTGGGGGCCTTGGGGGCCTTGGGGGAC
>NZ_VJZC01001040.1 GCF_009377185.1 Streptomyces spongiae
CGTACGCCCCCATCCCCGCGACGTATGGCCCTTCGAGCCCGACACCTACGACCTCGTACGTCCCTACGTCCTCACCCCGGAAGAGCACCGCGAGCGTCGGCAGCGACGGAAGGGACGGCTGCGGCAGCACGCCGTGGAGGTCGCCGCGTGAACCCCGCCGACGACCGACAGCCGCTCGACCGCCTCCGCCTGCTTCCGTGGACCAGCCCCGACGGCAAACCCTGCTACCTCAGCGCCGACCACGACACAAGCACCCTCTCCCGTCTCGCCGATGACATCGAGGCCGCCCAACTCCACTCCGGCGAACAGGTTCTCGCGGGCGCCCGAGCCGTACTCCACGACACCAACGCCGGTGAGCGCGCGGTGCGTTTCGCGCTCACCAGGGCGACCGAGTCACTGGAAGACCTGATCCGGGTCGCGGTCAGCAGAGGTGAGCGCCTCGGGCATGTGGCGAGCTGCAGCGACTCGTGGGGATTCTGAGAGTTCTCTGATCTTCTCGTAAACCTGTCGTGAGATTCGCCGTGTTCACTGCCACTCCCCGGCGGTCGCTGCGAACGACCCTCTCCGCCGGGCCTGTTCCCCCACAACAGTGAGAGTGCCCAGTGAGTTTCGTATCCGCACTGAAGAAGTGCGCCGTCGCCGGCGCGACCGCCGCCCTCGCCGTCACCGGCCTCGCGGCCACCACCGGTACCGCCCACGCGGCCGGCCCCGGTGGCGCGGCCAACGTCCGGGGTGTCGACCCCGGCAACACCGACCTGATGATCGAGCGGCTCTGCAACCAGGAGGGCAGCCTGACCGGCGTCTACGGCGCTCTCAACGTCGACACCGGCGAGTTCAAGACGCGGGACGAGTACCTGCGGGACGTCTTCGGTCTGTGGAAGCCCGCCGGGCCGTGGGAGCTCTTCCGCGGCTGGTGCGGGTACGCGCAGGCCTCGACCTGGTCCATCAAGGGTGAGCCCGTCCGGACCTCGCCGTGGATCGGCAACCGCGGGTCGAAGGACGACAAGGAGACCTTCGTCAGCAGCTACGGCACGAAGACGTTCGCGAAGAAGAGCGTCGGCGCCGAGATCGGCCTCACCCTCGCCAAGAGCATCTTCTCCGGCACCGCGGGCGGCAGCTTCACGTACGAGTGGGGCTGGGAGAAGGAGTCCCGGTTCGAGCGCCGCAGCGAGAAGACCATCCCGCCGTGCACCCAGGTCGCCGTGACGTGGACGCCGTACCAGCGTGTGGTGCGCGTGAACCCGATCTTCTACGTCGAGGACTACCAGTGGAACAAGGGTGACGGCGACGTCACCGCGCACACCTGGCGCGGCCGGGACGCGAGCTGGAAGTCGATCTACTCGTACGGCTACTACATCGACGGCACCTCCGACAAGCTCCTCCCCAACGGCCAGCCCGACGGCCGCGAGGACAAGGTGGAGGAGAAGCTCGACCCCAAGACCTGCACCAGCTGACTGCCGGCACCCAGGCGCCCTTCCTCCGGCCCCCACACGCCCTTCCTCCGGCACCAATTGGATCCGGAGTCCCAGCGACACGCCGTGCGTACGGCG
>NZ_VJZC01000104.1 GCF_009377185.1 Streptomyces spongiae
CGTATGAAGCGCAGGGGGCGCCGTCGGGGCCGTACACGCCGAGTGCGCCGCACCGGCCGCCGAACCCGGACACCAATCCGTACCTGCGGCTGCCGGACGAGCTGCGGAGGGAGGGCGGCGGCACGCGGCCCGAGGACCGGGATCGGTCCGGCGGTGCGCCGCCCCCGGGCGCCGCAGGACCTGCGCAGGGGCCCGACGTGTACGGTGCGCCCACGGTGGCACGGCCGTTCACCCCGCCCCCGCGGAGGCCTCCGCAGCGCCCCCGCTCGGGTTCGCGGGACTGGCCGGAGCCGCCGCCTCCGCCGGACGACGCGCCCCCTCCGCCTCCACCGCCGCCGAGGCCGCGAGGGCGTTGAGGCCGTTCCCATGACACCGCACATCCCGGCGCACGTCGCCGATGATCAAGCTGCACGTCATCCGCGCGCAACCCAGTGTTCGCCGTCCGCTGGGGGGACCTCGGAGGCGACGGGCACGGCGCGCCGGATACGGTGGGTACACCATGAGCGCTTCGCAGACCTCTGACGTCCCCACTCTCCTTGTCAAGATCTTCGGCAAGGACCGGCCGGGCATCACGGCCGGGCTCTTCGACACCCTCGCCGCCTACTCCGTCGACGTGGTCGACATCGAGCAGGTCGTCACCCGAGGCCGGATGGTGCTGTGCGCGCTCGTGACCGAGCCGCCCGGCGGGCAGGGGGGCGATCTGCGGGCGACCGTCCACAGCTGGGCGGAGTCCATGAAGATGCAGGCGGAGATCATCTCGGGCCTCGGCGACAACCGTCCGCGTGGTCTCGGGCGCTCCCTCGTCACCGTGCTCGGGCACCCGCTGACCGCCGAGTCGACGGCCCGCATCGCGGCGCGGATCACGGCGACCGGCGGCAACATCGACCGTATCTTCCGGCTCGCCAAGTACCCGGTGACCGCGGTCGAGTTCGCCGTGTCGGGTACGGAGCCGGAGACCCTGCGCACGGCCCTGGTGACCGAGTCGGTGGCGCTGGGCGTGGACGTGGCGGTGGTGCCCGCCGGGCTGCACCGGCGGGCCCAGCGGCTGGTGGTCATGGACGTGGACTCGACGCTCATCCAGGACGAGGTGATCGAGCTCTTCGCCGCGCACGCCGGGTGCGAGAAGGAGGTCGCCGAGGTGACGGCGGCCGCGATGCGCGGGGAGCTGGACTTCGAGCAGTCGCTGCACGCGCGCGTGGCGCTCCTCGAAGGGCTCGACGCCTCGGTGGTGGACAAGGTGCGCAGCGAGGTACGGCTCACGCCGGGGGCGCGCACGCTGATCCGTACGCTGAAGCGGCTGGGCTTCCAGGTCGGGGTCGTCTCGGGTGGGTTCACCCAGGTCACGGACGATCTGAAGGAGCGGCTCGGACTCGACTTCGCGCAGGCCAACACGCTGGAGATCGTCGACGGCAGGCTCACGGGCAGAGTCGTCGGCGAGATCGTGGACCGGGCGGGCAAGGCGCGGCTGCTGCGGCGCTTCGCTGCCGAGGCGGGCGTGCCGCTGGCGCAGACGGTGGCGATCGGTGACGGTGCGAACGACCTGGACATGCTGAACGCGGCCGGGCTCGGTGTCGCCTTCAACGCCAAGCCGGTGGTGCGGGAGGCCGCACACACGGCGGTGAACTTCCCCTTCCTCGACACGGTCCTCTACCTGCTGGGTGTGACGCGTGAAGAGGTCGAGGCGGCGGACATGCACGAGGACGTCTGACCCGGGCACGGTACGTGAAGGGGCCCGGCACCCATGGGTGCCGGGCCCTCGTCGTTGCGGTCGGGCCTTACTCCGTGGGCGCCCAGTAGTCGAGCAGTGTGGCCACGCCCGGCTCCAGGGTCTTCCAGGTGCCGTCGAAGGAGAGCACGGCGAAGGCCGCCGCGGGGTAGCCGCGGTTGCTCATCCGTTCACGGGCGTCGCCCTCGGAGCGGCCGGCCAGGATGTCGGCCAGGCCCTGCACGCCGGGGTTGTGGCCGATCAGGAGGACGTTCTGGGCGTCGTCGGGGAGCTCGTTGAGCACGGCGATGAGCTCACCGGGCGAGGCCTCGTAGATCCGCTCCTCGTAGACCGTTTTCGGCCGGTGGGGCAGCTCATGGACGGCGAGCTTCCAGGTCTCGCGGGTGCGGACCGCGGTGGAGCAGAGGGCCAGATCGAAGGGGATGCCGGAGTCGGCCAGCTTGCGGCCGGCGACGGCGGCGTCCTTGCGGCCCCGGTCAGCGAGCGGCCGCTCGTGGTCGGTCACCTGTGGCCAGTCGGCCTTCGCATGCCGGAAGAGGACAATCCTGCGGGGTTCTGCGACGCTCATGCGTCCCAGCTTCGCATGAAACACGCCACGGGGCGCAGGGAGTTGACGAGCGCCTTCGGGGCGTCCGGAAGCGGTCCTCCCTGGTCGCGCTCCCTTCCCCGCCCCGCGCCGCCTCTCCGACGGTCACGCGGGTCCTGACGCCCCACTCGCCCCACTGGCGTCCCGGGGCGGCTCCGGCCCTTGTCACGGCGTGCCGTGCCCTGGTCACCGTATGCCGTACAGGGCCTGCTGTATCCAGTCGAAGAGCTGGGTGAGCGCGGGGTTCGCGGTCGCCGCCTGGGCGTCCGACGGGTTGAGGATCAGGAGCAGGAGGGCCGCGAAGGCGACCATGGGCAGGACGAGGGCCCACCAGGGCATCCGGATGTCGACGCGGCCCGTGGTCGCCGGGTGGGGCCGGGTGTGCGTACGGGCCGACATGCCGCCTCCGTGGGTCCTCGGGTGGTCCGTGGGCCGCGTCCTCGCGGCCACATCTCGAAGCTACGGAATGCGAGCCCCGCGGCCCATCCGGTGATCCACCCACTTGACCCTGACCCTCACCCCCTAGGGGATGGTGGTGCCAGCCCCACCATCGGGCCGGCTCGTCAGGGCGAGGCGATCGTCGCGATGATGCCGATGATCACGAAGATGGCGAAGAACGTGCCGAAGACGAGCAGCAGTTTCTTCTGGCCGTTCTGGGGGTTCGGGTCGAGCACAGGCATGCCGCCAGTCTCGCACCCATCGCCCGCCCGGCCGCCGGTGGGGTCGGCCGGGGCCTGCCCGCCGCCCGGGTCGCCGCCCGGGTCGGCGCGCGGGTCCCGGCCCGGCGTACCGGCTCCCGGCTCAGCGTCCGGCTCCTGGCCAGTGCGCGGGTCCCGGCTCCGCGCACGGCTCCCGGCTCCCGGCTCAGCGCGCGGCCTCGCCCTCCACCGTCCGGTCCCGGCCCGCCAGGACGCCCAGCACGATCTGCGGGACCATGAGGCCCGACATGAGGAGGAGCGGCAGGCCCCAGCCGCCGCTGTGCTGGTAGAGGACACCGACCAGGAGCGGGCCCGGGATCGAGATCAGGTAGCCGGTGCTCTGCGCGAAGGCTGACAGCTTGGCGACGCCCGCCGATGTCCTCGCCCGCATCCCGACCATCGTGAGAGCGAGCGGGAAGGCGCAGTTCGCGACGCCGACCAGCAGCGCCCACGCCCAGGCACCGCCCGCCGGGGCGACGTACAGGCCCGCGTACCCGGCGAGCCCGCACACGCCCAGGGCCACCACGATCGGGCCCTGGTGGGGCAGGCGCGTGGCGAGCCGCGGTATCACGAAGGCCAGGGGCACGCCCATCGCCATCGTGACGGCGAGCAGCAGGCCCGCCGTACCGGCCGGGACGCCCGCGTCGCGGAAGATCTGCGCCATCCAGCCCATGGTGATGTACGCGGCGGTGGCCTGGAGCCCGAAGAACCCGGCGAGCGCCCAGGCCGTACGGCTCCGGGTGATACGCAGCGCGTCGGGGTCCCGCCGGGGGGACGGCACGCTCCGAGAGGCGCCGTGGCCCTCAGAAGCGCCGTGGCCCTCAGAGGCACCCTGGTCCGGAGAGGCGCCGTCGCCCGACGAAGCCCCGTGGTCCGCCGAGCCGCGCCCGGAACCCGTCCCCCGCGCGCGTGCCACCGCGGGCCACGGCAGCGCGGCCACCGCCGCCAGCACCGCCCACGCGGCGAGGCCCGACTGCCAGCTCCCGCCCAGGGCGTCGGCCATGGGGACGCTGATCGCCGCCGCGGCGGAGGTGCCGAGGGCGAGGGCCATGGAGTACAGGCCGGTCATGGAGCCCACGCGGTCCGGGAACCAGCGCTTGACGATCACCGGCATCAGGACGTTGCTCACGGCGATGCCCATGAGGGCGAGGGCGCTGGCGGCCAGGAAGCCGGCCGTGGTCCCTGCGTAGGGCCGGACCGCCAGGCCGGTGGCGATCGCGACCATGCCCGCGCAGACCACGGTGCCCGGTCCGAAGCGGCGGGCGAGGCGGGGTGCCAGGCCTCCGAAGACCGCGAAGCAGAGGGGCGGTACGGAGGTGAGCAGTCCGGCGACGCTGCCGCTCATGCCGAGCCCGGCGCGCACCTCTTCGAGGAGGGCGCCGAGGCTTGTGATGGCGGGGCGCAGGTTGAGGGCCGTGAGCACGATGCCGACGACCATGAGACGGGTCGCCCACACGCGCGTGCGGGTCGTTTCACCCGGGAACCCGGCGTCCGCGTCCGGGGAGCCGGCCGTGCCGCGGTCCCCGGACTCCGTGTCCGCCGGGCCTCGTGCAGGGGGTGCGGGCCGGGTCGGTGGGAATGTTGTCCGTGTCTCCTCGCGTGCCATGCGGCCCATCATAGAATCATGGGACGATTGACTGTCCACTCCCGGCACCCCGCTGCCGATGAACTTTGTGCGAAGGTAATGCCATGCCGCTGAGCCATCCCCGCCGTTCGGCGCTGTCCGAGCAGGTCATCGCCTCGCTGCGGAACCAGATCACCTCGGGTGAGTGGCCGGTCGGGTCCCGCATCCCCACCGAGCCCGAGCTGGTCGATCAGCTGGGCGTGGCCCGCAACACGATCCGTGAGGCCGTGCGGGCCCTCGCGCACAACGGCCTGCTGGACATCCGCCAGGGCTCGGGCACGTACGTCGTCGCGACCAGCGAGCTGGCCGTCGTGATGCAGCGTCGCTTCGCGGACGCCGACCCGAACCACATCGCCGAGCTGCGCTCCGCTCTGGAGTCGAGTGCCGCGCGGCTGGCCGCCGAGCGACGCACCGAGAAGGACCTCAAGCAGCTCGACGCACTCCTCGGCCGCCGCGAGGAAGCCTGGGAGTCGGGCGACTCGGAGACCTTCGTGGCGGCGGACGCGACGTTCCACATGGCGGTGGTGGCGGCCTCCCACAACGACCCCATGACGGCGATGTACGCGGATCTGGGCGAGGTGCTGCGGGACTGGCTGCGCTGGGACGTCGGCGAGGAACTGACCCCGGAGACGTACATGGAGCACACCCGGCTCGTCGACGCGATCCGCGCGGGCGACGCGGAGGCGGCCGCCGTGGAGGCCGCTAGCTATCCGTTCACGTGCCGTCCGGGTCGTCCGGATCGTCCGGGGCGCCCTGGTCATCCTGGTCATCCGGGTCATCCGGGTCGTCCGAAGAGGGCCGCAGCCTCTGGTGGCTGACCCACGCCGAGCGGACCTCCTTCCAGCAGCGGCCGGTGAGCCGCACGGTCCGCGCGGGACCGGCCTCCACCGGGGAGCCGTCGCTGTCGATGTCCCACCAGCGGTCGCACTCGATGTGGAGGCGTACGCGGTCGGTGTCCACGTAGGCGTTGTGGCAGTACGCGATCACGCGGGAGCCCGTGATGTCCGTACGGCACTCGGCGCCGAACGGATCGCCCTCGGCGGGCGGTTGTGCGCCCCCAGGCGCGTGCGGCACGGCCTCGTACGGAAGGAGCGTCAGGAGGGCGGCGACGGCCACGGTCACCGGGGCGAGGCCGCGGGACAGACGCACAGGGAAGACACGCACAAGGGTGACCTCCTCTGCCGGGCTGGGGAGGGAACGCACGCGGTGGACGCGTAACCAGCCTGCGAGTCGCCGTCCCCGGCCGCCCGGCCGGATGGGCCGAACGGGGGACACGCACCGGGACGCACGCACCAGGACGCACGCACCGGGGCGCACACCCAGTGGACGCGCGGAGGGCCCGCCTCCGTAAGGACGCGGGCCCTCCGCTGTCGGCCGAGCTCAGCGGCAGCGATCAGGCACCGATCGCGTGCAGACCGCCGTCCACGTGGATGATCTCGCCGGTGGTCTTCGGGAACCAGTCGCTGAGCAGGGCGACGACACCGCGGCCGGCCGGCTCGGGGTCCTTGAGGTCCCACTCCAGGGGCGAACGGTCGTCCCACACGGCGGCCAGCTCGCCGAAGCCCGGGATGGACTTGGCGGCCATGGAGGCGAGAGGGCCGGCGGAGACGAGGTTGCAGCGGATGTTCTGCTTGCCCAGGTCACGGGCGACGTAACGGCTGGTCGCCTCCAGGGCGGCCTTGGCCGGGCCCATCCAGTCGTACTGCGGCCAGGCGAACTTCGCGTCGAAGGTGAGGCCGACGACCGAGCCGCCGTTCTGCATCAGCGGCAGACAGGCCATGGTCAGCGACTTCAGGGAGTACGCCGAGACGTGCATGGCGGTGGCCACGGACTCGAACGGCGTGTTGAGGAAGTTCCCGCCGAGGGCGTCCTGGGGCGCGAAGCCGATGGAGTGCACGACACCGTCCAGACCGCCGAGCTCCTCACCGACGATGTCGGCCAGCCGCCCGAGGTGCTCGTCGTTGGTGACGTCGAGCTCGATGACCTTGGTGGGCTTCGGGAGCTTCTTGGCGATGCGCTCGGTCAGCGTGGGGCGCGGGAACGCGGTGAGGATGATCTCGGCGCCCTGCTCCTGGGCCAGCTTGGCGGTGTGGAAGGCGATGGAGGACTCCATCAGCACACCGGTGATCAGGACGCGCTTGCCCTCGAGGATTCCGCTCATGGTTCAGTGACCCATTCCCAGTCCGCCGTCTACGGGGATGACGGCTCCAGTGATGTACGAGGCGTCGTCCGAGGTCAGGAACCGCACCGTCGCGGCGACCTCCTCGGGCTGCGCGTACCGGCCGAGCGGCACCTGCGACACGATGTTCGCGCGCTGCTCCTCGGTGAGGACCTTGGTCATGTCGGTGTCGACGAAGCCCGGCGCGACGACGTTGAAGGTGATGTTGCGCGAGCCGAGCTCACGGGCGAGGGAGCGCGCGAAGCCGACGAGGGCGGCCTTGGACGCGGCGTAGTTGGCCTGCCCCGGGCCACCGTACAGACCGACGACCGACGAGATGAGCACGACGCGGCCCTTCTTGGCGCGCAGCATGGCGCGGTTGGCGCGCTTCACGACGCGGAAGGTGCCGGTGAGGTTGGTGTCGAGGACGGACGTGAAGTCCTCCTCGGACATACGCATCAGGAGCTGGTCCTTGGTGACGCCGGCGTTGGCGATCAGCACCTCGACCGGGCCGTGCTCGGCCTCGATCTGCTTGTATGCCTGCTCCACCTGCTCGGTGTCGGTGATGTCGCACTTGACGGCGAGGAAGCCCTCCTTCTGAAGAGCCTCCGGGTCACCCGAACGGTATGTGACCGCGACCTTGTCGCCGGCGTCGTGGAACGCGCGGGCGATGGCGAGGCCGATGCCCCGGTTGCCTCCGGTGACGAGAACCGAGCGGCTCAACGGATCACCCTTTCGTTAGCGGTCTGGACGCCCGCCCGAACAGGTGGCTGACAGGCGGCTTCCCCGAAAACCTATCGGTCCGCCCGGCCTCGCGGACATTCGGGCACCGACAGTGGCACACGGGACTCGCTGTGGGGTCCCTACAGAAAGGGGCGGCCGCCGAAGCCATCGAAACGGAAAGATGTGGGCGCGGTGCCCGCGCGCGCGACATGATCGGATCCGACAGGCGACGACAACAGGGAGACCTCGGTGCCTCATTCCATCGACGAAGCCTTCACGGCACTGCCCCTACGGGCGCTGGCCGACGCAGCGCTGGCACGCGCGCGTGCCCTGGGGGCCGAGCACGCGGACTTCCGGTTCGAGCGGGTGCGCGGCGCGGCCTGGCGGCTGCGGGACGCCAGGCTCGCCGGGTCGTCGGACACGACCGACCTCGGGTACGCGGTGCGGGTGGTGCACGGCGGGACCTGGGGGTTCGCGTCCGGCGTGGACCTGACCATGGACGCGGCCGCGAAGGTCGCCGCGCAGGCCGTGGCCATGGCGAAGCTCTCCGCCCAGGTGATCAGGGCCGCCGGGTCCGATGAGCGGGTTGAGCTGGCCCACGAGCCCGTGCACGCCGAGCAGACGTGGGTGTCCTCGTACGAGATCGACCCCTTCAGCGTGCCCGACGAGGAGAAGCCGGGGCTGATGGCCGAGTGGAGCGCGCGGCTGCTGGCGGCCGACGGGGTCGACCACGTGGACGCCTCGCTGCTCACGGTGCACGAGAACAAGTTCTACGCGGATACGGCCGGGACCATGACCACCCAGCAGAGGGTGCGTCTGCATCCGCAGTTCACCGCCGTGTCCGTCGACGAGTCCAGCGGCGAGTTCGACTCCATGCGGACCCTCGCGCCGCCCGTCGGGCGCGGGTGGGAGTACCTGACGGGCACCGGCTGGGACTGGGACGACGAGTTGGCGCGGATCCCGGAGCTGCTCGCCGAGAAGATGCGGGCGCCGAGCGTCGAGGCGGGCGTGTACGACCTGGTCGTGGACCCGTCCAACCTGTGGCTGACCATCCATGAGTCCATCGGGCACGCGACGGAGCTGGACCGGGCTCTCGGGTACGAGGCCGCGTACGCCGGGACCTCCTTCGCGACCTTCGACCAGCTCGGCAAGCTGAAGTACGGCTCCGAGCTCATGAACGTCACGGGTGACCGCACCGCCGAGCACGGTCTCGCGACCATCGGGTACGACGACGAGGGGGTGGAAGGGCAGTCCTGGGACCTGGTGAAGGACGGCACCCTGGTGGGCTACCAGCTCGACCGGCGCATCGCCCGGCTCACCGGCTTCGAGCGGTCCAACGGGTGCGCGTACGCCGACTCCCCCGGCCACGTGCCCGTGCAGCGCATGGCGAACGTGTCGCTCCAGCCGGACCCCGCCGGGATGTCCACCGAGGACCTGATCGGGAGCGTCGACCGCGGGATCTACGTCGTCGGTGACCGGTCGTGGTCCATCGACATGCAGCGGTACAACTTCCAGTTCACCGGGCAGCGGTTCTTCAGGATCGAGAACGGGCGGATCACCGGGCAGCTGCGGGACGTCGCGTACCAGGCGACGACCACCGACTTCTGGGGCTCCATGGCCGCCGTCGGCGGGCCCCGGACGTATGTCCTCGGCGGTGCCTTCAACTGCGGCAAGGCCCAGCCCGGCCAGGTCGCCGCCGTCTCGCACGGCTGCCCGTCGGCCCTCTTCAAGGGCGTCAACATCCTCAACACCACGCAGGAGGCCGGTCGATGAGCGCCCGTACGAACAAGCCGCACGAAGTTGTCGAGCGCGCCCTCGAACTGTCCCGGGCCGACGGCTGTGTGGTGATCGCCGACGAGCACTCGACGGCCAACCTGCGCTGGGCGGGCAACGCGCTGACCACGAACGGGGTCACGCGCGGGCGCACACTCACGGTCATCGCGACCGTCGACGGCAAGGAGGGCACGGCGTCCGGCGTCGTGTCGCGGTCCGCCGTCACCGCCGAGGAGTTGGAGCCGCTGGTACGGGCCGCCGAGGCCGCCGCGCGCGGGGCGGGACCCTCCGAGGACGCCCAACCGCTCGTCTCCGGCGTCCCGGAGGCGCCCGACTTCACGGACGCGCCCGCCGAGACCTCGTCCGCCGTGTTCGCGGACTTCGCGCCGGCGCTCGGGGAGTCGTTCGCCCGCGCGCGGGAGGGCGGCCGGGAGCTGTACGGGTTCGCCAACCACGAGCTCGTCTCCAGCTACCTGGGGACGTCGACGGGGCTGCGCCTCAGGCACGACCAGCCGAACGGCACGCTGGAGCTGAACGCCAAGTCCCCGGACCGTACGCGGTCGGCGTGGGCCGGGAGGTCGACGCGGGACTTCAAGGACGTCGACCCGGCGGCGCTGGACGCGGAGCTGGCCGTACGGCTCGGCTGGGCCCAGCGGCGCGTCGAGCTGCCCGCGGGGCGCTACGAGACGCTGCTGCCGCCCACGGCCGTGGCGGACCTGCTGATCTACCAGATGTGGTCGGCCTCGGGCCGGGACGCCGCCGAGGGCCGTACGGTCTTCAGCAAGCCGGGCGGGGGCACGCGGGTCGGCGAGAAGCTGACCGAGCTGCCGCTGACGCTGCGCAGCGACCCGAACGAGCCGGGGCTGGAGTCGTCCCCGTATGTGCTCGCGCACTCCTCCGGGGACGACGCGTCGGTGTTCGACAACGGGCTGCCGCTGTCGGCGACCGAGTGGATCGGGGGCGGCGAGTTGCGGCACCTGACGACCACCCGGCACAGCGCCGGCCTGACCGAGCTGCCGGTGACGCCGTCGATCGGGAACCTGATCCTGGACGGGGGCGAGGACCGCTCCCTGGACGAGATGGTCGCGAACACCGGGCGCGGGCTGCTGCTGACCTGCCTGTGGTACATCCGCGAGGTCGATCCGGCGACGCTGCTGCTGACCGGGCTGACCCGGGACGGTGTGTACCTCGTGGAGAACGGCGAGGTCACCGGCGAGGTGAACAACTTCCGGTTCAACGAGTCGCCGGTCGGCCTGCTGGGCCGGGCCACCGAGGCCGGGCGCACGGAGAAGACCCTGCCGAGGGAGTGGAGCGACTATTTCACCAGGGCTGCGATGCCCGCGCTGAGGGTGCCGGACTTCAACATGAGCTCTGTCAGTCAGGGCGTATAACCTCGTAGCCGGTAGTCACTCGACTGCCTGAGGATCTTTCAAGGAGATGCGAGACCGTGACGGACATCGTCGACGAGCTGAAGTGGCGGGGCCTGTTCGCCCTGTCCACTGACGAGGACGCTTTGCGCAAGGCGCTCGCGGACGGTCCCGTCACGTTCTATTGCGGTTTCGACCCGACGGCACCGTCGCTGCACGTGGGGCATCTGGTGCAGGTGCTCACCGTGCGCCGGCTCCAGCAGGCCGGGCACCGTCCGCTGGCGCTGGTCGGCGGGGCCACGGGTCTGATCGGCGACCCGCGCCCGACCGCGGAGCGCACGCTGAACGATCCGGAGACGGTCGGCGGCTGGGTCGACAAGCTGCGCGGCCAGATCGAGCCGTTCCTCTCCTTCGAGGGTGAGAACGCGGCCGTGATGGTCAACAACCTCGACTGGACCGCGGGCCTCTCCGCGATCGAGTTCCTCCGCGACATCGGCAAGCACTTCCGCGTCAACAAGATGCTTACGAAGGACTCGGTGGCCCGCCGGCTGGAGTCCTCCGAGGGCATCAGCTACACGGAGTTCAGCTACCAGCTCCTGCAAGGCATGGACTTCCTGCAGCTGTACCGGAGGTACGGCTGCACGCTCCAGCAGGGCGGCAGCGACCAGTGGGGCAACCTCACGGCCGGACTCGACCTGATCCACCGGCTGGAGCCGGATGCCGACGTGCACGCGCTGGCGACACCGCTGATGACGAAGGCGGACGGCACCAAGTTCGGCAAGACCGAGGGCGGCGCCGTCTGGCTCGACCCGGAGATGACGACGCCGTACGCGTTCTACCAGTTCTGGCTGAACGTGGACGACCGGGACATCTCCACGTACATGCGAATCCTGTCCTTCAAGTCCCGCGAGGAGCTGGAGGCGCTGGAGGCGCAGACCGAGGAGCGTCCGCAGGCGCGGGCCGCGCAGCGTGCGCTGGCCGAGGAGCTGACGACGCTCGTGCACGGCGCGGACCAGACAGCCGCGGTGATCGCCGCGTCCAAGGCGCTCTTCGGGCAGGGCGAGCTGGCGGACCTGGACGACAGGACGCTGGCCGCGGCGCTCTCCGAGGTGCCGCACGTCCAGGTCGCCGAGCTCGGTCCTGTCGTGGATCTCTTCGCGGAGGTCGGGCTGGTGGCCAGCAAATCCGCTGCGCGGCGGACGGTTAAGGAGGGCGGGGCGTACGTGAACAACGTGAAGGTCGCTGCGGAGGACTCCGTCCCGGGCGAGGAGGATCTGTTGCACGGGCGGTGGCTTGTGTTGCGGCGGGGGAAGAAGAATCTGGCCGCGGTTGAGGTCATCGGTTAGGTCCGCGTAAGGGGCCGGGTCCGGGGGAGCGCCGTTTGGGTTTCGCTGCCTTGCCGTGTGCGGGTTGTTTGTGGTTGCTCGCGCAGTTCCCCGCGCCCCTTTAAGGGCCCTGCGGCCCCTTTGGGGCCCGCAGGCCCCTTACGCTTTCTGTTTGCGGTTCCGTAGCGACGTGTACGCCATGTCGCCGAACAAGACGATCACGATGGCCGCCGCGAGCTGGAAGATGTGGCGGCCCCAGTCGATGCCGGGGGTCTCCTCGATGCCGAAGCCTCGGGCCATCGCGTTGCCGATGACGGCGCCGAGCATGCCGAAGATGGTCGTCAGCCAGAGCGGGCTGTGCTGCTTGCCCGGAATGATCGCCTTGGCCAGCAGGCCCAGGACGAAGCCCACGATGATCGCCCACAACCAGCCCATGGCTGCCTCCTCGTACGGCTCGACGTGAGCTGTCGCTCCAGTTTCCGCCGGTGGGCGGTACGGCGCATGCGGTGCACGGCCGTACGCGCCGGAGCGCAGTCCGTGCGCTCCCCGGACGGGTCCCCCGGTCTCGTGGGTGACGCAGACGCGGCGTAACGTTGGGCTTGTTCGGGTCCCGGTCCCAGACCGCGTCCCGGGCCTGGGCACGTGCCGGGGGAGCGTCCGATGCAGGCGGGTGGTGGAACGTGATGCGGAAGCAGAGCGACGGCCAGGTCTTCCGAATCACCGGGGCCCGGCAGGGACTCGCCGACGACGTGCGCGGCAGGCAGCGGCGGTACATCATCTCGATGTCGGTCCGCACGCTGGCCGTGATCGCGGCCGCGACCCTGTGGAACGTCGAGCGGCACGTTGCCATCGTCGCGCTGGTGCTCGGCGCGGTTCTCCCCTACATCGCCGTGGTGATCGCCAACGCCGGCCGGGAGAACGCGCCCTCGCTGCCGTCGACGTTCGTCAGGACCCCTCTGAAGCCGATGATCGCGCCCCCGCGGGACAGCGATCCCGGCCAGGACCGCGACGGAGAGGGGACGGGCTTCGCGGAATCCGACCCGGAGGACGTCCCGGACCCCAAGGCCGGCCTCGGCGGTGAGCCCCGGTAGCGGACCTGACCTCCGGGATTCGCGCGGAAGCGGAATCCAATCAGCCACCAAGCTCAGGAAAAGCTCAGATCAATCATGTTGTTCCGGTGCCGGGCCACGGGGTACCCGTGACATACTTCGTACGCGCTCCGCATCCCCCGTCGGAGCGACAGACCGACGCCGGGCAGCTCCCCCCGTGGCTGCTCGGCGTCGCCTTTTCCCGGCGCTTTTCCGTGGTGCGGGGGCGTTAGGGTCGGGGTGTGATTCTGAACGTCCCCGGCAACGATCCCGGTCCCGAGCCGTCCTCACCGATCTGCTCCGCCAAGGGCTGCCGCGCCGACGCGGTGTGGGTGCTGGCGTGGAACAACCCGAAGCTGCACACGCCGGAGCGGCGCAAGACGTGGCTCGCGTGCGAGGAGCATCGCGAGCATCTTTCGCAGTTCCTGGGCGTGCGGGGGTTCCTGAAGGACGTCGTGAAGCTGGAGGAGTGGCGCGCTCCCGAGGGCAGCGAGGGCGGCGCGCAGTAGCGGCGCGGAGTGGATCAGCCCCCGATCGCCGACATCGGGCGGTCCGGCTGGACGAACGACGGGTCATCCAGGCCCGCGCCCGCCTTCTTGCCCCACATCGCCAGCCGCCAGATGCGGGCGATCTCCTCGTCGGGGGCGCCCGAGCGGAGCGCGGCGCGCAGGTCGGTCTCCTCGCGGGCGAACAGACAGGTGCGTACCTGACCGTCGGCCGTCAGCCTCGTACGGTCGCAGGCCGCGCAGAACGGGCGGGTGACGGAGGCGATCACGCCGACGCGGTGGGGGCCGCCGTCGACGATCCAGCGCTCGGCGGGGGCGGAGCCCCGCTCGTCGTCACCCTCGGGCGTCAGCTCGAAGCGGGTGCGCAGGGAGGCCAGGATGTCGCCGGCGGTGACCATGCCGTCGCGCTTCCAGCCGTGCTGGGCGTCCAGGGGCATCTGCTCGATGAACCGCAGCTCGTAGTCGTGCTCCACGGCCCAGGACAGGAGGTCGGGGGCCTCGTCCTCGTTCAGTCCCGGCATCAGGACCGAGTTGACCTTGACCGGGGTCAGGCCGGCCTCGCGGGCGGCGTGGAGGCCCTCGATGACGTCCTTGTGGCGGTCGCGGCGGGTGAGGATCTTGAAGACGTCGGGGCGGAGGGTGTCCAGCGAGATGTTCACCCGGTCCAGGCCCGCGGCCTTCAGGGCCGTCGCCGTGCGCTTGAGGCCGATGCCGTTGGTGGTGAGGGACATCTGGGGGCGCGGCTCCAGGGCGGCGACGCGCTCCACGATGCCGACCAGGCCGGGGCGCAGCAGCGGCTCGCCGCCGGTGAAGCGGACCTCGGTGATGCCCAGTGTCCGCACGGCTATGTCGATGAGGCGGACGATCTCGTCATCGGTGAGCAGGTCGGGCTTGGCCAGCCACTGCAGGCCCTCCTCGGGCATGCAGTACGTGCAGCGCAGGTTGCACCTGTCGGTCAGCGAGACCCTCAGGTCGGTCGCCACTCGGCCGTAGGTGTCGATGAGCACGTGGGCCCCTCCCTCGAACGGATCACCCATTCTCCGACACCTGCGAGCCTACGTGACGCCACTGACAACCGGCGTGGGTCCGGATCTCCCACCGGACGTGGCGCGGGGCCGCCGTAGATCCCTACGGCGGCCCCGCGTGCCGTGCCGGAACTCAGTGGGCCCCGGTGCCCGTGAGGGAACGCACCTCCAGCTCGGCGTACTTGCCGGTGTCGGGCTCCTCCTTGGACAGGACCGTGCCCAGCCAGCCCATCAGGAAGCCGAACGGGATGGAGATGATGCCCGGGTTCTTCAGCGGGAACCAGTGGAAGTCGACGTCGGGGAACATCGCCTTCGGGTCGCCGGAGACGACGGGCGAGAACAGCACCAGGCCGACGGCCACGATGAGACCGCCGTAGATCGACCACAGCGCGCCCTGGGTGGTGAACTTCTTCCAGAACAGGCTGTAGAGGATCGTGGGCAGGTTGGCGGACGCGGCGACCGCGAAGGCCAGCGCGACCAGGCCGGCCACGTTGAGGTCGCGGGCGAGGGCGCCCAGGGCGATGGAGACGATGCCGATGAGGACGGTCGCCCAGCGTGCCGCCTGCATCTCCTCCTTCTCGGTGGCCTTGCCCTTCTTGATGACGTTGGCGTAGATGTCGTGCGCGAAGGACGACGACGAGGCGAGGGTGAGGCCGGCGACGACGGCGAGGATCGTCGCGAAGGCCACCGCCGAGATCGTGGCCAGCAGGATCGCGCCCCCGGCCGAGTCGACGCCGCCGAGGTGCAGGGCGAGCAGCGGTGCCGCCGTGTTGCCGGCCGGGTTGGACTCGATGATCTCATCCTGGGAGATCAGCGCGGCGGCGCCGAAGCCGAGGGCGATGGTCATCAGGTAGAAGGCGCCGATGATGCCGATCGCCCAGTTCACGGACTTCCGGGCGGCCTTGGCGTTGGGCACCGTGTAGAAGCGGATCAGGATGTGCGGCAGACCGGCGGTGCCGAGGACCAGGGCGATGCCGAGGGAGATGAAGTCCAGCTTCGAGGTGCCGGTCAGGCCGTACTGGAGGCCGGGCTCCAGGAAGGCAGAGCCCTTGCCGCTCTTCTCGGCGGCCGTGCCGAGCAGGTCGGAGATGTTGAAGTTGAACTTCAGCAGCACCAGGAAGGTGATCAGGAGGGTGCCGCCGATGAGCAGCACGGCCTTGACCATCTGGACCCAGGTGGTGCCCTTCATGCCGCCGATGGAGACGTACACGATCATCAGGACGCCGACGAGGGCGACGATGCCGATCTTGCCCGCGTCGGAGGTGATGCCGAGCAGCAGCGAGACGAGGACGCCCGCGCCCGCCATCTGGGCCAGCAGGTAGAAGATCGAGACGACGATCGTGGAGGTGCCGGCCGCCGTGCGCACCGGGCGCTGGCGCATGCGGTACGCGAGGACGTCGCCCATGGTGTAGCGGCCGGAGTTCCTGAGCGGCTCGGCCACCAGGAGCAGCGCCACCAGCCAGGCGACCAGGAAGCCGATGGAGTAGAGGAATCCGTCGTAGCCGAAGATGGCGATCGCGCCCGCGATGCCGAGGAACGACGCGGCCGACATGTAGTCGCCGGAGACCGCGAGTCCGTTCTGGAAGGCGCTGAACTGGCGGCCGCCCGCGTAGAAGTCGGCGGCGTCCTTGGTCTGGCGGCCCGCCCAAATGGTGATGCCGAGCGTCGCCACGACGAACACCGCGAACAGGGAGATGATCAGCGGCCGGTGCTCGCTGGCCTCACCCGCGGCGAGAACGGTCTGCTGTACGGGGCTCATGCGCCGCCCTCCATCTGGGACTTGATGGCCTCGGCCTTGGGGTCGAGCTTCGCGGCGGCGTGCCGGGAGTACCACCAGGCGATGAGGAACGTGGTGACGAACTGGGCGACGCCGAGGACGAGGGCGACGTTGATGTTGCCGAACAGCTTGGTGCCCATGAAGTCGCCCGCGTAGTTGGAGAGCAGGACGTACAGCAGGTACCAGGCGATGAAGGCGACGGTCAGCGGGAAGGCGAAGGAGCGGTGGGAGCGGCGCAGTTCACCGAAGTCCGCGCTCTCCTGGACCCGGACGAACTCCTCGGTCGGGGGGAGTTGGTGCTCTGCCTTCGAGGGGGGCGGTGCGTCGGTTGCCACGGAGTCTCCTCGCGTTGCGGTTTCGGTTGCCCCGGTGGACGGGGGTGACGACGGGGACGGGTCGTTTTCGGACATATGACGGTTCTGATCCTCGAGTAGATGTGGATCACGCCGGCCGGCGACGCTACGTGCGCGGCGCGTGATCCCACAGGGTGCCCGATGGTGCTCGGGCTCCCTGCTCAACGTCACGGCGGCGCGCGGGAACCGGTTCAACTCCCGCACGGTTCTTTTCGCAAGGGGTCGCAACTGGTCACAGGGTCCTCTCAGGCGAGGGGTTTCCCTGTACTTCGGCCGTCGTCGCCGTAAGTCGTTGCTGGCCAGGGACAGCGGGAGATAGCTTCGGGCTGAACCACCCGTCATGTACCTGCCCGGGCACCACTCGTGTCGCGGGCGGGTTTCGTTTCCGGATGATGTGGAGATCCCATGGCTCATCTGCGCTCAAGACGCCGTCTCGCGCTCGCGGTTCCGGTCGTCCTCTCGCTGACCGCCTCCCTCGGCTCCCTGCCGGGTGTCGCCTCGGCCGCTCCACTGACCTCGGCGTCCTCCGCCGCATCGGCTGCCTCGGCCGCCTCGGCGACCGAGGACGGTCCGAATCTCGCGTACGTCGTCAACACGAAGACGGACAAGCGGACCATCGCGTCCGTCAAGAAGGCGATAGCCGCGGCCGGTGGGACCGTCGTCATCACGTACGACAGGATCGGCGTGATCGTGGTCCACTCGGCCAACCCCGGCTTCGGAGCTCAGATCCGTGCCGTGCGCGGCGTGCAGTCCGCGGGCGCCACCCGGACCACTCCCCTGGTCGCGGCGGGCACGACCGACGAGGGCGCCGCGGACTACCTGACGGCCGACGAGGCCGCCAAGGTGAAGGCCGCGTCGGCGAAGACCCCCGAGAGCGAGCCCCTCGAGGCCGACCAGTGGGACCTGCGGTCGATCGGCGCCGACAAGGCGGCGAAGATCAACCCGGGCAGCAAGAAGGTCACCGTCGCCGTCATCGACACCGGCGTCGACGACACCCACCCGGACCTCGCCCCGAACTTCTCCGCGTCCCAGTCGGCCAACTGCGTCGGCGGCGTCGCGGACACCAGCGAGGGCGCCTGGCGCCCGTACACCGCGGACGACTACCACGGCACGCACGTCGCCGGTGAGATAGCCGCGGCACGCAACGGCGTCGGCGTCGCCGGTGTCGCCCCGGGTGTGAAGGTCTCCGGCATCAAGGTCAGCGACCCGAACAACGGCCTGTTCTACCCGGAGAGCGTCGTCTGCGCCTTCGTGTTCGCCGCCGACCGCGGTGTGGAGATCACGAACAACAGCTACTACGTGGACCCGTGGCTCTACAACTGCGTGGACGACCCCGACCAGAAGGCCATCGTCGACGCGGTCAACCGGGCCCAGCTGTACGCGCAGAAGAAGGGCCTGCTGAACGTGGCGTCGGCGGGCAACTCCAACCACGACCTCGCCTCCGACGCGATCGTCGACGACTCCAGCCCCGACGACTCGACCCCGGTCGAGCGCACCATCGACCCCTCCGAGTGCTTCGACGTGCCGACCCAGCTGCCGGGTGTCGTCACGGTCAGCGCGACGGGCGTCCAGAACCTCAAGTCGTACTACTCGACGTACGGCAAGGGCGTCGTCGACGTCGCGGCGCCCGGCGGCGACCGGCGCTACCAGCTCCCGGACACCCCGTCGAAGGACGGCCGGATCCTGTCCACCATGCCGAACGGGCAGTACGCCTTCCTCCAGGGCACCTCGATGGCGTCGCCGCACGTCGCGGGTGTCGCCGCGCTGCTGAAGTCCACCCACCCGTGGGCGAACGGCACGCAGTTGCAGCGGCTGCTGAAGGCGCAGGCCGACAAGACGGCCTGCCCCGAGTCGTACGACCAGGACGGCGACGGCACGCAGGACGCGGTGTGCCAGGGCGGCACGAAGGTGAACGGCTTCTACGGGGCCGGCATCGTCAACGCGCTCAAGGCCGTCAAGTAGCCGCCGCCACAGGCTGATTCCTCACCAGCACAGCTCGCATCCGCTCCTCCCGCGAACGAACTGGAGACACCATGACAGCGCCTCACAAGCGCTCCCGCCGTGTGGTGGCGATCCCGCTGGGGATGGCCATGGCGACGGCTCTCGCCGTCCTGCCGAACACGGTGGCGTCGGCCTCGCCGGCGGCCTCCCAGGAGGCGGCCACCGACGCCACGCCGCTCAGCTACGTGGTCAACGTCCGCCCCGGGCACGGCACTTCCTCGCACGTGAAGAAGGCCATCACCAAGGCGGGCGGCACGATCGTGACGTCGTACGACCGGATAGGCGTCATCGTCGTGCACTCCTCGGACGCCGGCTTCGCCACGGCGATCCGCAAGGTGCGCGGTGTGCAGTCGGCCGGTGCCACACGCACCGCGCCGCTGCCCGCGCAGTCGACGACCGACCTGGACACGCCGAAGGTGCTGACCGCCAAGGAGGCGGCGGCCGCCGACGCGGAGGCCGGGCAGGACCCGCTGGAGCCGTTGCAGTGGGACCTTCCCGCCATCAAGGCGGACAAGGCGCACGAGAAGTCGCTCGGCAGCCGGAACGTCACGGTCGCCGTCATCGACACGGGCGTCGACGACACACACCCCGACATCGCGCCGAACTTCGACCGGAAGGCGTCGGTGAACTGCGTGACGGGCAAGCCCGACACCACCGACGGGGCCTGGCGGCCCGGCGCCACCGAGAGCCCGCACGGCACGCACGTGGCGGGCGAGATAGCGGCGGCCAAGAACGGCGTCGGGATGACCGGTGTGGCGCCCGGGGTGAAGGTGTCCGGCATCAAGGTGTCCACGCCGGCCGGCTTCTTCTACACGGAGGCCGTGGTCTGCGGGTTCATGTGGGCGGCCGAGCACGGCGTCGACGTCACGAACAACAGCTATTACACGGACCCCTGGTACTTCAACTGCAAGGACGACCCGGACCAGAAGGCGCTCGTCGACGCCATCACCCGGGCGTCCCGGTACGCGGAGAAGAAGGGCGCGGTCAACGTCGCGGCGGCGGGCAACGAGAACTACGACCTCGCCTCCGACGAGATCACCGACCCGTCGTCCCCGAACGACACGACACCGTCGGACCGTGTGGTCGACCCGTCGAAGTGCCTCGACATACCGACGCAGTTGCCGGGTGTCGTCACGGTCGCGTCGACGGGGGCGAAGGGCATCAAGTCGTCCTTCTCCAACCATGGTCTGGGCGTGATCGACATAGCCGCCCCCGGCGGCGACTCGACCCGCTACCAGACCCCGGCCCCGCCCGCCACCAGCGGCCTGATCCTGGGCACGCTGCCCGGTGGCACGTGGGGCTACATGGCGGGTACGTCGATGGCGTCCCCGCATGTCGCGGGTGTCGCCGCGCTCATCAAGTCGACGCATCCGTACGCCCCGCCGGCCCTGGTGAAGGCGCTGCTGTACGCCGAGGCGGACGCCACGGCGTGCACGGACCCGTACGACATCGACGGCGACGGCAAGGTCGACGCGGTGTGCGAGGGCTCGAAGAACCGCAACGGCTTCTACGGCTGGGGCACCGCTGACGCGCTGGACGCGGTGACGAAGTAGGGCTTCGGGTAAGGGGGATCGGGCCGGGCGGCGCTGTACCGCCCGGCCCTTTCGCTTGCTGCCCCACGTACACATGTTGATCGAGTACACACTGCATAGTGCACCCATGGATGCTGTGAACACGGAGTCCGTGTGGGAGGCGCTGGGCGGCGATCCGGCTCTGCTCCCGCGCGTGTCGGAGGTCGTACGGATCGGGGCGCTTCAGGCGCGGCTGCCCGTACGGGAGTTGGCGCGCGCCTGTGTCGGCGCGTGTGCGCTGGCCGCCGCCGAACTGGGGGCGCGTCGGGCCGGACTCGCGGAGGTGCCCCGGGTGCGGGTCGACGACGGGGCGGTCGCCACGGCCTTCGTGAGCGAGTCGCATCTGCTGGTCGACGGGCGGCAGCCGGTCACGTTCGCTCCGCTGTCGCGGTTCTGGCGGACGGCGGACGGGTGGGTGCGGACGCACGCCAACTACCCGCATCACCGGGCGCGCCTGCTGGACGCGTTGGGGCTGCCCGGGGACGTGTCGGTGGAGACGGTGGCGGCGACTCTGGAGGAGCGGTCCGCGACGGACGTGGAGGACACGGTGTACGCCGCCGGAGGGCTCGCGGTGGCCCTGCGCACGCCCGAGGAGTGGGCCGGGCACGAGCAGGGGCGGGCCGTCGCCGCCCGGCCGCTGCTGCACAGGGAGATCGTCGGGACCGGTCCGGTCAGGCGGCCGACGGGCGAGGCGGGGCTGCCCGCGGCGGGCGTACGCGTCCTGGACCTCACCCGGGTCATCGCGGGTCCCGTCGCCACCCGCACGCTCGGCCTCCTGGGCGCGGACGTCCTGCGGGTGGACTCCCCCGGGCTGCCCGAACTCGCCGACCAGCACGCGGACACCGGCTTCGGGAAACGGTCGGCCACGCTCGACCTGACCGACCGCGCGGACCGCCGCACGTTCGAGGACCTGCTCGCCGAGGCTGATGTCGTGGTGACGGGCTACCGGCCCGGCGCCCTGGACCGGTTCGGGCTCGCCCCGCAGGCGCTGGCCGAGCGGAGGCCAGGGCTCGTCGTGGCCCAGCTGTCGGCGTGGGGCGCGGACGGCCCGTGGGCGGGGCGCCGGGGCTTCGACAGCCTGGTGCAGGTCGCCACCGGGATCGCGGTGACCGAGGGCTCGCCCGAGAAGCCGGGTGCGCTGCCCGCGCAGGCCCTCGACCACGGCACCGGATTCCTGCTCGCCGCGGCCGTGCTGCGCTCGATCACCGAGCAGCGGGAGGAGGGCGGCACGCGGCTCGTCCAGCTCGCGCTCGCGAGGACGGCGGCCTGGCTGACGAGCGGCAGCAGGAGCGGTGGCGGGCCGACCGTACCGGGCGGCCCCGCCGGCGCCTCGTACGACGGCCCCGGCCCCTGGGTCGCCGAGACCGGCAGCTCCCTCGGGACGCTGCGGTACGCGCTGCCGCCGGTGTCCTTCGAGGGCGGACCCGCCGACTGGACGCACCCGCCCGGGGTGTGGGGTGCGGACGAGGCGCGCTGGGCTTGAATCGTGGAGCGGCCGGAAGCGTACCTATGGGCGGAATATCGTATGCCCAGTTGCTTTCCGTGACTTGCCCGGATCTGTGACAACTGGCGAAGCTCTGGGAGTGAGCTTGACCAGACCGACAGCCGACACCGCGCGCCCCGGTGTCGGGCGGGCCGTCGCCGTACTCGTCCTGGTGGCCGTCGCCGCCCTGATCCCGCTGCTCGGACCGCGCGTCGCACTGGACGGCACGGGCGAGGCGGCGGCTCCGGGGGTCGTCGGCATCAGTGTGCTGCGTACGGTGCTGTTCGCGGCGCTGTGCGTGCCCGCGGGCGAGGTGTTCGCGGCATGGCTGGCGCGCCGGGTGCCGGGGGCGCCCTCGGAGGCACCGAGGAGTTGGGCGCCGTACGCGGCGGCCGCCGGTTTCGTCGCCGCGCTGGGTCTCGCCTCGGTCGTGGCGACCGGCAACCTGGTGCCGCGGAGCCCCGCCGACATCGACGTCGGGGGCCTCTACGAGACGCGGGACGGCAAGCTCGCCCTGCTGGAGGTGAACGCGTTCGCCGCGGCCGGCCTGTGCGCCCTCTCGCGCCGCCCGGCCACGCAGGTGTGGCCGCTCGCCGCGGTCGCCGTCGCGGAGGCCCTGCGCGCGCACCCGACGACGGAGCACGGTGCGCTGACCGGCAGCGGCCTGACCCTGGTTCACGTGGTGTGCGCCTCCCTGTGGGTGGGCGGGCTGTTCCACGTCCTGCGGATGCTCCGGCAGTGGGGTGTCACGGAGGCGGGCGCCGCGTTGCTGGGGCTCTACGCGCGCGTGGCGGCCGTTCTCCTCGCCGCCGTCACCGCCACCGGCGTGTGGAGCACGCTGCGCCGCATGCCGCCGGACACGGTCCTGGAGCAGCTGACCACGACGGCGTACGGGCGAGCCCTGCTCGCCAAGGTGCTCCTCATGGCCGTCGTCGCGGCCCTCGCGCTGGTGTCGCGCGTCCGGCTGGCCCGTGCGAGCGACCCGCTCAGCGCCTGCTCCCCCGCGCGTGCGGAGGTGGTGGTGCTGGGTGCGGTCGTGGCGGTGTCGGCGCTGCTGACGGCGCTTCCGGTGCCGATCCGCTGGTGAACCCGAGGGTGCCCCGGACGAGCAGGTACTGGGCCGCCAGATAGGTGAGCATGATCCACAGGTCGGGGCGGGGGAGCTGCGGCCAGTCGGCGACACCGGTCGCGATGAGCGCGTCGGACAGCAGGAACAGCGCCCCACCGAGTCCGGCGACGGGCCCGAGGCGTCCGGCCCCGTACGCCATGGCGGTGAGCAGGACGCTGTACCCGGCGACGGGGACGCGGAGTTCGGCGGGCAGACCGGGCCAGAGCAGGGCGAGCGTGAGGACGAGGGCGGAGCCGTACGGGGCCGCCCTGAGTGCCGATCGCCCGGGACGCCCGGATCGCCGGAAAAGCAGCAGGTAGCACACGTGCCCGGCCGCGAAGGACCCCATCCCGGCGAGGAACGCGGGCTCGGCGTCGGACAGCAGGAGCACGTCCCCGCCCCAGCCGCACAGCAGCGCCGCGACCAGCAGCCGGGGCCCACCCCGTACGTGGACGTACCCGGCGAGCAACGGCATCAGCACCGGTTTCGCGACGACGTGCCCGGGGGTGAACCCGACGGCGAGGGACCCGAGATCGACGGCGGCGGCGAGGGCGAACAGGCCGAGCAGCGCCTTGGAGCCTCTCACGC
>NZ_VJZC01001041.1 GCF_009377185.1 Streptomyces spongiae
CCCCCACCCGCCCCGACCTCAGCCAGGCCTACGCCGTCCTCACCGTCCCCCGCCTCGGCCTCCGCGTCCCCGTCGCCGAGGGCATCAGCAAGCGGAACGTGCTCAACAAGGGGTACGTCGGCCACTACCCGCGAACGGCCCAGCCGGGCCAGGCCGGGAACTTCGCGCTCGCCGGGCACCGCAACACCCACGGCGAGCCCTTCCGGTACATCAACCGGCTCCGGCGCGGTGACGAGGTGCGCGTCGAGACCGGGGCGGCCGTCTACACGTACGTCGTCGACAGGACGCTCGCGCGGACCACGCCCGGCGACGGCGGCGTCATACGGCCCGTCCCGCGCAGCGCCGTGAAGCCGTCGTCCGGGTACGACGACCCCGGCTACTACCTCACCCTCACCACCTGCACGCCCGAGTACACGTCCAAGTACCGCCTCGTGGTGTGGGGGAAACTGCGCTCCATGCACGTCAGGTGAGGGGTCTGATTGAGGGATCTGATCCTGTATACCTGTAGCAGGTGCCCGCAGGGGGTGCCTGAGGGCGCCTGTGGGCACGGTCGAACGGGAGGAGGGCGCACAGTGATCCGAACCTGGGCCGACCTGCGTCCCGGCGCCGCTCTGCTGCTCCTCCTCTTCGAGGTCGCCGTCCTCGATGTGGGCACGCTCTCCGCCGCCGTCGCCTTCGCCGCGACCGCCGCGGCCGGGTCCGCGCTCGTCGCCTGCGCGCTGATCGCCTCGCGCTGCGCGCCCGCCGTGCCGCGTACGCGCGTACGCACGGCCATCCGGGACCGTGAGCGCCGTACGGCGTTCCTGCCCCAACGAGATCCCGACGCGAAGGGGCGTACGCGGCCCAGGGCACCCGGACGGGTCCTCCTGACGGCCGCGTAGGGCACGCACGCCCCTCTTCCCCGGTCTCCGGGGCCCGCAGTAATACACGGGTACCCGGCACCCGCGTGTCCCCGCGCGGCTCGTCATGCCGAATGCCGAAGTCACCAGGCCACACCGGCCTCGGTCCGGCACGCCTCATCCGGCACGCCTCATCCGGCACGACGAGACCCACGGAGGGCTCACCCACCCATGTCCGCTGTCATCGCACTCTTCGCCGACCTGGTCGGCCGGCTCGCCGACCTGCTCCAGCCGCTCTTCCACGCCTCCGCGGCGGCCGCCGCCATCGTCCTGTTCACCGCGCTCGTACGGCTCCTCGTCCACCCTTTGTCCCGGGCCGCGGCGCGCGGGCAGCGGGCGCGGGCCGCGTTGCAGCCGCAGATCGCTGAGCTGCGGAAGAAGCACGGGAAGAACCCGGAGAAGTTCCAGAAGGCGCTGATGGAGTTGCACGCCAAGGAGAAGGTGTCGCCGCTCTCGGGCTGCCTGCCCAGCCTGTGCCAGGCGCCCGCGTTCTTCCTGCTCTACCACCTGTTCTCGAACACTTCGATCGGCGGCGAGGCGAACGAACTGCTCACCCACACGCTGTTCGCCGCGCCCCTCGGCGACCGGTGGGCGGACGCGCTCCACGACGGCGGGGTCTTCGGGGCGGCGGGGCTCGTGTACGTGGGGC
>NZ_VJZC01001042.1 GCF_009377185.1 Streptomyces spongiae
CTCGTAGCGCGAAACTCGGTCGACGCGTCCTCGTCGCCGTGCCGAGCATGAGGCGCATGGTCGACACATCTCTCTACGCCGCTTTCCTGGTCGCCGCCTTCGCTCTCTGCGTCACCCCCGGCCCCGACATGATGTTCATCGTGGCCGTGGGTGGGCGCGGGGGCCCGGCGGCGGGCGTCATGGCCGCGGCCGGCGTGGCGAGTGCCATGCTCGTGCACACGGTCGCCGCGGCCCTCGGACTCTCGGCGCTGTTCACGACGCTGCCCGTCCTCTACCACGTCCTGCGGTGGCTCGGTGCCGCCTACCTGCTCTACCTGGCGGTGAAGGCCTTCCGGGACCGGTCCGCGATCCGTGACGAGAGCGTTCGCTCCGGCGCCGGTATGCGGCGGGCTTTCTGGCAGGGCGCCGTCACCAATCTGCTGAACCCCAAGGTGATCCTCTTCAACGTGGCGTTCCTGCCGCAGTTCGTGGACCCGTCCCTCGGTCATGTGCCCGGCCAGTTCCTGCTGCTCGGGATCACGATCGTGGTGATGGGCTTCCTGTGGGACGGCACGGTGGGTCTGCTCTCCGGGCGGCTCTCGCTGGTGCTGCGGCGGAGCCGGCGGGTGGCGCGGGCGCTGAACGTCTTCACCGGGACGGTGTTCACGGGGTTGGCGGTGCGGTTGGCGGTGACGTCGCCGAAGTAGCCGCCGCCCCCCAGCCGAGCACCCCCTGACGATGTCAACTCGCGGTTGACGCGAAGAGGGTGTCAACCTAAGGTTGACGAATGACGACGAACCCTTCACCCACCGCATCCGTGCGTCTCGACGACCTCATCGAGGCCATCAAGAAGGTTCACCCGGAGCCGCTCGACCAGCTCCAGGACGCCGTGATCGCCGCGGACCACCTCGGTGACGTGGCCGACCACCTGATCGGTCACTTCGTGGACCAGGCCCGGCGTTCGGGCGCGTCGTGGACCGAGATCGGCAAGAGCATGGGGGTCACCCGGCAGGCGGCCCAGAAGCGCTTCGTCCCGAAGGCCGAGGCGGACCTCGACCTCAGCCAGGGCTTCAGCCGCTACACGCAGCGCGCCCGCGCCGTGGTCATGGCCGCCCACAGCGAGGCCAAGGCGGCGGGCAGCGCGGAGGGTGTTCCCGCGCATCTCGTCCTCGGACTCCTCAGCGAGCCCGAGGGCCTCGGGGCGAAGGCGATCACCGCGCAGGGGGTCGCCCTCGACGCCGTGCGCTCCGCCGCGGTGGCCGCGCTGCCTCCGGCCGTCGAGGCGGCGCCCGAGCTCGTGCCCTACGGCGCCGAGGCCAAGAAGGCCCTCGAACTCACCTTCCGCGAGGCGCTGCGCCTCGGGCACAACTACGTCGGCACCGAGCACATTCTGCTCGCGCTGCTGGAGTTCGAGAACGGGGACGGGGTGCTGAGCGGGTTGGGGGTACGGAAGGATCTGGCGGAGGAGAACGTGGCGGAGGCGCTGCGGACGATCAAGGTCTTCGAGGAGCCCGGGGACGCCTGAGCGAGGGGTTTTCCTCGCCCCCGCCGCCCCTACCCGT
>NZ_VJZC01001043.1 GCF_009377185.1 Streptomyces spongiae
GGGCGGCATCGGGGCCGCGCTGGCTCGCCGTTTCGCGGTGGAGGGGGCGCGGGTGGTGGTGAACGACCTGGACCCCGTCAAGGCGAAGGCCGTGGCCGACGAGATCGGCGGCATCGCGGTGCCCGGCGACGCCTCCACGATCGTCGCCGAGGCACGGGACGCGCTCGGCGGCACGGTCGACGTCTACTGCGCCAACGCGGGCGTCGGCTCCGGCGGCACGGAGGCGGCCGAGGAGAAGGTCTGGGAGCTCGCCTGGGACGTCAACGTGATGGCGCACGTCCGCGCGGCCCACGCGCTCCTCCCCGCCTGGCTGGAGCGCGGCAGCGGCCGGTTCGTGTCCACCGTCTCGGCCGCCGGACTGCTCACCATGATCGGCGCCGCGCCGTACAGCGTCACCAAGCACGGCGCGTACGCCTTCGCCGAGTGGCTGTCGCTGACCTACCGGCACCGTGGGCTGAAGGTCCACGCGATCTGCCCGCAGGGCGTGCGCACGGACATGCTGACGGCGGCCGGCAGCGCGGGCGAGCTCGTGCTCGCGCCGACCGCGATCGACCCCGAGGACGTGGCGGACGCGCTGCTCAGGGGCATCGAGGAGGACCGGTTCCTGATCCTGCCGCACCCCGAGGTCGCCGAGTACTACCAGGCCCGGGCCGCCGATCCGGACCGCTGGCTGACGAACATGAACCGTGTCCAGCAGAAGTGGGAAGCTACGCCCTGACGGCCCTGCCCGACTTGCCGAATGCGGAGGGTGGGAAGATCCTCCGTCGGGACGGCTTACCCCGTCCGGTCGGCGACGACGGGGCGGGTGGACGCCCGACGGACGACGAGCAGACGAGCAGACGAAAACCTCGGAAGGCAGGTGGCGGCAAGTGCCCAGGACGACGGACGGAGACGGCACGCCCGTCCCGCAGCGGCTGCTGGCCGCCGCCACCCGGCTCTTCGCGGAGCAGGGCTACGACCGTACGTCGGTGCAGGAGATCGTGGAGGCGGCGGGCGTCACCAAGGGGGCGCTGTACCACTACTTCGGCTCCAAGGACGACCTGCTGCACGAGGTGTACGCGCGTGTGCTGCGCGTTCAGCAGGAGCGCCTCGATGCCTTCGCGGGGGCGGACGAGCCGATCGAGAGACGCGTTCGGGACGCCGCGGCCGATGTCGTCGTGACGACGATCGAGAACCTCGACGACGCGATGATCTTCTTCCGGTCGATGCACCACCTGAGTCCTGAGAAGAACAAACAGGTGCGTGCCGAGCGGCGTCGCTATCACGAGCGGTTCCGTGCGCTGATCGAGGAGGGGCAGACGTCGGGCGTCTTCTCCACCGCGACGCCGGCCGACCTCGTGGTGGACTACCACTTCGGTTCCGTCCACCACCTGTCGACGTGGTACCGGCCGGACGGTCCCCTCAGCCCGCAGCAGGTGGCGGACCATCTGGCGGACTTGCTGCTGAGGGCGCTGCGACCGTAGTCGGGCGAGGGTTTTTCCTCGCCCCCGCCGCCCCTACCCATTCCCGTCCCTTCCCTGGGGGCTGCCGCCCCCAGACC
>NZ_VJZC01001044.1 GCF_009377185.1 Streptomyces spongiae
GCGGCCTGCGGGTCCGGTTCGAACCGCGTGAGGGCGTCAGCCGATCTCGGTACCGGTCGCCGAGAGCGCCTCAGTGACCGGCTGGAAGAACGTCTCACCACCGGAGGTGCAGTCACCGCTACCACCGGACGTGAGGCCGACAGCCTTGTCACCCGAGAAGAGCGAGCCGCCACTGTCGCCGGGCTCGGCGCAGACGTCGGTCTGGATGAGCCCGTTGACGATGTCACCGCTGCCGTAGTTCACGGTGGCGTCCAGCCCGGTGACCGACCCATCGTGCACCTGGGTCGTCGAACCGCTGCGGGTGACCTTCATCCCGACGGTGGCCTCGGCCGCACCCGTGATCTCCTGGGCGGAGCCGTCGTAGAGGTTGACCTCGCTCGGGTGGTCGACGTCGGCCGTGTACTTGACCAGGCCGTAGTCGTTGTCCGGGAAGCTGGAGTCCTCGTTGGTCCCGATCTCGTTGCCGCTCGAGTCCGACCAGGTGGAGATCGACTCGGTGCAGTGACCCGCGGTCAGGAAGAACGGCTCGCCGCCCTTGACCACGTTGAAGCCGAGCGAGCAGCGGCCACCGCCACCGCTGATGGCGTCGCCGCCCGCGATGAAGGGCTTGAACTCCCCCTTGGTGCGCTTCAGTTCGGCCTTCGCGCCGAGACCGTCGACCACCTTGGTGAGCTTGGACCACTCGGCCTTGGAGACCGTGCGGTCCGCGGTGACGACGACTCTGTTGGTCTTCGGGTCGGTCGCCCACGACGTGCCGGGGATGGTGGCGTCCTTCTTGAGCGTCGTACGGGCGCTCTTCAGCTCGGCGAGGGAGTTCTCGACGACGCGTGCCTTGGCTCCGGCCGACTCGACGGCCTGGGCCGCCGCCTTGTCGAGCACGTTCACCACGAGGTTCTTGGCCTTCGCGTCGTAATACGTTCCCGCCGCGTCACTGCCGAGGTCATTGGCCAGCGTCGAGGCGAGGTTTCCGGCCGCGGAGACCGAGAGGGTCTTGAGGTCGGTGGTCTTCGCGGTCTCGCTCGCGTTCGCAGTCTGGAAGGTGACGCCGGCGGCCACCAGTGCGGCGATGCCCGCACCTGCCACAGCGGCACGCCGCCTGGGTATGCGTCGGTGCTTCAACTCACGTCCTCCTGTGGGGGGTTGGTTCCGGAAGTTGTGGGGACCCCGGAACCGGGAAGGTAGGCACGGATCTGCTGCCCGAAAAGAGCGCGTCCATGCCAACGGACGACGACCACTATTCCCAGGCCCCCAGGGAGCACACAAGGCCGACTTCAGGACGCGCGTGGATCAACCGACGTGCGCCCCTTGCAGCTTGACGCGCGTAAACCTGCCATGGCCACGCCAGGTAGGTCCCCACTGCAAACGCAACAATCGAGGGTTATCCCTGTGCGGTCGGCGAGGTCTAGTCCTGTCCGGATTTCGCCCTCTCGGGGTCCGACTCCAGCCGGTCCGCAAGGGGCGGAAGTTGCTCCTGCACCGGTTGCTCACGAACCTCCGGCCCACCAGCCGACCCCACAGCCGCCC
>NZ_VJZC01001045.1 GCF_009377185.1 Streptomyces spongiae
GTGGTTGGGGGTGGGTGGCTCGATCCCGGAGTCCTCGTCGACCGTCGCGCCCGCGTACGCGAGGCGTGAGGAAAGGAGCAGTAAGAGGCGTTTTGTCCACGGAAGAGTGATGCAGCCGGATCAGGGCGAGGATCGGATGCGCGCGTGGGGACGATGACCGTGTTCGGTGTGACCGGCCGCGACACCAAGGAGTCGTCGAAGCATGTCCAAGCCTGTTGTCAGTATCTGGGGCACCCCTCCGGGGGCTCAGCCCGCAGCCGCGGAAGCGGACCCCTGGGACACCGCGTGGGAGCTCCGCAACGGAACCGCCTGGGTCTTCTACAGCTCATCCGGGCAAACGGCCGTCAGGCGGCCGGTGATCCTCGCCGACGGCTTCGCCATGGGAGGGAGCAACGGCCACCTGCTGTACGACGGCCTGGAGAACGGGGACTACCCTTTCATCTCCTCGCTGCGTGAGAACGGCTTGGACGTCGTCCTCCTGGGCTTCGACGACCGGTCCGCGTCCATCCTCGACAACGCCGACGTCGCGATCGAGTGCATCCGCAGGACGATCGCCGACCGCGAAGGCGACGCCATGCTGACCGTGGGCGGCTTCAGCATGGGAGGAATGGTCACCCGCTACGCCCTGGCCAAGATGGAAAGGCAGCGGGAGGACCACCAGACCTCCACCTACCTCTCCTACGACACCCCGCACCGCGGCGCGTGGCTGCCCCTCGGAGTCCAGGCATTCGCCCACTTCGTGAAGGAACACTGGGGCAACACCAACCCGTTCCTCAGCCTCTACTCCGACCTGGTCAACAGCCCGGCCGCACGCCAGATGCTGCGCTGGCACATCGAAACCGGCGCCGAGGTCACCCTCGACGTCGCCGACGGCCAGGACCGGGAACGGACGGACTTCCTGGAGGCACTCCAGCGGGTGGGCGACTGGCCCCAGCGCCCCCGCCTGCTCGGTGTCGCCAACGGAACGGGCACCGGCGCCGGGAACAACATCCCCGCCGACGACACCGCGATGGCCGCCCCCGGACCGAGGGTGGACGCCCACCTCCGCACCCAGGGCCAGGGACGGCAGACCGTCGCCCAGATGGCGAAGGCGCGCCAGGCCGCCGTCTCGATCAACACCACCGGCTTCCCCGAACTCGACGGCGCTCCCGGCGGCCTCTTCCCCAAAGCCCCGCTCCTGGAAGACGCCGCCAACTTCGGTATGGCCGCCGTGCTGGCCGCGATGGTCAACGAGCAGAAGGCGACTCTCACCCACAACGCCTCCACCTTCGTCCCCACCATCAGCGCCGTGGCGTCGGCCGACATCGACGACCACACCGCCCTCTACACCAAGGTCGACCGCGAGAGGAGCGAACTCCACGACTTCCTCTGCGCCGGCACCAACGAAGGCCACACCGTCATGACCCCGGAGCTCGGCCGGTGGATCCTGGCCCGGCTCCAGGAGGCGTAGCCACCGGCCGAGGACGGCAAACGAACAAGATCTACTTTCGCTGCGGACCCTAGGCGCGTGGGGTCGGGAG
>NZ_VJZC01001046.1 GCF_009377185.1 Streptomyces spongiae
GGCGACGACGGGGGGCACGGGTGCGGTGGCGAACGGTCCGTCGGGTCCGTCCGGCCCGTCTGGCCAGTCCGGCCGGTCCGATCCATCGTCCAGCCCGTCTGACCCATTGGCATCCACGTCATCGACTTCTTCGACGTCATTCGCGTCAGCTACTTCATCCGGCCCATCGGGTCCATCTGGTTCATCCGGGCTGCCCGGTGATCTCGGTGTTCCCGAACTCGTCGCCGAGGCGGCGCTGCTCCAGGCGCGGCTCGACTGGTTCCAGAGCCAGCTGGCCAGGCTCGGCGAACGCGGACACGGACCCGGGGCGCCACCGCAGGGGTAGCGCGGCCCGGGCGGGGGTACCCGAAGTGCCCCGGACGAGAGGAGGCGGACACAGTGACCGGGACTCTGGACACCAGGCCCGCGCGACCCGCGGCGGCCGAGCACCATTCCGTCGGCGAACTGGTCGGGCAGGCAACCGAACAACTCTCCACACTCGTACGGCAGGAGCTCGCTCTCGCCAAGGAGGAGCTGGCCGAGAAGGGGCGGCGCGCGGGCCGCGGAGGCGGGCTGCTGGGTGCGGCCGGCGCCGTCGGCTATGTGGGTCTGATAGCTCTGGCGGGTACCGGCGCCGCGGCGCTGTCGCTGGTGCTGCCCGTGTGGGCCGCCGCGCTCATCGTCACGGGAGCGCTCTTCGTCATCGCCGCCGTGCTGGCGGTGGCGGGGCGCTCCCAGTTGCGCCGTGCCACGCCACCCAAGCCCGCGCAGACCATCAACAGCGTCAGGGCGGACGTCGAGGAGATCAAGGGAAGGGCGCACCGATGACGAGTACCTCCGGCGGTTCGACCGGTTCGAGGCGCTCGGCCGGGGCCAAGGGGCCCGACGAGCTGCGGCAGCAGATAGCGATGACGCGTCATCAGCTCGGCGACACGGTCGAGGAGTTGGTCTCCAAGACCGACGTGAAGGCGCGGGCCCGGGCCCAGGTGGCGGAGTTGAAGGGCTCGGCGTCCCACGCGGCGCACTCCGTGCGGGAACGGGTGCCGAGGGTGTCGCGGGGGCGGAAGCCTGCGCGGGTGCCGCGGGCCGTGGTGCTGGGCGGTGTGGGCGTGGGCGTCGCCGCGGCTGCCGCCGGCGTGGTGGCCTGGCGGCAGTACAACGCTCCGCGGGTTCTGCTGAGTGGGCGCCGCCGTTCCTCCGCGGCACTCCGCCGCGACGTCTCCCGGCGCCTCCACCGGCTCCGGCGCAAGTAGCGGTCCCGCTTCCCGCTTCCGCGGCGCACCGGGCGCCGTTGTCGGTTGCGGCCGTCCGCGGCCGCGGGGTCGTCGTGGCTTGTCGCGCAGTTCCCCGCGCCCCCAAGAACGCCTGCCGTTCATTCGTGGGTCGGGGGTGGGCCGCGAGGTCTCCGTCCTCGGTCCGGCGGCTGGTGTGGGTGTGTTCGGTTCTCGGCGGCGGACGCCGGCCGCTGCGGGCGGACACCTCCCGACCCACCCCCTTGCGTGCGTTGGCGGCCGCGGGTGCGTCG
>NZ_VJZC01001047.1 GCF_009377185.1 Streptomyces spongiae
GGCCGGGACCGTGGTCCCGGCCCCGCCCGAGGCGTCCTCCGTCCTGTTCTGCTGTTCTCCTGTTATCAGCGCCCCGACGACAGAGGCATGACCTTGCGGTAGGTGAACACCGCGACGGCCGCGACCGCGACGTGCATCAGGAGCAGCGCCAGAACGCCGACCACGCCACCGTCACCGAAGAGCAGGAAGTCGGGAACGAAGGACACCACGACGACCGTCGGCACCAGCCATCGCACCAGCGCCTCGGGGTCCTTCGACACCTTGCGGACGATGGCCCAGCCGATGGCGCCGGCCACCACCCCGACGGCCGTCAGGAAGATGTACGAGCCCGGCTTCAGCGGCTGGAAGTCATCGGGCGCGCCCGCGGCCAGGGCGAGGAGGGCGAGCACCGCGTCGGCGACGGACGCGACCACGATCGCGGCGAGCACACCTCCCGCCACAACGAGGGGACCTCGGCGGACGGTGGCTGCGTCAGAGGCGGCAGACATGGCAACTCCAAGAAGACGGACGAGTTCCGGCAGGGATGTTTGAAGGGTCAAACAGAGTCTGCCCCGGGTTGCTTGAAACTTCAATACCCATGCCGATCGGCGGGTAAGGGGCCTCCGGGGGCTCCAGCGGGCGCGGTGAATCGGGCTAGGATTGATCGTCGAGCATCACGAGAGCCTCACCAGCGCTCAAGCGGCTGACAGCACGTCAGCGAAGTCGGCAAGGAGTCACTGTGTTCTACTACGTGCTCAAATACGTGCTTCTTGGGCCGCTGCTGAGACTGGTCTTCCGGCCTCGAATAGAGGGCCTCGAACACGTACCGTCGTCGGGCGCCGCCATCATCGCGGGCAACCACCTGTCGTTCTCGGACCACTTCCTGATGCCCGCCGTGCTGAAGCGCCGCATCACCTTCCTGGCGAAGGCCGAGTACTTCACGGGGCCCGGCATCAAGGGCCGGCTGACGGCCCACTTCTTCCGCAGCGCCGGGCAGATCCCCGTCGACCGCTCCGGCAAGGAGGCGGGCCAGGCCGCGATCCGCGAGGGCCTGGGCGTGCTCAGCAAGGACGAGTTGCTCGGCATCTACCCGGAGGGCACGCGCTCGCACGACGGGCGCCTGTACAAGGGCAAGGTCGGCGTGGCGGTCATGGCGCTCAAGGCCGGGGTCCCGGTCATCCCGTGCGCGATGATCGGCACCTTCGAGGCGCAGCCGCCCGGCAAGGTCATCCCGAACATCCACCCGGTGGTCATCCGCTTCGGCAAGCCCCTCGACTTCTCCCGCTACGCCGGCATGGAGAACGAGAAGGCCATCCTGCGCGCCATCACCGACGAACTCATGTACGCGATCCTCTCGCTCTCGGAGCAGGAGTACGTCGACGAGTACGCGGCCGTGGTCAAGGCGCAGCAGACCGAGGAGAAGGCGGCGGCGAAGGCGAAGGAGCGCAGGTTCCCACGACTGCCGCTCAGCTGACGGCGCGCTCCGCCACGCTGGTT
>NZ_VJZC01001048.1 GCF_009377185.1 Streptomyces spongiae
GGCCGAGACGGTCCACATCCACTCGCGGAGCTTGTCGCGTTCGTGGGTGAGTTCGCGGATGTCGGTCTCGGCGTACTCGAACTCCGGGGACCAGAAGAGGGCGTCGAAGGGGCAGACCTCGATGCAGATACCGCAGTACATGCAGAGGGAGAAGTCGATGGCGAAGCGGTCGAGGACGTTGCGACTGCGCTCACGGCCGCCCGGGGCGGCGGGCGGGACCGTCTCCTTGTGGGAGTCGATGTAGATGCACCAGTCGGGGCACTCGCGGGCGCACAGCATGCAGACGGTGCAGTTCTCCTCGAAGAGGCCGATCACGCCGCGGGTGCGGGGCGGGAGGTCGGGCTGGGCGTCCGGGTACTGCTCGGTGACGGTCTTCTTCGTCATCGTGCGGAGGGTGACGGCCAGGCCCTTGGCCAGGCCGGAGCCGGGGATGGGGGCCATTGGTTAGGAGTTCACCACCTTGACGACGCCGGTGAGGGCGATCTGGGCGAGGGCGAGCGGGACGAGGAGGGTCCAGGAGAGCTTCTGGAGCTGGTCCTCGCGGAGACGGGGGTAGGTGACGCGCAGCCAGATGACGACGAAGGCGAGGATCGCGGTCTTCAGGAGGGTCCAGACCCAGCCGAGACCGTCGGCTCCCCAGGGGCCGTGCCAGCCGCCCAGGAAGAGGACGGTGGTCAGGCCGCACAGGACGACGATTCCGGCGTACTCGGCGAGGAGGAAGAGGGCGAAGCGGAGGCCGGTGTACTCGGTGTACGCGCCGAAGATGATCTCCGAGTCGGCGACGGGCATGTCGAACGGGGGGCGCTGCAGTTCGGCGAGACCGGCGACGAAGAAGACGATCGCGCCGACGATCTGCCAGGGCAGCCACCACCACTCGAAGGCGTCGACGATGCCGGGGAGCGAGACGGTGCCGGCCGCCATGGCGACGGAGGCGGCGGTGAGCAGCATCGGGAGTTCGTAGGCGAGGAGCTGGGCGGCGGTGCGGAGGCCGCCGAGGAGGGAGAACTTGTTGGCGGAGGCCCAGCCGGCCATGAGGGAGCCGAGGACGCCGACGCCCATGACGGCGAGGACGAAGAAGACGCCCGCGTCGATGACCTCGCCGACCGCGCCCTCGCCCGGGCCGATGGGGATGGCGAGGAGGACGAGCAGGTACGGGAGAAGGGCTACGGCCGGGGCGAGCTGGAAGATACGGCGGTCCGCGCCCGCCGGGACGATGTCTTCCTTCTGGGCGAACTTGACGCCGTCGGCGACGAGTTGGGCCCAGCCGTGGAAGCCGCCGGCGTACATGGGTCCGAGGCGGCCCTGCATGTGGGCCATGACCTTGTGTTCGGTCTGGCCGATGATCAGGGGGAAGGTGAGGAAGACGACGAAGACGACGAGGAGTCGCAGGGCGACGTCGAGCGCGTCGTTCACGGCGTGCCTCCTGCGGGGTCTTCGGGGGTGGGGTCCGGGGC
>NZ_VJZC01001049.1 GCF_009377185.1 Streptomyces spongiae
GGGCCGGGTGACGGGTCACACGGACAGCGGGCCGATGCGGTGGAGAACCTCCGGCTCGTGCCCGCCGTCCGGGAACTGTCCCGCCTCGAACAGGACCTCGCGCTCGACGGCCGCTCCGTGCCGGGCGGCGTACGAGGCGAACAGGCGCTCCGACGCGGTGTTGCCCGGTGTGATGGTGGTCTCGACGGTCGTCAGCCGGTGCTGCCGGGCGACCTGGACGGTCAGCCCGTCCAGCAGCGCGGCGGCGACCCCGCGACCCCGCTGGGCGGCGTCGACGGCCACCTGCCACACGAGGAGGGTGCCCGGCTGCTCCGGCCGGATGTATCCGGTGATGAAGCCGACGGGGCGCCCGTCCTCCGTGTCCCGCGCCACCACGGAGGTACCGGCGAAGTCACGGCACCACAGCAGGTAGCTGTACGAGGAGTTCAGGTCGAGGGTGCGGGAGTCCCGGGCGAGGCGCCAGAGCGCGGCGCCGTCCGCCACGTCGGGACGGTCGATCCGCAGTCCCTCTGGCATTTCCAGGAATTCCGCGGGCAGTTCCGGTAGGTCTGCTTGTGCGGCAGTCATGCGAATTGAATTTACCCAGCGAAAGTCGAAATTGCATCGTCGATCGGGGTTACATGAACGGCCCTTGTGTGTTATCGCGCGGGCGCGGGCTGCGCGCGAGAAGGCGGCAGAAGGTGATGTTTTGCCCGGATATTAGGGGAGGAAAAGGGTGCGTTGTGGAGTCGGTCACATGAGGGTAACCCTCACGAGATCTACCCGAATTACACCGGTTGGCGTTCGCGGAATCTTTGCGTTTAGGTATCCGAAAAGCGGGCAGAAGAATATGGGAAGCTGTGCTGAATTAGATTATTGCATTTCAGTGAACGGCAGGGGTGGATTTCCTGCACCCCCACCCGGACGCAGGCTCGGATGCCGACTCGGGCTCGGGCTCAGGCTCCGGCGACTCCGTCGATGCGCTCGCGGACGATGTCGGCGTGGCCGTTGTGGCGCGCGTACTCCTCGATCATGTGGATCAGGATCCAGCGGAGGCTGACCTCCAGTCCGGCCATCGGGCCGTCCACGATCCGTCCCGTGTCGTCGAGTGAGCGCGCCGCGGACAGTTCCTCGCCGCGCGCCACCTCCTCGCGCCACACCGCGAGTGCCTCGTCGATGCCGCGGTCGGGGGCCAGCTGGAAGCCGGTCGGGCCGAACAGGTGGGGTGCGTCGGCCTTGCCGGCCAGGACGCGCTGGAACCAGGTGCGTTCCACCTCGGCGAGGTGTTGTACGAGTCCCAGCAGGGTGAGCTCCGACGGCTCGGCCGATGCCGTCCTTAACTGTGCGTCGTCCAGTCCCGCGCACTTCAGCGCCAGGGTGGCCCGGTGAAAGGCGAGCCAACTCTCCAGCATGGGCCGCTCGTCTCCGGTCAGGAGGGGGATGGGGCGGCCGTCGGGGAGTGTCTGGGGT
>NZ_VJZC01001050.1 GCF_009377185.1 Streptomyces spongiae
CCCGCCCGGCAACCGTCGTGTCCCCGTGCACCCGCACCACGACCTCCCGCCCGGTCCTGCGGCGGGCAACCACCGCCACGTCCTCGACGACGTCCGCGAGCGCCACCCGCTGGACGGGCTCGGTGCTGGACTGACCGGCCGCGAGGTCGACCAACTCGTTGACGAGATCGGTCAGTTCCCGGGCCTCCTGGGCGAGGTCCGCGACCAGCTCCTCACGGACCGACGCCGGGAACTCGTCGATCCGGCGCAGCAGCGAGATGTTCGTACGCAACGACGTCAGCGGAGTGCGCAGCTCGTGGCCCGCGTCCTGGACCAGCCGCCGCTGGTCCTCCTCCGACTGGGCGAGCCGCACCAGCATGCGGTCGAAGGAGCGGCCGAGCCGCCCCACCTCGTCGCGGCCGGTGACCGGCACCGGGATGGAGAGACGACCGGTGCGGGCCACGTCCTCCGCCGCACCGGCGAGCCGCACCAGGCGCCGGGTGATGCGCCGCGCCAGCCACCAGCCGAACAGCCCGGCCGAGACGACGACGGCGGCCTCCAGCAGCACGGTCCGCTGCTGCAACTCCCGCAACAGGTCCTCGGTGTCGCTGAACTCCTGCGCGACCTGGACGGCACCCCGCCCGCCCCCTAGGGCGACGGTGGCCACGCGGTACCGGTCGTCGCCGAGGGCGACCGCGTCGTGCTCGACCGTGCGGCCCGCGACGGCGTCGCCGGCCGTACCGCGGTCACGGGCACGCACCGGCAGGGCGGGGCTGCCCTTGTCGACGAGTTCGCCGCCCGGTCCGAGCACCTGGATGTCCGTACGGCCCGACCCCATCAGCTCGTCCCGCGGTCCGCCCTGGTCGGAGGAGGCGTAGTCCCCGGGGCTGAGCTCCCGCTCCCGTACCTGTCCCTGAAGGTCACGCACCACCGCGGCGAACACGGTCTGCTGGTCCACACGCACCAGCCGGGCGGCCGCGCTGTAGCTGAGCACCCCGACGACGACCGTGACGGCGGCGGCCACGGCCGCGAAGGACACGGTGAACGTCGCCCGCAGAGACCGCAGAGAGGAAACCCGGCGCAGGCGGGGGCGGAGGCGCACTCAGTCCTCCCTCAGCACGTACCCCACGCCGCGCACCGTGTGGATCAGCGCCGCAGCGCCCGGATCGTCGAGCTTACGCCGCAGGTAGCCGACGTACACGGCGAGGTTCTTGGAGCCGGGGCCGAAGTCGTAGCCCCAGATACGGTCGTAGATCGTGGCGTGGTCGAGGACGATCCCGGCGTTGCGCATGAGCAGTTCGAGGAGGTCGAACTCGGTCCGGGTCAGCTCCAGCTCGCGCGCCCCGCGCCAGACCCGCCGCGCGTGCACGTCCATCCGCAGCCCGGCGGCGGACAGCAGCCCGCCGACGTCGCGGTCACCGGACGGCTTGGGCGCCTCGACGGCGAAACCCGTTCCGTTGCCCGTCCCAC
>NZ_VJZC01000105.1 GCF_009377185.1 Streptomyces spongiae
GTCCGGTGGGCGGGGGCGTCGATCGTCTTCCAGGGGGCGATGCACTCGCTGAACGCCGTGCACCGCGTCGGCGACCAGATCGCGGAGCCGATCCTGCTGCACCGGAGGACGACCGCGGCGGCGGCGCGGAAGAGGACCGGCGAACTCCTGGAGCACGTCGGTCTGCCGGCGTCGCGAATGACGGCGTATCCGCACGAACTGTCCGGCGGCCAACGCCAACGCGTCATGATCGCCATGGCGTTGGCCTGCGACCCACGGCTGATCATCGCGGACGAGCCGACCACGGCCCTGGACGTGATGATCCAGGCGCAGATCCTGCGGCTGATCGAACAACTCGTCACCGAACAGGACCTGGGCTTGGTCATGATCAGTCATGATCTGTCGGTCCTCGCGGACACCTGTGACCGGCTCGCGGTGATGTACGCGGGGCGCGTGGTCGAGGAGGGACCCGCCCGGGACGTCCACGAGGACGCCCGGCACCCGTACGGCAAGGCCCTGTCGGCCGCGTTCCCCCGCATCGGCGACCCGGCCTCCCGCTTCGCCCCGCGCGGCCTGCCCGGTGATCCTCCCGACCCGTCCGCGCTGCCCTCCGGCTGTGCCTTCCACCCCCGCTGCCCGGTCGCCCTGGAGACGTGCGCCACGCAGGACCAGGCGCTGCGGGACGCCGGGCAGGGGCGCCGGACGGCCTGTGTGCACGCGGGGGCGACGGCCGTCGGCCCGGCCACCACGGCCGAGGACACGAGGAGCGGCACATGACGACACCACCACCCCTCCTCGGCGTGCGGGGCCTGCACGTGACCTTCCCCGGGCGGCACGGCACCGCACCGGCCCGGGCCGTGGACGGCGTCGAACTCGACATCCGTGCCGGGGAGATCGTGGCGCTGGTCGGCGAGTCGGGCTGCGGCAAGACGACGCTGGCCCGCTCGCTGCTCGGCCTGGTGCCCCCGACCGCGGGCCGCGTCAGCTTCGCCGACAAGCCACTGACGTACTCCACGAAGGCCCTGAAGGCGCACCGCAGGCGCGTCCAGTTGGTGCTCCAGGACCCGAGCGGATCGCTGAACCCGCGGCACACGGTGTACGACGCGGTGGCCGAAGGGCTGCGGATCCACCGCTACGCGGGAGACGAGCGGACGGCGGTCGCCCAAGCCCTCTCCCGCGCCGGGCTCCGGCCACCCGAGCGCTTCTTCCTGCGCTACCCCCACGAGCTGTCCGGAGGCCAGCGCCAGCGCGTGGTGATCGCGGGCGCACTCGTCCTGGAGCCCGAACTCATCGTCGCCGACGAGCCGGTGGCCTCCCTCGACGCCTCCGTGCGGGGCGAGATCCTGGCCCTGCTGCTGCGCCTGCGCGACGAACTGGGGCTGTCCGCCCTGGTGGTGACCCACGACCTGGGCCTGGCCTGGAACATCGCCGACCGGGTCGCGGTGATGTACCTGGGCCGGATCGTGGAGACCGGCGATGTCGAACAGGTACTGACGGCGCCTCAGCACCCCTACACCCAGGCCCTGTTGTCCGTCCTCCCGGAGGCACCCAGCGATCCGGTGGTACTCACCGGTGAGCTCCCGGACCCGTCCCGCATCCCCTCGGGCTGCCGTTTCCACACCCGCTGTCAGATCCTGGCGAACGGCGAGGCCGAACGGGCGGGTGTCGCGCAGGCGTGCCGGACCGAGAGTCCGGGGGTACTGGGCGGAGGTGCCGAGGCGCGGGTGGCGTGTCACTGGGCGCGGGCCGGGACGGGGGCAGTTCCTGGGGCGCCGTAGAGGCGGTGCGTGACACAAACGCCGGAGGGGCTGATGTCTCAGCCCCTCCGGCGTTGGGGAAGCGCGGGTCCAGACCCCCGCTCCCGACCTCAGTCCTTGGTGACCGGCGCCTCGTCCGCCGCGCTGTCCTCCAGCGCCTTCAGCGCCGGGTCCATCACGACGTCCTCGTCGCGGGCCTCCGTGGTCGGCTCCTCCGGGAAGTGACAGGCCGTCAGATGACCCCCACGGTTGCCGGAGAGCTGGATCAGCGGCGGCTCCTCGGAGGCGCACTTGTCCTGCGCCTTCCAGCAGCGGGTGCGGAAGCGGCAGCCGGACGGCGGGGCGATCGGCGAGGGCACGTCGCCGGCGAGGCGGATGCGCTCGCGCTGCTCTCCCTCGTCATCCACGGCGACCTCGGGCACCGCCGACAGCAGAGCGTGGGTGTACGGGTGGCGGGGTCGGTTGTAGATCGACTCCCGGTCGCCGACCTCGACGACCTTGCCGAGGTACATCACGGCCACGCGCTGCGAGAAGTGCCGGACGATGGCGAGGTCGTGGGCGATGAACAGGAAGGCGATGCCCAGCTCCTCCTGGACCTTCTGGAGGAGGTTCACCACCTGCGCCTGGATCGACACGTCCAGCGCGGAGACCGGCTCGTCCGCCACGATCAGCTTCGGGCTCAGTGCCAGGGCGCGGGCCACGCCGATGCGCTGGCGCTGGCCGCCGGAGAACTCGTGCGGGAACCGGTTGTAGTGCTCCGGGTTGAGTCCGACGAGCTCCAGGAGTTCGCGGACCTTCTTCTCCCGGCCGCCCTCCGGCTCGATCCCGTTGACCTCCATCGGTGACTTGATGATCGTGCCGACGGTTTGCCGCGGGTTGAGGGAGGAGTACGGGTCCTGGAAGATCATCTGGATCTCGGACCGCACGGGGGCCAACTGCCTGCGCGAGGCGTGCGTGATGTCCTGACCCGCGTACGTGATCTTCCCCGCGGTCGGCTCCAGCAGACGGGTGATCAGTCGGCCCGTGGTCGACTTGCCGCAGCCGGACTCACCGACCAGGCCGACGCTCTCGCCGACGCCGACGGTCAGGTCCACGCCGTCGACTGCCTGCACGGCGCCGACCTTGCGTTTGATGGGGAACCCGCCGTAGATCGGGAAGTGTTTCGTCAGCCCCTCGACCGCGAGGAGCGTCTCGGTCGACGTACCGGTGGGGCCCTGCTGTGCGGGGAGGGTGAGGTTGTCGCTCATGTCTCGGATCTCCCTAGCGCAGCCGGGGCTGGATCTTGTCGATGAAGATGGTCTGCTTCTGCTCCGCCGTCAAGTGGCACGCGGACGCGCGCCCCTCGCCCAGCGGCGGACGCGTGTCGGTGCACAGGGTCCCCTGCACCTCGTCCTGGAACGCGCACCGCGGGTGGAACGGGCAGCCCGACGGCGGGTTGAGCAGCGAGGGCGGGGAGCCCGGGATCGGCGTCAGCATCTCGTGGATGTCGCCGTCCAGGCGCGGCATCGAGCTGAGCAGGCCCCAGGTGTACGGATGCTTGGGCGTCTGGAGCACTTCCTTGACGCTGCCGCGTTCCACGGCCCGGCCCGCGTACATCACCAACAGGTCGTCGGCCATGTTCGAGATGACGCCGAGGTCGTGGGTGATGAAGATGATCGCGGAGCCGAACTCCTGCTGGAGGTCCTTGAGCAGGTCGAGGATCTGCGCCTGCACGGTCACGTCGAGCGCGGTCGTCGGCTCGTCGGCGATCAGCAGGTCGGGGTCGCACATCAGCGACATGGCGATCATCGCGCGCTGGCGCATACCGCCGGAGAACTGGTGCGGGTAGTCGTCGAAGCGCACCTTGGGCTGCGGGATGCCGACCTTCTCCAGCATCTGGATCGCCCGGTCCTTGGCGTCCTTCTTGGAGACACCCCGGTGCTTCATGAACGGCTCGGAGAGCTGCCGGCCCACCGTGTAGTACGGCGACAGCGCCGTCAGCGGGTCCTGGAAGATCATCGCCATCTTGTTGCCGCGGAGCTGCTCCAGCTCCTTCTCCGTGGCGGTGACGAGTTCCTTGCCGTCGAGGACGATCTCGCCGTCGACGGTCGTGGTGCGGGGGTTGTGCAGGCCGAGGACCGTCAGGTTGGTGACGGACTTGCCGGAGCCCGACTCGCCCACGATGCCCAGGGTCTTGCCACGCTCGACGTCGAAGGAGAGGCCGTCGACGGCCTTGACGATGCCGTCCTCGGTGGAGAACTGCACCCGCAGATCACGGACCGAGAGGAAGCTCTCGGACCCGGACGGGGCCGGGGCGTCCTCGGTCTTGGTCAGTGTGGTCACGGTGGTTCGTTCTTCCTAGGAGAGCCGGACGCGCGGGTCGATGTAGGCGTACGCGATGTCGGTGAGGATGTTCACGATCAGGATGAAGAAGGCCCCGAACATCATGACGCCCATCGTGAGCGGGAGGTCCTTGGTGGTCGCGCCGTTCACGGCCAGACGGCCGATGCCCTGGAGGGAGAAGGTGAGTTCGGTGACGACGGCACCGCCCAGCATGGAGCTGATGTCGATGCCGAGGACGGTGACGATGGGAATCATCGAACCGCGCCAGGCGTAGCGGAAGAAGACGAACTTCTTCGCCATGCCCTTGGCGCGCGCGGTACGGACGTGTTCCTCCGCGAGCTGCTCGATCATGGAGGCGCGGGCCATACGCGTGTACTGCGCGGTGAAGATGGTGGCCATCACGAGCACGGGGATCGACATGCCGATGAACCAGCCGGCCGGGTCCTCGGTGATGGGGACGTACTTCGGGTCCTCCATCCAGCCCGTGCTGTAGACGAAGATCGTCAGCACGATCGGGCCGAGGAAGTAGATCTGGAAGGAGCTGAGCACCATGGACGTGCCCGTGGCCGCCTTGTCGAGCAGGGATCCGCGCTTGTAGGCCGCCAGCATGCCGGCGCCCACACCGATGATCAGGAAGCAGACCGCGCCACCGGCGGTGAGAGTCAGGGTGGTCGGGAACCGGTCCATGATCGTGTCCCAGACGAAGTCGCCCGAGTAGAACGACTGACCGAGGCACGGCGCGGCGCAGTGGCCGTCGGGGAAGTCACGGCCCATCACGATGCCGGACATGAAGTCCCAGAACTGCTGGGCGATCGGCAGATTGAGACCGAGCGCCTCGCGGATGTCCTCCAGCCTCGCAGGGGAGCAGTCCCGGCCACAGGCCAGAGAAGCGTAGTCGGATGGCGCGGCGACGAAGAGGAAGAAGGTGACCGCGCCGATCAGGAACAAGGTGACGACGGCACCGGCCAAACGCCGGATGATGAACTGAAACATGGCGGGAAGGCTGCTCTCTGCGGAGGCGGTGGGTGGTTTCACGGAACCGCGGGAGTGCGCTCCGCCTGGTGCGCACTCCCGCGATCAGCCGTAGAGAGTTACGACTTCAGGTACAGCTGGGTGACGTCGATGTAGCTCGACTCGGTGCTGTAGCGGGCACCGCCGATGTTCGAGCCGTGCAGCTGGAACTGCTTGACGTACCACAGCGGAGCAGCCGGGTTGATCTTCTCCAGGATGTAGTGGTGCGCCTCCTGCCAGGTCTTCGCCGCCTCGGTCGGCTCCTGGGACAGGGCCTTCTTGATCAGCTCCTGGACCTTCGGGTCGTTGACGTGCGAGTAGTTCGGCGAACCGTCGACGACCTGGTCACCGTCGTAGACCGGCGTGACGACCGTACCGGCGGACGGCCAGTCCTGACCCCAGCCGGAGATGTAGAGGTCGTACGGGTTCTTGAGCTTGCCGATCTGCTCGTAGTAGCTCGCCGCGTCGACCTCCTTGGAGACGACGTCGATGCCGACCTTGGTCAGCGCGTCCTCGATGGCCACCTTGCGCTTCTGGCCCGCCTCGCTGTTGGCGTAGGCGAAGACGAGCTTCTTCTGGGCGGCCGGGACGCCCTTCAGGAGCTCCTTGGCCTTCTCGATGTTGCCCTGCGGCGTCTTCAGACGGCCGTACGGGTCGTAGGAGGCCTCGTAGCCCGGCAGGGTCGGGGCGAACAGGTTCTGGGCGACGTCGCCTCCGTAGGCACCACCCTCACCCGCGATGAGCGACTTGGAGTTCACCGCGTAGGTGATGGCGTCGCGGACCTTCTTGTCCTTGACCCGGTCCAGGTTGAAGTTCAGCACCTGGACGTAGGGCGCGTAGCCCTTGACCGTCCGCTTGTTGACGGCCGCGTCGGAGATGACGTCCTGGATCTGCGTGGACTCCACCGTGCCGGTGAGCTGGATGGCGTTCTTCGAGTCACCCTGGTCGGCGATCAGACGCTTGGTCTGGGTCGACTCGGTGACACCGAAGTCCATGTTCCAGCCGTCCACGTACTGGTGGCGCACGGAGTCGGTCTTCGGGTCCCACTGGTCGTTCTTCACGAGCTTGAGGGACTTGCCGACCTTGTACTCGGCGATCTTGTACGGGCCGAGGGAGACCGGGGCCTTGTCGTACTTCGCCTTCGTGTCGGTCTTCTCCGGAACGACGGAGTAGCCCGGCATGGCCAGCGTCTGCGGCAGGTCCGGACGCGCCGTGTCGAAGTGGAAGACGACGGTCTTGTCGTCCGGCGTCGCCAGGACGTCGTCCGGCAGGTGCTTCTTGCCGAAGCCGCCGTCGGGCAGGGCCTTGCGGTAGTCCGCACCGCTCAGCCAGGTCTGCAGGTAGGTGGGACCGTCGAAGATGAACGAGGCGTACTGGCGCTCGATGGTGTGGCGGACGTCGGCCGAGGTGATCTCGTTGCCGTTCTGGTCCTTGATGCCGTCCTTGAGCGTGAACGTCCAGGTCTTGCCGCCGTCGGAGGACTTGCCCGAGTCGGTCGCGAGGTCACCGACGACCGCGACACCGCCCTTGCCGTCCTCCTTGAAGTTCGTCAGGCCGCGGAAGATCAGGTTGGCGACCTGGCCACCGTCGGAGACGTAGATCTGACCCGGGTCGAAGTGCGAGAGGCCCGACTCCTGGTAGACCTCGATGGTGCCGCCCTTCTTGGCGCCGGGCACCTCCTCGGCCGGACCGGTGGAGGCCGCGGCGTCGGCGTAGGTGACAGGCTTGGCCTGCGCCGCCGCGCCCTTCTGGTCCTCCTTGGAGTCCTTCTTCGAGTCCGTGCCCTTGTTCTCCGAGCAGCCGGTCAGCGCAAGAGAGCCGGCCGCGATCGCGACCACTATGGCGCGCGCTCTGCGCGAGTTGAGCGACTTCATGTGGCGAATCCACCTACCTGTCGGTTGTTATCCATGAGTACTGCCTGACGCGGCTGGTAGGCCGACGCGGGGGCGGCAGTCACCCCCCACCAATGGACGGTTCAGCGCCCGGACTTGGGGTCGAAGGCATCCCGTACCGAGTCTCCGAGGAGGTTGAAGCACAGGATGAAGATCACCATCGCCACGCCCGGGAAGAACATGAACGCCGGGTCCTGCTCGGCGTACTTGGCGCCGGAGGCGAACAGGCGCCCCCAGTCCGGGGTCGGTTCGACGAAACCGACACCTGCGAAGGACAGGAACGCGATCGTGAGGATCGTGCTCGGCAGCTGGTACGTGAACTGCACCAGGATCGGCGAGACGACGTTCGGCAGGATCTCCTTGCGGACGATCCGCCAGGGCGAGGCGCCCGAGACCTTCGCGGCCTCCACGAACTCCCGCTCGCGGAGGGACAGCACCGTGGAGCGCACCAGACGGGCCATGCCCATCCAGCCCAGCAGCCACAGCACGATCAGGATCGCCACCGCCCGGAAGTAGGTGGGCGTCTCCTCCTGCGGGTCCACGAAGAACGCGGTCACCACGGGCATGAAGGCGATGAAGAACAGCTGCTGCGGGAAGGCCAGGAAGAAGTCGGTGACGCGGCCGATCCAGTAGTCGGTCCTGCCGCCGAAGTAGCCGCCGACCAGACCGATGGTGATGCCGGTCAGCATCAACAGTACGGTCACGCCCAGCGCCATGAAGAGCGAGGTGCGCATGCCGTACATCAGCATGGCGAACAGGTCACGGCCGTACTGTGGCTCGACGCCGAACCAGTGATCGCCGGAGACCCCACCGAACCAGCCCAGCGGAAGGCCGAAGTCGTCCAGAACGGGACTGTCCGCGTACGTGGGGTCCTGGCCGTACAGGGTGTACGGGTTCGTCCCGCTGAGGGCGGTGAGCAAGGGCGCGGACAGGGCGATGACGAAGTAGAAAATCACTACCCCGGCGCACAGCATGCCGGTACGGTCCCGCTTGAAGCGCTGCCACATCAGCTGGCCGGGGGAGCGACCCTCAAGCTTCTTCGGCTTGTCGGCCTCGGTGGTCGAGGCCAGTTCGGGGTCCAAGGCGACCGACGGGCCCGAGCCCTCGGCCTTGGTTGGACTGGTCATGTGTGTTCTTCCCCCGGGGGATGGAGAGTTGAGCGCAGCACAGATACCGGCGGGTTCTGTGGTTTGGGGGAACTTTCGCCAAGTTAGTCAACGCGCGTCAAGGGCGAAAGACATAGGGATCTCCCTACCGTCAATATTTTGAGCAAAAATTGCAAAGATTGACACCTGAACGCGCTTGACAGGTGAGACAAAGACTTCACGAAACGGACATTCGCGGAGGCTTTTTTGTTTACATGTCCGAAACTTGATCGGTGCCTCACCGATATCCGAACAGCGCCGCACAGCGCACGGACAGCAAAGTCGCCCCTGCGGTCACCGACCATACGCGCACGCCGAGGGCCCGGCCCCCTCGTTGCGGGAACCGGGTCCTCGAAACCCTCGGGGAGGGTGGTCAGCCGTGCTTGGCGCGGCTCGCGGCGCGGGCGCGCTCGCGGGCGTCCAGGTTCACCTTGCGGATGCGTACGGCCTCCGGGGTGACCTCGACGCACTCGTCGTCGCGGCAGAACTCCAGGGACTGCTCCAGGGAGAGCTTGCGCGGCGGGACGATCGACTCGGCCACGTCGGCCGTGGACGACCGCATGTTGGTGAGCTTCTTCTCCTTGGTGATGTTGACGTCCATGTCGTCGGAGCGCGAGTTCTCGCCGACGATCATGCCCTCGTACACCTCGGTGCCCGGCTCGGTGAACAGGACGCCGCGCTCCTGGAGGTTCGTCATCGCGAAGGCGGTGACGGCACCGGCGCGGTCGGCCACCAGGGAGCCGTTGTTACGGGTCTGGAGGGCGCCGAACCAGGGCTCGAAGCCCTCGTGGATGGAGTGCCCGATGCCCGTACCGCGGGTCTGGGTCAGGAACTCCGTCCGGAAACCGATCAGACCGCGGGAGGGGACGACGAACTCCATGCGGACCCAGCCCGAGCCGTGGTTGGACATGTTGTCCATACGGCCCTTGCGGACACCCATGAGCTGCGTGACGGCGCCCATGTGCTCCTCGGGCACGTCGATCGTCATGCGCTCGACCGGCTCGTACACCTTGCCGTCGACGTCCTTGGTGACGACCTGAGGCTTGCCGATGGTCAGCTCGAAGCCCTCGCGGCGCATGGTCTCGACGAGGATCGCGAGGGCCAGCTCGCCGCGGCCCTGGACCTCCCAGGCGTCGGGGCGCTCGGTCTCCAGCACGCGGAGGCTGACGTTACCGATCAGCTCGCGGTCGAGACGGTCCTTGACCTGGCGGGCGGTGACCTTGCGGTCCTTCACGGCCGCCTTCGCGTCGGCGCCCTTGCCGGTGCCGCCGCGGCCGACCAGCGGCGAGGTGTTGGTGCCGATGGTCATGGAGATCGCGGGCTCGTCGACCGTGATCAGCGGGAGCGGGATCGGGTTCTCGGTGTCGGCGAGGGTCTCGCCGATCATGATGTCCGGGATACCGGCGACGGCACAGATGTCACCCGGGCCGGCCTTCTCGGCGGGCTTGCGGGTGAGCGCCTCGGTCATCATCAGCTCGCTGATGCGGACGTTGCTGATGGAACCGTCACGCTTGATCCACGCGACCGTCTGGCCCTTGCGCAGCTCGCCCTGCTCGACGCGGAGCAGCGCGATTCGGCCGAGGAAGTTGTCGGCGTCCAGGTTGGTGACGTGCGCCTGGAGCGGGGCGGCCTCGTCGTAGGTCGGGGCCGGGATGTGCTCCAGGATCGTCGAGAAGAACGGCTGCAGGCTCGTGGAGTCGGCCGGGACCGTGCCGTTGTCCGGCTTGGTCAGCGAGGCGATGCCGTCGCGGCCGCAGGCGTAGACGATCGGGAACTCGATCTGCTCCTCGTCCGCGTCCAAGTCGAGGAAGAGGTCGTAGGTCTCGTTGACGACCTCGTCGATCCGGGCGTCCGGGCGGTCCGTCTTGTTGATGCACAGGATGACGGGCAGGCGGGCCTGCAGGGCCTTGCGCAGCACGAAGCGGGTCTGCGGCAGCGGGCCCTCGGAGGCGTCGACGAGGAGGACGACACCGTCGACCATCGACAGACCGCGCTCGACCTCGCCGCCGAAGTCGGCGTGGCCGGGGGTGTCGATGATGTTGATGGTGATCGGGTCCCCGCCGTCCTTCGGGTGATACTTCACCGCGGTGTTCTTGGCGAGGATCGTGATGCCCTTCTCACGCTCCAGGTCGTTCGAGTCCATCATGCGGTCGTCGACGGAGTCGAGCTGGTGTGCGGCGAAGGCGCCGGCCTGCTTGAGCATGGCGTCGACGATGGTCGTCTTGCCATGGTCGACGTGGGCGACGATGGCGACGTTGCGGATGTCGTGGCGCGTGGCCATATTGCGGCGTTCTCCCGGAGTGTGAGGACGGTCTCGCGGACGGCTGCGTCTCGCGGACCCTGCCGGGCTGGACACGCCACGGCCTCACCCCATGGTACGGGTGCGCTGCCGCTGGGCTTGGCCGGGTTGAGTGCGGGGGCCTGGATTGTGAGGTACTCGGCAGTGAGGTTCGGCGGGGGCGTCTCGTCTGCCGAGTGGCGGTGCGTCGGCGGGTGCGGGTGCGTTGTGGCTGGTCGCGCAGTTCCCCGCGCCCCTAAAGGCCTCGGGACGTACCCGGCGCCATCACTCACCCGCGCTACGAACTCGACTTCTTCAGGAAGCCCATGTCCTCGTATACCGGGGTTCTGAAACCGAAGGCTCCCGCGTTGGACAGGTTGGTGCGGGTGGCGATCAGTTGGGGGCGCTGGTAGAGGGGGATGGAGCCGGCGGCGGCCCAGATGCGGGCGTCGGCCTTGCGGATCAGGGAGCGGGACTCGTTCTCGTCCAGCGTGGCGATGGCCTGGTCGAAGAGCTGGTCGACCTGGTCGGTACCCACGCGCGTGTAGTTCTGCTCGATGCTCAGGGAGCCGTCCGCTCCGGGGACCGGCTTGGCGTAGATGGGGCGGGCGTCGGTGGCGGGGTAGGCGGAGGCGGGCCAGGAGTACAGCGCGAGGTCGTACTCGCCGCTCGCGATGTGGTCCTTGAAGTAGCTGTCGTCGGGGACCTTGGTGATCTCGGTCCGGATGCCGACGCGCCCGAGCATCCGTTTGACGCGCTTGCCCACGGCCCGCAGGGACTCCGAGCCCTGCCCGGACGGCAGTACGAAGCGCAGGCTGAGCGCCTTGCCGTCCTTGGCGAGCGGGCCCTTCATGGCGGGCGCGTGGGTGCCCACCGGGGCGTACGCGCCCGGGGCGGCGTCCTCCCCCGTGTACCGCTTGCCGTCCCCGGCGAGGTGCTGGGACGCGTCCTCCTCGTTCGAGCCCCGCCCCGTCTTCTTCTCGCCGGCCTCGTCCGCGTCGTTCGGCTTGTTGTCCTCGCCGACGACGTACGTCCCGCCGTCGCCCTCCGAGGAGTCAGGTGACTCGGAGCGCTCCGAGTCACCGGAGCCGGTCTGCTTCTTGGCCTCCGCTCCGGCCGCCTTCTTCTCCTTCTTGACCGGGCCGCCCGGCACCCATCCGGCGTCGGCGAGCAGGGCCCGCGCCTCCGCGGTGTCCTCGCCACCGAGGGCACCGCTGTTGTCGGCGTACGCGGGCTGGCCGGACAGCGCGACATGGCTGCCCACGGGGACGGCGGGCAGTCCGAGGGGCTTCAGGACCAGGCCGGCGAGCTCCTTGCGGTTCAGGGCGCGGGCCACGGCACGGCGGACGCGTTCGTCGGCGAGGGGGCCCTCGGCGCCGTTCAGGGCGAGCTGGGTGTACGCGGGCTCCAGGGACTTGCGGACCTCGAAGCCGCGCAGGGCGGACTGCCGCGCGGCGTACTCGGAGAGCGTCCTGCCCTGCCCCCGGCGGGCGCTCCCCTTGTCGACGGCCTTCGCGTTGGGGCCGGGTGCGCCCTTGTGGCCCCCGGCCCGTCCGGCGCGGTCGATCCGCCGGGCGTCCTCCGCGTCGATCTCCGCGATGTCGACCTTGCCGTCGGCCAGTGCCTCCGCCCGCTCGTCGCGCGGCACGGCGCGCAGCACCAGCTCCTTCAGCTTGGCGGGGCGGCCCCACCAGAGCGGGTTGCGGGTGAGGGTGACCTTGCCGCCCTTGCGGTCGACCTCCTTGAGGTTGAAGGGGCCGGCGGTGACCTTCAGCTTGCGGCGGGCACCGTCGTTGAAGGCGTCCGGGCTGCCGGTGACCTCCTTCGGGTACAGCGGCGAGAACAGCGACTTCCAGTCGGCGTACGGCTTGCTGAAGGTGACGCGCACCTCCAGGTCGTTGGCCCCGCGCTGGATCTTCTCGATCCGGTCGTACCCGGCGTTGCGGGCCGTCCAGTAGGTGGAGTCCCGGCCGGACAGGGCGCGCCACTGGGAGGCGAAGTCGGCGGCGGCGATCTCGCGTCCGTCGCTCCAGACGGCCTGCTGGTGGAGCTTGTAGAGCACGACCTGCTTGGGCTCGCGCTCGACGATCTCGGCGGACTCCAGGTAGTCGGTGTTCTGCTCCGGCCGGCCGTTCGCGTCCGTCCGGTACATCGACGGCAGGACGGCTCCGGTGACCCGTGCGGTGGCGGCGTCGGCGTCGGCCTGGAAGGTGTTGAGCGTCTCGGGCACGGCGTCGACGGCCCAGCGCAGGGTGCCCCCGTCGGCGATCATCTTGCGTTCGGCGGGCGCGATGTCCTGTCCCGCGAGGGGCTTGCCGGCCGGGTCCTCCTCGCTGCACGCGGTGAGCACCGGAGCCGCGAGCACACCCGCGGCAAGGAACGCGACCGAGCGCAGCACCGCGCGCGGTCCGACTCGGTCGTCGGCCATCACTGCCACCTCCGGGTGTCGCCGTGCCGCTGCGTCGCCGTCGCGACGGAGGACAAGACCATTTTGATCACGTTCGGGGTATATTGGGGCGATATAGAGCTGATCAGACGGATCAGATGTATGGGCCCCACTGAAGGCGAGAGAGCGCGAGTGGACGCGGCGACACGGCGAGAGGCGGGCGCACGCCCACCCGTGCGGCGCAACAGCACCGTGTCCGCCGGGGCGCACCCGGAGTGCGCGACGGCGCGTTCATGCGGTTGTGATCCGCCAATCCGTGCACATCCCTTCACAGGGGCTTGTGTGACGCGCAACACTCGCAGGCGCATGAACGTCGCCACCCAGGGCCCGACAGCCCACGGAAGTGAGGTCACGTCATGTCCGTGCACGACGAACTGACATCGGTCCAGCGCTGCCTCGACGACCTGTCCCGGTCCGTGGGCCGGCTGGAGCAGCAGCTCGGCAGCGACGGTCTCGAGATGCGCAGGGTCCGCGCCGACGCCGACCACCTGCGCGAAAGTGTCGCGCTGCTGCGCGACGCGGCGTCCGGTTCCGGGCAGCCCCGGCGCCCCGAGCTCGTCACCATCCCCGACACCCCGTACGACAGCGCTCTGTGGACGGACTCGGACGACGAGGGACTCGGCGCCCGCGACCGCCACGCGCCCTGATCCCCTCCACCCGACCGGAGTCCTCACGTTGGCAACTGGTACGGAACCCCATCTGAACAGCGGCGGTGTACGCACCGGTACACGCGCCGCGATCGCCGTCCCGCATCTGCGGACCGACCGCTGGTGGCTGGCGCCCGCCGGCACCGCGGCCGGGCTGCTCGCCTTCATCGTCTACTCGACGTGGCGGGCCTTCGCCGACGCGCACTACTACGCCGCGCCGTACGTCTCGCCGTTCTACTCGCCCTGTCTGGCCGAGCGGTGCGAGCCGATGCACGCCGGGCCCAACTGGGAGATCTTCGGGAGCTGGTGGGGCATCTCCCCCGCGATCATCATCCTGATCTTCCCGCTCGGCTTCCGCCTGACCTGCTACTACTACCGCAAGGCCTACTACCGCGGCTTCTGGGCGTCACCGCCGGCCTGCGCGGTCGCGGAGCCGCACCAGAAGTACTCCGGCGAGACCCGCTTCCCGCTGATCCTGCAGAACATCCACCGGTACTTCTTCTACGCCGCGATCCTCGTCGCCTGCATCTTGTCCTACGACACCGTGCTGGCCTTCCGCGACGAGAACTACGCATGGGGCCACATGGGCCTCGGCACGGTCGTGTTCCTGATCAACATCGCGCTGATCTGGGCCTACACGATCTCCTGCCACTCGTGCCGGCACATCGTCGGCGGCAAGCTCAAGCACTTCTCCAAACATCCCGTGCGCTACCGGATGTGGCAGTGGGTCGGGAAGCTCAACGCCCGGCACGCACAGCTGGCGTGGGCGTCGCTGGTGAGCGTGGCGCTCGCCGACTTCTACGTCTACCTGGTCGCGTCCGGTGCCTTCGACGATCCGCGCTTCTTCTAGATGGGTGGGGCCTTCTGATGTCCGTGGTCGACCGGCAGGAGTGGGACGTCGTCGTGGTGGGCGCGGGCGGCGCCGGACTGCGCGCCGCCATCGAGGCCCGGGAACGCGGCGCCCGTACGGCCGTGATCTGCAAGTCCCTGTTCGGCAAGGCCCACACGGTGATGGCCGAGGGCGGCATCGCGGCCGCCATGGCCAACGTCAACGCGGGCGACAACTGGCAGGTCCACTTCCGCGACACCATGCGCGGCGGCAAGTTCCTCAACCAGTGGCGCATGGCCGAGCTGCACGCGCAGGAGGCCCCCGACCGGGTGTGGGAGCTGGAGACCTGGGGCGCCCTCTTCGACCGTACGAAGGACGGCCGGATCTCCCAGCGCAACTTCGGCGGGCACGAGTACCCGCGCCTGGCCCATGTCGGCGACCGTACCGGCCTGGAGCTGATCCGCACGCTCCAGCAGAAGATCGTGTCGCTCCAGCAGGAGGACTTCAAGGAGACCGGCGACTACGAGTCCCGGCTGAAGGTGTACCAGGAGTGCACGGTCACCCGGGTGCTGAAGGACGGCTCTCGCGTGAGCGGCGTCTTCGCGTACGACCGCGAGACGGGCCGCTTCTTCGTCCTGGAGGCCCCCTCGGTCGTGATCGCGACGGGCGGTATCGGCAAGTCCTTCAAGGTGACGTCGAACTCGTGGGAGTACACCGGCGACGGACACGCGCTGGCGCTGCTGGCGGGCGCGCCCCTGCTGAACATGGAGTTCGTGCAGTTCCACCCGACGGGCATGGTCTGGCCGCCGTCGGTGAAGGGCATCCTCGTCACGGAGTCGGTGCGCGGTGACGGCGGGGTGCTCAGGAACTCCGAGGGCAAGCGGTTCATGTTCGACTACATCCCCGACGTCTTCAAGGAGAAGTACGCGCAGTCGGAGGAGGAGGGCGACCGCTGGTACGAGGACCCGGACCACAACCGGCGGCCTCCGGAGCTGCTCCCCCGTGACGAGGTGGCGCGGGCGATCAACGCCGAGGTGAAGGCGGGCCGAGGCTCCCCGCACGGCGGTGTCTTCCTGGACGTCTCGACCCGTATGCCGGCGGAGGTCATCCGCCGGCGCCTTCCCTCCATGTACCACCAGTTCAAGGAGCTGGCCGACGTCGACATCACCGCCGAGGCGATGGAGGTCGGCCCGACCTGCCACTACGTGATGGGCGGCATCGCGGTCGAGTCGGACACGGCGGCGGCGCGCGGGGTGCCGGGCCTGTTCGCGGCCGGGGAGGTCGCGGGCGGTATGCACGGCTCCAACCGCCTCGGCGGCAACTCGCTCTCCGACCTGCTGGTGTTCGGCCGGCGCGCGGGCTGGCACGCGGCCGAGTACGCGGTGGGGCCGGCGGGCGCCCGGCCACCGGTGGACGACATCCAGGTCGACGCGGCGGCCGCGGAGGCGCTGCGGCCGTTCTCGGCCGAGGGCCCCGCCCCCGGAGAGGAGGACGGTCGCCCACCGGAGAACCCGTACACCCTCCACCAGGAGCTCCAGCAGTCGATGAACGACCTGGTCGGCATCATCCGCCGCGAGGGGGAGATGGAGAAGGCCCTGGAGAAACTCGCCGATCTCCGGGTACGGGCGCGGCGGGCCGGGGTCGAGGGCCACCGGCAGTTCAACCCGGGCTGGCACCTCGCCCTTGACCTGCGGAACATGCTGCTGGTCAGCGAGTGCGTGGCACGGGCGGCGCTGGAGCGCACGGAGTCGCGGGGCGGCCACACCCGCGAGGACCACCCGACGATGGACCGCGGGTGGCGCCGGATCAACCTGCTGTGCGCGCTGACCGACCCGACGGGCGGTCTGGAGGCGACCGACCCGGCCCACGGCCAGATCGACCTCACCCGCGAGACCACCGACCCCATCCGTCCCGACCTGCTCGCCCTCTTCGACAAGGAGGAGCTGGTCAAGTACCTCGCCGAAGAGGAGCTGTACGAATGAGCGGCTACACGGCCCACTTCAAGGTGTGGCGCGGGGACGTGGGAGGCGGCGGCCTGGAGGACTTCAAGGTCGAGGTGAACGACGGCGAGGTGGTCCTCGACATCATCCACCGCCTCCAGGCCACCCAGACCCCCGACCTGGCGGTCCGCTGGAACTGCAAGGCGGGCAAGTGCGGTTCGTGCTCGGCGGAGATCAACGGGCGGCCGCGGCTGATGTGCATGACGCGGATGTCGGTGTTCGACCGCGACGAGACGATCACGGTCACCCCGCTGCGGGCGTTCCCGGTGGTCCGCGACCTGGTGACCGACGTCGGCTTCAACTACACCAAGGCGCGCGAGGTGCCGTCCTTCGTCCCGCCGGAGGGCGTCGGTCCGGGCGAGTACCGCATGATGCAGGAGGACGTGGACCGCTCGCAGGAGTTCCGCAAGTGCATCGAGTGCTTCCTGTGTCAGGACACCTGCCACGTGGTGCGCGACCACGAGGAGAACAAGCCGGCGTTCGCGGGCCCGCGGTTCCTGATGCGGGTGGCGGAGCTGGACATGCACCCTCTGGACGCGGCCGCCGAGGGCGGCCTGGACCGCAAGAAGACCGCCCAGGACGAGCACGGCCTCGGCTACTGCAACATCACCAAGTGCTGCACGGAGGTCTGCCCCGAGGGCATCAAGATCACGGACAACGCGCTGATCCCCCTGAAGGAGCGCGCGGTGGACCGCAAGTACGACCCGCTGGTGTGGCTGGGGTCGAAGATCGGGAGGCGGGCGAGGTAGGGCTGGTGTGAGCGCGGGCGCCTTCGGCGGTTGGGCCGGGCGCGCGCGTTTGCCGTGGGGCGGGCGCGTGCGTTTGCCGTGGGACGGGGGCGCGCGTTTCCCGTGGGACGGGGGCTCGGCTGCCGGGTGCTTTGCGGCTCCGGGCGCGCGGCCGTGTTTTTAGGGGCGCGGGGAACTGCGCGACAAGCCACGACGAACCCGCAGCCGATGGCCGACCGCAATGGGGCAGACGAATCGCACCCAGTCGCGGACACACTAAAGGGGCCATACGCTCTCAAACGTGACATCGCCCCCGAGCCGGAGCCGCCCGCACCCAGGCGTGCGGGTGGCGCATGCCGTACTCGGAGGGGTGGCCGCCGTCGCGTGGCTGCTGCTCCCCTGGGTCACGGCCCCGGCCCGCGCGGCACAACCCGAGGACGAGACGGCCACCGGCGACCTCATACTGCCGCTGGTCGCCCTCGGCACAGTCGTGGCTCTCGCCGTGTACGCGTTCGTACGGCGGACGCGACGCGCCAGGACACGCACGACACCCGGCGGCGGGAGCTCGCCGGTCGTGCCGTCGGAGGAACTCGACCGGCAGGGTCGGCGGTTCCTCGTCGAGGTCGACGACTGCGCGCGGACGAGCGCCGAGGAGCTCGGGTTCGTCGTGGGATGGCTGGGCGAGGCGGCGGCGCGCCCCTTCACCGAGGCGCTGGAGGACGCGCGGGGCGAGCTGACGGTGGCGTTCCGGCTGCGGCAGGGACTCGACGACACGGCGGACCAGGTCCCGGCCGACGACCAGCGGGAGGCCCTCAAGCAGATCGTCGCGCGGTGCGCGGAAGCCGGGCGGCGGCTGGACGTGGAGGCGCCCGCGTTCGATCAGCTACGGGAACTGGAGCGGGAACCGACCGGGGCGCTGGAGTTCGCGGAGGCTCGCTTCCGGCAGCTGACCGGCCGGGCGACGGGCGCGGAGGCGGCCCTGGGCGAGCTGCGCGAGCGGTACGGCCCCTCAGCCTGTCTGCCCGTCGCGGGCCACGTCGAACAGGCCAAGGACCGGTTGGTGTTCGCCACGGAGCAGCTCAACCGGGCGCGGCAGGCCACGGTCATGGGGGACCACGGGGAGGCGGCGGTTCACCTGCGGGCGGCGGAGGGAGCGGTCCACCAGGCGGATGTCTTCGTGACCGGTGTGGACCGGCTGGCCGCCGAACTGGCACGGGCCGAGGAGCGGCTTCCGGCCGTGCTCACGGAGATGGAGGCGGCCCTCGACAAGGACGGTCTCCCCCAGGACCGTACCGCCGTGGCGGCCGTGGCGGACGTCCGCCGGGAGGTGGCCGTCGTGCCGTACGACCCGCTCGACGCCCTGCGCCGCCTCGCCCGGGCCGCCGCCGCGCTGGGTGGCTCGCTGCCCGTCGAGTACGTCGCCGACCTGCTCGACGGGGCCCTGCTGACGGCCAGGAGCGCGCTGACCGCGGCGATCGGCTTCGTCACGACGCACCGGGCGGCCGTGGGCAGCGAGGCACGGACCCGGCTGGCGGAAGCGGAACGCCACTTCGCCCTGGCCCAGGAGACCTCCTCCCTCACGGAGGCCCGGCACGCCGACCGCCTCGCCCACGAGGCCCAGCGGCTGGCCTGGCAGGACGTGCGGTCGTACGGGAATCCGTACGGTGGCCCCTTCGGCGGCGGACTGGCCGGGACGCTGCTGGGCGGCGTCCTCCTCGGGGAGGCGCCCGGCGACCGGGGCGCGCCCCGGGGCCCGGCCTGTTTCGGCGGGCCCGCGACCCGGCGCCGGAGGGGTACGGGCGGGCCCTTCTGAGCCGCGCTCGGACACCTTCGGACGCCTCCGGCCGAAGCGGGCTCGCTAGAACAGGCTCAGCAGCGCCTCCGCCGGATCCGCCAGGCTCGACCCGCCGTCCGGGAGCGGGAGTTCGAACCAGACCGTCTTGCCGCGCGGCGTCCGGCGCGAGCCCCAGGCCGCGGAGAGCAGACCGACGAGCTGGAGGCCGCGGCCCCCCTCGTCGGTGTCCCGTGCCCTGCGCCGGCGCGGTTGCACCAGGCCCGCGTCCCACACCTCGCACACCAGCGTCCGGTCCAGCAGCAGCCGCAGCCGGATCTCGCCCTCGCCGTACCGCAGGGCGTTGGTGACGAGCTCGCTGACCAGCAGCTCCGTCGTGTCGACCAGGGGTTCCAGGTCCCACGACTGCAGCTGCGTGCGCGCGTACTCGCGGGCGCGGCCCACGCTGCGGGGTTCGCGGGGCAGGGTCCAGTCGCCCACGGAGTCCTCGGGCAGCCCCTGTACACGAGCCATCAGCAGGGCGATGTCGTCCTCGCCGTGGTGCGTGTCCAGGGTGTTGAGGACGTGGTCGCAGACGTCCTCCAGGGGCCGGGAAGGGTCGGTGAGGGCTCCGACGAACGCCTGGAGGCCCTCGTCGAGGGGGTGATCGCGGCTTTCGACCAGTCCGTCCGTGTAGAGCGCCAGCAGAGCGCCTTCGGGCAGTTCGACCTCCACCTCCTCGAACGGCTCGCCGCCCACGCCGAGCGGCATCCCGGGCGGCACGTCGAGCATGAGCGCGCTCTCTCCGGGCTCGACGAGCACGGGCGGGAGGTGGCCGGCGTTGGCGAAGGTGATCCTTCTCGTCACCGAGTCGTAGACCGCGTACACGCAGGTCGCGAGGTACACCTCGGACAGGTCCGCGTCGCGGGGCTGGCGGGCGGCCGTGCGGGATGCCTGCTGGATGCCTCCGGGGGTGCCGAGGCCGCGGGCGATCTCGTCCAACGCCGAGAGGACCTCGGCGGGTTCGAGGTCGAGCAGCGCCAGGGTGCGGACGGCGGTGCGGAGTTCGCCCATCGCGACGGCGGCGCGCAGTCCTCGGCCCATGACGTCGCCGACGACCAACGCGGTGCGATGACCGGGCAGTTCTATGACGTCGAACCAGTCGCCGCCGACCTCGGTGGCCGCGTTGCCGGGAAGGTAGCGGCAGGCGATGTCCAGGCCGGAGGCCTCCGGGTCGCCGGGCGGGAGCAGGGATCGCTGGAGTATCAGGGCCCGTTCGTGCTCGCGGCGGTAGAGGCGGGCGTTGTCGATGCAGACCGCGGCGCGCGAGGCCAGCTCCATGGCGAGGGCGCGGTCGCGTTCGCCGAACGGCTCGCTGCCCTTGGTGCGCGAGAACTGGACCAGTCCGACGACCGTGTCGTGCGCGACCATCGGGACGGCGAGCGTGGACTGGATGAGGCCGCTGTCCTCGGCGGGGATGAGCTGCGGGCGGGCCATGCGCAGGGCGTCGGCGCAGGGCGAGTTGAAGGGGTAGTGGTGGACCGCACCGACGTCGACGGGTGCCGGACCGCCCACGTTGGGCGTGTCGGAGACCGCGCTGGCGAAGGCCACGCGACGCAACTCGGCGCTGCCGTCGGCGAGTCCGGGCGGGGTCTCGTCCCCCACGAGGAGCCCCTGGTAGAGGTCGACGGTGGCGAGGTCGCAGAACCCGGGGACGACGACGTCGAGGAGTTCGCGGGCGGTGGTCTCCAGGTCGAGGGAGTTGCCTATGCGGGCGCCCGCCTCGTTCAGGAGGGCGAGATTGCGCCGCGCGGCGGCGGCGTCGCGGGCGGCCGCGCGGCGGGCCGTGACGTCGGTGCTGAGCCAGGCGACGCCGATGGGCCGTCCCGAGCCGCTGTGCACGCGGTAGAGGTTGATGGACCAGTGGCGGCGCTCGTCGAAGCCCGGCACGAAGCCCGTGACGCTCATGTCCGTGATGGACTCGCCGGTCTCCAGGACCCTGCGCAGCGTCGCGGAGACCCGCTCGGCCTCCGGTGACTGCAGGTAGTCGTGGACGCCGAACCCTCGGTGGTCGTCGGGGGTGCCGCCGAAGACGGACGCGAACCGCTCGTTGGCGCGCCGCACCCGCAGGTCGGTGTCGATCAGAAGGAAACCGAACGGGGATTGGCCGAAAATAGACTGCGAAGCGGCAAGGTCGGTCTCGATCGAACGCAGGGTGCGGACGTCCACCACGATGCATACGGCGGCCCGTTCGCCGTCCTCCGTGGTGGTGGGCATCACATAGACCTCGGCGAGCCCTTCGGTGCCCTGGGCGTCGGGCATCCGGAACGGGACGACTCCGGTCCACTCCCGGCCGTCGAGGATCTCGGCCATCTTGCGCTGGCCGTGTTCGTGCAGGTCGGGAGCCACGAAGGCGGCGATGGGGTCCATGCCGACGGCCCGTTCGGCGGGGATGCCGAAGATGTGCTCGGCGCGCAGGCTCCACTGGTCGACGAGTCCGTCGGGGCCGATCGAGAACGAGGCGACCTTGATGTAGTCGTAGATGGAGCCGGGCGGGCTGCTCTGCCACATGGAGTCGCCGGGCCCGTCGCCGGGCACACCGGCGCCGAGTCCGTCGCCGGATACGGCACCGGAAAGGCCCATGCGGTTGCCGGGTCCCGCGCCCGAGGCGCCCGACCTCACGCCGTCTCCCGGCCGTTCGGCCGACATGCGCGCGCCCAGGCGGTCACCGGCCGACTGGCCCGGGACACGCGCGCCCGGCGCCTCGCGCCCCGCACCGTCCGGCGCGCCGGTCATGCCGTTACTCGCGTCAGCGGACACGCCGCCCGCCCCGTGGGCGGGCGTCTGGGTGGGCGCGTGACGGCCCGCGTCACCGGTGGCCCCGCCGATGGCCCCACCGGTGACGCCACGGGCGTCCGCACCGCTGATGGCCGTGTCACGGGTGGTGCCGTCGACTGTGGTGGCCGTCCCGCGGCCCGGTGTGTGGCGTGTGACCCCGCGTGGCGTGGCGCCCGCGGCGGAACGGCTCGCGGCCTCAGCCCTCGCGCCGTCCCACGGGTCTTCCGACTCCGTGGTCTTCGCTGGTATCTCGCTCACGCGAACCGTCCCCTCCAGCTCACCGCGTCCGGCTTCGGTCACCGGGGGCGGCTGCCCGCAGTATCCAGCACTACGGCGCCCCACGACACGGTGTTCACGATCACAGCACGGTCCCGATGAGTTTTGGACCGGCCCGGCCATACTCCCAGTCTTCTAACCAGGCGGTGGCACCTCGAACCAAAGAGTCCGGTCAGCACCACCTGACTCGAACCGCTCGGTGACCCTGCGCCCCGGGGAGCCGCCCCCTCGCGGAACGTGCGTCAACCGGGCGCGGGAAGTTCGAACCAGACGGTTTTGCCGGTGACTCCGGGGCGGGTGCCCCAGGCCCGGCAGGACGAGGCGCACACCGATGGGACCGGTGGCGTGTCGCAGGGCGTTGGTCACCAGCTCGCTCACGAGCAGGGCGGTCACATCGGCGAGGGATTCGAGACTCCAGCCGTACAGCTGGCCCCTGACGGCTGCGCGGGCGGCCCGTACGGCACCGGGTTCCGCGGGGAAGGTCCACTCGGCGCAGTCGCCTTCGGTGTCGATCACGCCGATCACTTCCCAGACCAGAAGCGGAGGGTGTCCGGTTTCTCAGGGTTAATGGGGGTTAATGGGCACATACCCGATATCGGATACGCCTTACCGCGCACGGGGGCGCACCGTGACACGAACAGAGTAGGGGGCGCACGCCCCACGAGCTCCCGTGTGTCCCACACGACTGTGGGGCGCACGCGCTCCCGGGCCGAACGTGGGCGGTTCTCCGTGTACGGAGCGTAGTCGCGCGCCCCGGCCCGCACCCTGGCCCATGGTGCGCTAGCGCACTCCCGACCCGTCCTTCCCCCAGGCGAGCCGTGCCGTCTCCATGACCGCCGGGACGTCCTGGTCCAGCCAGTCGACGTCCCAGATCTCGTCGGGGGTCAGCCAGCGCAGCTCGTCATGGTCCTCAAGCGGTCTGGGGTCACCGGAGAGGAGGTGCGCGGTCCACACACGCAGGACGTAGTCGGCACGCAGGGGCCATTCACCGGGGACCCGCTCGGCCGGTTCCGCCTCCACGCCGAGCTCTTCGCGCAGTTCGCGGACGAGAGCGTCCTGAGGGGTCTCGCCGGGCTCGACCTTCCCGCCGGGCAGCTCCCAGCGTCCGGCCAGCTCGGGCGGTGCGGTGCGGCGCGCGGCGAGCAGGCGTCCGCCGCTCAGCAGGGCGGCCCCCACCACCACGATCGGTTCGGTCATGCGCGGGAGCCTACGGGAGTCGGGCGGGGCGCCTGGTGGAGCTTGGCGCGGGCGGTCAGTTACCCCCACTGTGGCCGTTCTGCCCGATGCGCTCGACCCAGTAGAGCTGCTTGTGCCCGCGGTTGTCGAGACTCTCCGCGATCTTCTGCGCCTCGGCCCGGGTCGCGTACCTGCCCACTCGGTAGCGATTGCCGTTGTCGTCCTGCCGTATGACGAGCCAAGGGAGAGTCATCGTGCTGTCGTTCATCGCGCCCCTCCACTTCCCGCCCCCGGCTCTCGCCG
>NZ_VJZC01001051.1 GCF_009377185.1 Streptomyces spongiae
GGCCGGCATGGGGTGTTCGGCGAGGGGTGAGGTGCGGGCGGAGCGCAGTGGTGGCGCGCCGTATGCCGTCGTACGACGCGATGAGTACCGATGCGAGATACACGTACGACGTCAGTGGCCGGTTAACGCAGGTCCGGTGACGGGTGGCCACCCGCATACGGCAGGATGAGCGGTCGCGCCCGACTTCGTACACACGTCCGGGCGTGATCGTACAGACCGTATTCGAGCAGGTGGCAAGGTGACGACACATCACATCCGGCCCGCGGGCCGTTCCCCGCGTTCCACGGGAGGCGACCGATGACCCGGGACCTCACGCTCGACGACCTCGTGATGGCCGGAGTGGCCCTGGCCGCGGGCCTCTTGCTGGCGTTCCTGCTGCGCATGCTGCTGCGCTGGCTCGGCAGACACGCGACGCGCACCCGCTGGAGCGGTGACGACGTCATCGTCGACGCGCTGCGGACGCTGGTGCCCTGGGGGGCGATCGTCGGTGGTGCGGCGGCCGCGGCGGCGGTGCTGCCGCTGACCCGGACGGTCGGGCACAACGTCAACCAGGCCCTGACCGTGCTGCTGATCTTCGTGGTGACGATCACGTCGGCGCGTCTGATCGCGGGGCTGGTGCACTCGCTGACGCAGTCCCGTTCCGGGGTCGCGGGATCGGCCACGATCTTCGTCAACATCACGCGGGTCGTGGTCCTCGCGATCGGCTTCCTCGTGGTGCTCCAGACGCTGGGCATTCCCATAGCCCCGCTGGTCACAGCCCTGGGTGTGGGCGGTCTCGCGGTGGCCCTCGCGCTGCAGGACACCCTCGCGAACCTCTTCGCGGGTATCCACATCCTGGCCTCGAAGACGGTTCAGCCAGGTGACTACATCCGGCTGAGCAGCGGCGAGGAGGGCTACGTCACCGACATCAACTGGCGCCAGACGACCATCAAGGAGCTCTCCAACAACCTGGTCATCATTCCCAACGGTCAGCTGGCCGGCACCAACATGACCAACTTCAACCGGCCCGAGGAACAGTTGACGCTCCTCGTCCAGGTGGGGGTCGGGTACGACAGTGATCTGGAGCACGTGGAGCGGGTGACCGAGGAGGTCGTCGCCGAGGTGATGGCGGACATCGAGGGGGCCGTGCCCGATCACGAACCCGCGGTCCGCTTCCACACGTTCGGGGACTCGCGGATCGGTATGACGGTGATCCTGGGTGTGGGTGAGTTCAGTGACCAGTACCGGATCAGGCACGAGTTCATCAAGCGGCTGCACAAGCGGTACCAGACGGAGGGGATCCGCATTCCGGCGCCGCGGCGTACGGTCATGTTCCAGCCGCAGGGTGTGGCGGGGATTCCTCACCAGCGGGATGCGCTTTCGGCTGAGGTGACGGAGGTGGCGCCGTAGGGGTTGGCGGGTTTCTCGCCCCCGCCGCCCCTACCCATTCCCGTCCCTTCCCTGGGG
>NZ_VJZC01001052.1 GCF_009377185.1 Streptomyces spongiae
GTCATGCGTCAGAGCCTGCGGGGGCCGGAATAGGCGTGGGGAGCGGGCAGTTGTCCTGGTGGTGGCACCACCAGGCACCGGGTACCACCAGGGGCCACCGGGCACCACCAGGTATCGCAGCACGAGGGGGACGCGTAGTCGTGACAGAGCACGCGCTCAGGACTCATCGGCGGCCGGAACTGCGCGAGTTCCTGATGAGCCGGCGGGCCCGGGTGACTCCTGCCCAGGCCGGCCTGCCGGACGGCGGAGCGCGACGGCGTACGCCCGGACTGCGCCGTGAGGAGGTCGCCGTCCTCGCCGGGGTGGGCGCCTCCTGGTACCAGTGGCTGGAGCAGGGCCGGGACATCTCCGTCTCCCCGCAGGTCCTCGACGCGGTGGCCCGGGTGCTGCGGCTGAGCAACGCGGAGCGGCGGCACCTGTACGTCCTGGCCGGGCTCAATCCGCCCGTGCCGGAGGTCGAGCCGGGGAAGCGGGACATGTGCGAGGGGCTCCAGCGGGTGATCGACGCGTGGATGCCGTACCCGGCGCACATCATGGACCTGTACTACAACTGCGTCCTGTACAACGACGCGGCGGCGACGGTCCTCGGTATGCGGCCCGGCATCACGCAGAACTGCCTCATCGATTTCTTCACCGACCCGATGTACCGCTCCCGTTCCCTGAGTTGGGAGCAGAACGCGCGGACGGTCGTCGCGCAGTTCCGGGCGGTCTCCTCCGCCCGTCCCGACGACGAGGGGTTCCAGCAGGTCGTGGCGCGGCTGACGGCGGTGAGCCCCGAGTTCACCGAGCTGTGGGAGCGGCGGGACATCGAGGAACCGGGGCAGATCCGCAAGGAGCTCGATCATCCGGCGGTCGGGCTGCTGTGTCTGGAGGCCAGCGTGATGAGGATGCCGGTACGGCCCGATCTGGCGATCGTGCTGCACACTCCGCTGGACGAGGCGAACACGGCGGGGAAGCTGGAGTGGCTGGCCTCGCCGGAGGGGCGGCGCGGGGCGATGTATCCGGTGGCTGGGTAGGGGGCGGCCTGGTGGGGTGAGTGGGCCGGTCGTCGCGGTGGCTACGTATGCTCGGGGCCATGACCGACAGCAGCGCGCTTGACCCCGAGGACCGCAAGATCGTCACCCTGGCCCGGTCGGCCCGGGCTCGCAACGGGGTGCCCGAGGGGGCGGCCGTACGGGACGACACGGGGCGTACGTACGTGGCCGGGACCGTTGCCCTGGACTCGCTGCGGTTGAGCGCGCTGCGTACGGCGGTGGCGATGGCCGTGGCGTCCGGGGCGAAGTCGTTGGAGGCGGCGGCGGTGGTCACGGAGGCGGAGAGCGTGCCGGAGGAGGATCGGGCGGCGGTACGGGATCTTGGTGGGCCGGGGACGCCGGTGTTGGTTGCTGGGCCGGATGGGGTGGTGCGGGGCGCTGGTACGGCGGGTTGAGTC
>NZ_VJZC01001053.1 GCF_009377185.1 Streptomyces spongiae
CCGCCGTGAAGCGGGCGGCGGTGGCCGCCGCCCCGTTCCGGACACGCACCGTCCGGCGGTCCGGCAACTGTGTCGTGTGCTTCATCGGCGGGCCGGAGTCCTGATCACTTGACGGCGGACTGTGCCGAGCCGAGCGCGTCCTTCGGCGACGCCGACCCGCTGAGGGCGGACTGGACCGCCTTCCACATCTGCTCGGAGATCTTCGGGTACTTGGTGCCCAGGTCGTCACTGGTGCGTCCCTTGGCCGCCTTGACCGCGTCCACCCAGGGCTTCAGCTTGGCGTCGGCCGCCACCTGCTTGTCCTGCACCTCGGTGGTGGGGGCCACGTAGGACAGCGTCGTGTCGGTTTCGAGCAGGTTCTCGCTGTTGGTCAGGCAGGACACGAGCTTCTGCGAAGTGGCGTAGCGGCCGGTGTCGCCCTGCACCGGGATGGTGACGAACTCACCTCCCGTCGGTGCCGCGGCGTCGCCTCCCGAGGCGCCCGGGACGGGGATGACCCCGTACTCGAAACCGGCCTTCTCGGCGTTGGCGAGCTGCCAGGTGCCGTTCTCGGCGAACGCGTAGTCACCGCTCGCGAACTCCTGCCAGCTGGTCGTCTGGGTGTTGTTGATCACCGAGTTGGGGGCGTACCCCTTGTCCAGCCACTTCTTCCACAGCGACAGCGCGGAGACCGCCTGGGAGGAGTCGAGTTCGGTCAGCTTCGCGCCGGAGCCCCAGAACCAGGGCAGGAACTGGAAGCTGCCCTCCTCCGTGCCGATCGCGGAGAAGGTGATGCCCTTCTTTCCCGCCTTCTTGACCTTCGCCATCGCCGCGGTCAGTGACTTCCAGTCCGTGACCGAGGAGATGTCCACCCCGGCCTTCTTCAGCACCGCCTTGTTGTAGTACAGGGCAAGGGTGTTCGCGCCGATCGGCGTGCCGTACGTCTTCCCGCCCGACTGGCCGGCCGCGAGGAGGTTCGGGCTGACCTTCGAGGTGTCCAGCTTGTTGTCCTCGGTCGTGGTGAGGACGCCGGCCTCGGCGAGGGTCGACACCACCGGGTTGTCGACGATGAGGACGTCGGCGGAGTTGTCCTGCTGCGCCGCCAGCAGCGCCTTGTTCGCCAGGTCACTGGTGTCGAACGCGGTCCGCTTGATCTTCACGCCGGCCTCGGTGCCACAGCCGTCCAGCAGCTTCGCCCACGCCGAGCCCTTCTCGAACTGCGGGTAGGGGTCCCAGATCGTGTACGTACCGCCGCCCTCGGCCTTCGTGGAGGTGTCGTCCGCGTCCGAGGAGCACGCGGTGGCACTGGCGGTGACGGCGACGACGGTCAGGACTGCGGCGGTGAGACGCCGTCTGGCAGATCTGTTCATTGCGTGTTCCTCATGGTTTTCGGCACAGGTGTGCCCTGGGATCGGCACAGGTGTGCCTTGGGAGGGGGACCGGGGGC
>NZ_VJZC01001054.1 GCF_009377185.1 Streptomyces spongiae
GAGCCGGAACCAGTAGAAGCCGTGGCCTGCGAGGGTGAGCAGGTACGGGAGTTCTCCGATGGCGGGGAAGCGGACTCCGCCGATGAGTTCGACGGGGTGGCGGCCGTTGAAGGTGCGCAGGTCGAGTTCGGTGGGCTGGGCGAAGCGGGAGAAGTTGTGCACGCACAGCACCAGGTCGTCCCCGCTTTCCTCTGTCGAGGGGGCCTCGCGCAGGAAGGCGATGACGGCGGGGTTGGTGGAGGTGAGTTCGGTGTAGGAGCCCAGGCCGAAGGCGGGGTTCTGTTTGCGGATCTCGATCATGCGGCGGGTCCAGTGCAGCAGCGAGGAGGGTGAGGACATGGATGCCTCGACGTTGGTGACCTGGTAGCCGTAGACGGGATCCATGATCGTGGGCAGGTACAGGCGCCCCGGATCGCACGATGAAAAGCCCGCGTTCCTGTCCGGTGTCCACTGCATCGGCGTGCGCACCGCGTCGCGGTCGCCGAGCCAGATGTTGTCGCCCATGCCAATCTCGTCGCCGTAGTAGAGGATCGGGCTGCCGGGGAGGGAGAGGAGGAGGGCGGTGAAGAGTTCGATCTGGTTGCGGTCGTTGTCGAGCAGGGTGGCCAGGCGCCGGCGGATGCCGATGTTGGCGCGCATGCGGGGGTCTTTGGCGTATTCGGCCCACATGTAGTCGCGTTCTTCGTCGGTGACCATTTCGAGGGTGAGCTCGTCGTGGTTGCGCAGGAAGATGCCCCACTGGCAGTTCTGGGGGATGGCGGGGGTCTTGGCGAGGATTTCCGACACCGGGTAGCGGGATTCGCGGCGCACGGCCATGAAGATGCGGGGCATGACGGGGAAGTGGAAGGCCATGTGGCATTCGTCGCCGCCGGAGGGGAAGTCGCCGAAGTAGTCGACGACGTCCTCGGGCCACTGGTTCGCTTCCGCCAGCAGCACGGTGTCCGGGTAGTGGGTGTCGATCTCTTTCCGGACCCGTTTGAGGAACTCGTGGGTTGCCGGAAGGTTTTCGCAGTTGGTGCCTTCCTCCTGGTACAGGTACGGCACGGCGTCGAGGCGGAAGCCGTCGATGCCGAGGTCCAGCCAGAAGCGCAGGGCGGAGATGATCTCTTCCTGCACGGTGGGGTTCTCGTAGTTGAGGTCGGGCTGGTGGGAGAAGAAGCGGTGCCAGTAGTACTGCTTGCGGACGGGGTCGAAGGTCCAGTTGGAGGCTTCGGTGTCGACGAAGATGATGCGGGCGTCGGGGAACTGTTTGTCGTCGTCGGCCCAGACGTAGTAGTCGCCGTAGGGGCCGTCGGGGTCGTTGCGGGATTCCTGGAACCACGGGTGCTGGTCGCTGGTGTGGTTCATGACGAAGTCGATGATGACGCGCATGCCGCGTTGGTGGGCGGCGTCGACGAATTCGACGAAGTCGGCGAGGT
>NZ_VJZC01001055.1 GCF_009377185.1 Streptomyces spongiae
GGGTCCGGAGGGGGTCATTCCCGTTTACAGATGCGGTCGAGGAGGTTGGCGGTCGCCCGTTGGACACGGGTGTCGACGTGGCCGGGGCGGTCGAGGGCCGGGGACCAGGCGAACGTTCCGGACGCGAAGACCCAGGCACCGGAGGGGGTCCGGTAGAGGGAGGTCTCCTGGTGGCGGACGACTCCCTCGCTGTCCGGGTACGGGGAGTGCGCGAGAAGGATGCGGCCCTGGTGCTCGGGGAGCGGGGCGCGCGGGAAGTAGCGGTCGGCCTCGCCCGCGACCATGCCGTCCAGCTCGTCGCCCTCCTGTGCGCCCGTCGCCTCCCAGATCCAGTGGTCCGCGTTGCGGACGACCAGCGGGTGGGGGTCGGGCACCCTCCCCGCGTACTGGATACCGATCACTTCCTGCTCAGGACGGTCGATCTCGCGCCACAGGACGGGCTTTCCCGGCCCCCTCCGCTTACGGCAGGTCAGCAGGCGGTCGGGGACACCGGACGGGGACGGGGCCAACTCCACCTGCCAGTACATGGTGTTGGCGGAGAGGAAGACGAGGGAGGTGCCCTGCTCGCGGGCGAGTTCCGTGGTACGGCGCATGGCGTGCGACCAGTACTCGTCGTGCCCGGGGAAGACCAGGCCCCGGTAGCGGGTGGGGTCGACGCGGCCGGCGTGCAGGTCGCGGGCGTCGGCGTAGGCGAGGTCGTAGCCGTAGCGCTCGGCCCAGCGGATGAAGTCGTAGGCGTGGCCGACGTGGAGGGGGAGGCCCGCGCCCGCGTACGGCCGGTCGAAGGAGACCGTGGTCGCCGCGTCCGACTCGCCCAGCAGACGGCCGTCCTCGTCCCAGGCGTGGTACAGGCTGGCGCCGGTGCGGCCGTCCTCCGGGTAGAGGTTGTACGCCTGCCAGGTGATGTCCGGCAGGACGAGGAGCAGGTCGGCCGGGTGGTTGTCGCGGATGGTGAACGGGACGTGGGAGCGGTAGCCGTCAGCCGTGGTGAGGACGGCCACGTACGCGCCGATCTTCCAGTAGCTCGGGACCTGCAGACGCCAGGAGAGCCACCAGTGGTGGCAGGAGACCGTGCGGTCGGCGGTGAGCGGCGGGGGCTGGACGATGCCGGAGAGGCGGGGGCTGGTGGTGACCTTGCTGGCGCCGTCGCCCCCGTAGTGCCCGATCCGGTAGATGTCGACGCTGAACTCCTGCGGCGGGTCCACGGTGATGTGGAAGTCGATCGACTCACCGGGGACCGTGGCGCCGGTCGTCGTGAATCCCTTGATCTGGCGGTTCACGTCGTCGGCGGCGCGGGGGCCGTTGACGTGGGTGCGCTCGGTCCGGGGGCGGGGGACCCGGGTGCCGCGGGCTCCCTTGTGTGGCGTTGAGCCGGGCGGGGCCCCTGGCGGGGAGCCGGGTGGGGAGCCAGGTGG
>NZ_VJZC01001056.1 GCF_009377185.1 Streptomyces spongiae
CCCCACAGCCTTGAGCTCCTCCGCGGTCAACGGCGGCCCAGCCAACGGCCCCCGCAACGGCCCCACCACCGCGGCCAACACCACCCGCGGAGCGACCAGCACCTCCGCCCCCCGCTCCAACGAGGTCACATCCGTGAGCCGCCGGGCGATGCGCCCGTTACCCGTGGCGGTACGCAGCAGCCGGCCGACGTACGCCGCGAGCAGCCGCTCACGCCGGGTGGGCCCGCCCTTCGTGGCACCCGGGTAGAACACGTCCTGCCCGGTGGCGAGGTCCCACGCCGCGTTCACCGGCCGGGCCATCGCCTTCTGGGCGTGGCGGGCCAGCCCCGGCGTCCCCCACCCCTGACGGCGGATCACCGAGCGGAGCGCCACCGCGCTCTGCGCGGCGACCGACATACCGTGCCCGTAGACCGGGTTGAACGCGGCGAGCGCGTCGCCGAGGACGGTGAAGTTCTCGGGCCAGGCCGGCATGCGCTCGTAGAACCAACGCCGGTTGACGGTCGTGCGGGTGAACGCCACGTCCGTCAACGGCTCGGCGTCCGCGAGGAGTTCACCGATCAGCGGATGGCGTACGTCCTCCAGGGCGAACCGTACGAAGTCGGCGTCCGCCGAAGGGGGTTCGCCGCCCCGGGTGCCGGACAGGGTGACGAGCCACTGGCCGTCCTCGATGGGCAGGAGCACAGCGCCACGGCCGGGGCCCCCGGCGCGCGGGTCGGGCTGCACGTTGACGACCGGGAAGCCGCCCCGGGCCTGCTCGGGTGCGCGGTAGACCCGGCTGGCGTACGCGAGCCCGGCGTCGACCTCCCGCCGCGCCGGCACGGGCAGCCCGAGCGCGGCCAGCCACCGGGGCGCCCGGGAGGCCCGGCCGGTGGCGTCGACGACCAGATCGGCCGCCAGAGTCCGCTCCGTACCGTCGTCCCCGCGGACCCGGACCCCGGTGACCGCGGCGGCCGTGCCCTCCAGGCCCAGCACCTCGGTGCGTTCCACCAGCCCGACCCGGTCGTCGTCCAGGACGTGCGAGCGGATCGTCGCGTCCAGCAGGTCCCGGCTGGACAGCAGCAGATGGTGCGACTCGGGCCAGCGCCGGAACCAGCCCTGCGGGGACAGCGCGACCATGTCCGTCGTGACCGCCAGCCGGTGCGCCCCGGCCGCCAGCAACTGCTCGGTGGCGCCGGGCACGAGGTCCTCGACGGCCCGGGCCCCGCCGGACCACAGCATGTGGGCGTGGCGTGCCTGGGGCAGGCCGCGGCGGGGCCCGGGCCCGTCGGGCAGGACGTCGCGCTCGACGATCGTCACGGTGTGCGCGTACCCGGCCAGCGCGCGGGCCGCGAGCATCCCGGCGAACGACCCGCCGAGGACGACGGCGGACCGAGCGGGCCGGGCGGACCCGGCGGACCCCGTGGGC
>NZ_VJZC01001057.1 GCF_009377185.1 Streptomyces spongiae
GGGTACGCGTGGATGGGGTTGCCGCCGGTATGAGCACGTCCGGCGCCGCACTCGACTGGGAGGTGCGGCGCCGGACGGGATGAGCCTCGTGTACCGCCCCGGACGGACGTGCACGTATGACTCGGACGATCACATACGGATACGGCTCAGACGTTCACGCCGAAGTCCTGCGCGATACCGCGCAGGCCCGACGCGTACCCCTGGCCGATGGCGCGGAACTTCCACTCCGCTCCATTGCGGTAGAGCTCACCGAAGACCATGGCGGTCTCCGTGGAGGCGTCCTCACTGAGGTCGTAGCGGGCGATCTCGGCGCCGCCGGCCTGGTTCACGACGCGGATGAACGCGTTGCGCACCTGGCCGAAGGACTGCTGGCGGGTCTCGGCGTCGTAGATGGAGACGGGGAAGACGACCTTCTCGATCTCGGCCGGGACCCCGGCGAGATTGATCTTGATCTGCTCGTCGTCGCCCTCGCCCTCACCGGTGAGGTTGTCACCGGTGTGCTCGACCGAGCCGTCCGGGCTCTTGAGGTTGTTGAAGAAGATGAAGTTCGCGTCGTTGCCGACCTTGCCCGAGGCGTCCAGCAGAAGAGCGCTGGCGTCCAGGTCGAAGTCGGTACCGGTCGTGGTGCGGATGTCCCACCCCAGACCGACGATGACCGCGGTGAGGCCCGGGGCCTCCTTGGTCAGCGATACGTTGCCGCCCTTGCTGAGGCTGACTCCCACGAGTCCTCCCATTGGTGTCCAGGGGCGGGAAGCCCCGCCGTGCGTTGCCATCGGATCAACGATTCGATCCTAGTGAGGGGTTCCCGCCCGTCACAGGCCATGCGGGACAGGAATCACAAGGTGTCGAGCGCCTTGACGTACTCGTTCAGGTCACGGGCGTCCGGCAGTCCGTTCAGCACGCTCCAGCGCACGACCCCCTCCTTGTCGATGATGAACGTGCCGCGCACGGCGCAGCCCTTGTCCTCGTCGAAGACGCCGTACGCGCGTGAGGTCTCGCCGTGCGGCCAGAAGTCGGAGAGCAGCGGGTACTCCAGGTCCTCCTGCTCGGCGAAGACGCGCAGCGTGTGGATGGAGTCGTTCGAGACGGCGAGGAGCTGGACGTCGTCGTTGACGAACTTCGGGAGGTTGTCGCGGAGCTCGCACAGCTCGCCGGTGCAGACGCCGGTGAAGGCGAACGGGTAGAAGAGCAGCACGACGTTCTTCTCGCCGCGGAAGTCCGAGAGCTTCACGGTGGCGCCGTGGTTGTCCTTGAGCTCGAAGTCCGGGGCCTTGTCGCCGACCTGGATCGCCATGATGTCCTGCGTTCCCTTCCATGGGGTTCGGGGCACGCCCCAGCCTACGCAGCGATCACGGTGCCGCGGAGAAGGTCGCCCCCGCCGCCCCTACCC
>NZ_VJZC01001058.1 GCF_009377185.1 Streptomyces spongiae
ACCCCCGACCCCGACCGGAACGGGAACATCCGCCCCCGTTTGACCTCTTTCGTCGGACGGGAACTCGAGCTCGACGCCATCCGTTCCGACTTGCACAGGACCCGCCTGGTCACGCTCACCGGACCGGGCGGATCCGGCAAGACCCGTCTCGCCGAGGAAGCCGCCGCCGGGCATCCACAGGCATGGCTGGCCGAGCTCGCCCCGCTCGACCGGCCGGAGGCGGTCGCGGGCGCGGTGGTCAGTGCCCTCGGTCTGCGGAAGACCGTGCTGATCACCAACGAGTTGGCGGTCCCGCAGGACGACCCGGTCGCCCTGCTCATCGAGCACTGCGCCCCGCGCAGCCAGCTCCTGATCCTTGACAACTGCGAGCATGTCATCGGCGCCGCGGCCGACCTCGCGGAGACCCTGCTGACGCACTGCCCACGGCTCACGATCCTCGCCACCAGCCGTGAACCGCTGGGCGTGCCCGGCGAGTCCGTGCGCCCGGTCGAGCCCCTCCTCCCCGACCCCGCACACCGCCTCTTCAGGGAGCGCGCGGCGGCCGTACGCCCCGACGCGGACACCGTCCTGAAGGACACCGAGGCCGTGGACGAGATCTGCCGCCGACTCGACGGCCTCCCGCTGGCCATCGAGCTGGCCGCCGCCCGGCTGCGCCTGCTCACGCCACGGCAGATCGCGGACCGTCTCGACGACCGCTTCCGGCTGCTCACCTCCGGCAGCCGGACGGTACTGCCGCGCCAGCAGACCCTCCGTGCCGTGGTCGACTGGTCCTGGGACCTGCTGGACGAGGCCGAGCGCACCGTCCTGCGCGAGGTCTCCGTCTTCGCGGGCGGCTGGGACCTGGGGGCCGCGGAGACGGTGTGCAGCGGGCCCGTGCCCGACGTCCTGGGGGCGCTCGTCGACAAGTCCCTGATCGTGGCCACCCCGTGCGAGCGCGGCGCCAGCGGCATGCGGTACCGCATGCTGGAGACGATCCAGGAGTACGCCACCGAGCGCGCCGCCGAGGCCCCCGAGCTGCGCGCCGCCGCCGGGCACCGGCACAGCGCGTGGGTCAGTGCCCTGGTCGAGGAGGCCGAGCCCCGCCTCCGCTCCGCCGACCAACTGCTCTGGATCCAGCGCCTGGAGACCGAGCTCGACAACATCCGCGCCGCCCTCCACCGCGCCTTCACCTCCGGCGACGAGGAGCAGGCCGCCCACCTCGCCCTCGCCATGGGCTGGTTCTGGTGGCTCCGCAACTACCGCCGTGAGGGCACGGACTGGGTGGACCGCGTCCTGCGACTGGGAGCGCTCCTGGACGCGACCGAGCAGGCGAACGCCTCCACCCCCCTCACACACCTGGACGCCTTCGACCCGATCGGCGTGTTCCTCGACGCCCCCGAGCCCTCCGAC
>NZ_VJZC01001059.1 GCF_009377185.1 Streptomyces spongiae
CTTTGTGGGGGCAGCGGCTTGGGTGGGGGCCGCCTTGACTGCCGATTCCGTGGGGAGTGTCGCGGCCGAGGTCGCGAGGACGGCCGAGAGGGACAGGGCGGCGGCGACGGCCCGGCGCCGCATACGAGTGGTGATCATGAGGAGCACGATCGCGGTTCCGGGGCGCCGGGCCGTGCATCGTCACCCGTACGGCGGCGTGTCCGGACCGGTGCTTGTCAGCGGAAGACGCCGGTGTGGCCCAGTGAGTAGCGGCCGGGCTGCGGGTACACGGCGAGGCCGTGGGGGCCGCTGCCGACGGGGATGCGGGCGAGTTGGGCGCCGGTGCGGGTGTCGAGGGCGTACACCTCGGCGTCGTAGCGGCCGGAGAGCCACAGGACCTTGCCGTCGGACGAGACGCCACCCATGTCGGGGCTGCCGCCGTCGGGGAGGTGCCACTTCTTGGTGAGCTCGTTCCGGGTGAAGTCGAAGACGGAGATGGTGCCCTCGCCCCGGTTGGACACGTACATCTCGCGGGAGTCGCGGCTGACGTACAGGCCGTGGCAGCCCTTGCCGGTGGGCAGGAACTCGGGGGTGGTGAACTTCTCGCCGTCGAGCACCCACATGCCGTGGGCCATCATGTCGGCGATGTAGAACCGCTTGCCGTCCGGGGAGACCTTGACGTCCTGCGGCATGGCGCCTTCGAAGGGCAGCTTCTGCTGGCCGACGACCTTCATCTTCTCGGTGTCCACCTTCAGCAGTTCGCCGCTGAACTCGCACGAGACGATGAAGTACCGGCCGTCGAGGGAGAAGTCGGCGTGGTTGACGCCGTAGCAGCTGACCGGTTCCGTCCTGAGGCGCTTCATGGTGTGCGGGTCGCGGAAGACCAGCTCGCGGTCGAGGGAGGCCATGACGACGGCGTACTTGCCGTTCGGGGTGAAGTAGAGGTTGTACGGGTCGTGGACCTCGACCGGCTTGCCCGCCTTGCCGGTCTTGGGGTTGATGGGGGTGAGGGTGTGGCCTCGGTTGTTGTTCACCCAGAGTGTCTTCAGGTCCCAGGAGGGGACGACGTGCTGGGGCTGCCGGCCCACCGGGATCGTCTCGGTGATCTTGTACGTGTTCGGATCGATGACGGAGACGGTGTCGGACTCGGTGTTCGGGACGTAGACGCGGGACGGGAAGTCCTTGACGACCGGGGAGAGCTTGCCGGGGCGGTTGGCGGCGTAGACGTCCTTGGGGTCGAGCACTGGGGGCATGCCGTGCAGGCCCTGTGGTCTGGTCTTCTTCGGTTCGGCGGGTTTGACGGCGGGGCGGGTGGTGGTGGCGGGAGTGCGGTCCGGGGTATCCGTGCCGCAGGCGGCGAGGGCGGTGAGAGCGGCGGCCGCGATCAGAG
>NZ_VJZC01001060.1 GCF_009377185.1 Streptomyces spongiae
CCCTCGTCCGACTCCCCCGCGTCCACCTGCGGTACGACCGGTACGCCGTCCCCGCTGTCGTGCACCTCGACGCGCACCCCACCGTCGTACGACAGCGGCAGCAGCCTCAGCAGGAAGCCCCGTCCGGGTGGTACGCCGTGCACGAGGGCGTTGGTGGCGAGTTCGCTGACACACAGCACGACGTCGTACGCCCGGTCCCGCACACCCCAGTCGGCGAGCGCCTCACTCGCGAAGGCGCGGGCTGCGGGGACGGATGTGCGTTCGCGGCGGTAGAAGCGTTCGCGTGGGGACAGGTGGGGGGTTTCTGCGTTCACGTGACGAGTGTCACGCTACGTGGTCATTATGGGACAGTACGTGCACCCGTACAGCCGGTTTGTACGGGTGCGCGGCGGTGAACGTACGCGCGCGGATGGGGAGTTTGGACCGCATGAGCACCACAACACGGGCACGGGCCCGTAGGAACGCCTCGGCGATGAGGATGGTGGGCGCACTGCTCGCCCTCTACCGCCAGGCGGCCGGGTACACACAGAAGTCACTGGGCGATCGGTTCGTCGTCGGCGAGCAGCAGATCGCGTCGATCGAGCAGGGCCGACGGCCACTGAAGCCGGATCTGGCCGAGCAGCTCGACCAACTTCTCGGCACGAAGGGGGCGTTGGCGGCGGCGTTGGAGCACATGCCGGAGGTGGATCTGGTCCCGCTGTGGGCGGAGGAGTATCTGGATCGGGAGCGGGAGGCGATTGCGATCTCGTGGTACGAGAGCCTGCTGGTACCGGGACTGCTCCAGACGGAAGGGTATGCGCGGGCGGTCTTTCGCAGCCGCGTACCGGTCTACGACGAGGACGAGATCGAGCAGTTCGTGGCTGCACGCATCCAGCGACGGGAGATCCTCCACCGCAAGGTGCCACCGACGACGAGTTTCGTCATCTGGGAGGCCGCGCTTCGGGACCGGTTGGGTGGGAGTGAGGTGTACGTGGAACAACTGCGACACCTGCGGGAGTACGCCGAGATGCCAGGACTCGCCTTGCAGGTCCTGCCGTTGGGACGCACCACACACGCTGGGCTCGAAGGCCCGTTCATCCTGCTTGAGACTCCCGAGCACCAACGGCTCGCATACAGCGAGACCCAGCGCGGCAGCACCCTCATTGCCGACCCGAATGAGGTGGGGATCGTCACCCAGAAGTATGCGATGCTGCGAACGCAGGCCCTCAACATCGAGGACACAAAGGACCTGCTGGACCGTCTTCTGGGAGAGAGATGAGCGGCACCGCACTTGAGTGGTTCAAGTCCAGCTACAGCAGCGGCGAAGGCGGCGCCTGCCTCGAACTCGCCGTCCACCCCACCACCATCCACATCCGCGACTCCAAAAC
>NZ_VJZC01000106.1 GCF_009377185.1 Streptomyces spongiae
GTCCCCGCCGACCCGGCCCCCTGGTACGTCCTCGCGGCCGAGGACACCGACCCCGCCGTCGCCCTCGGTTCGCTCGCCGAACCGGTGAAGTCGTTGGGCGAACTGCGAGAAGGTGACGAGGCACCTCTGCGGATGGTCGCCGTCCCGCTCGCGGGCCGCCCCGGTGACGCCGCCCGAGCGGTCCACGAGCTGACGCACCACGCGCTGGAGCAGATGCAGGAGTTCCTCGCCGAGGACCGGTTCGCCCGCACCCGCCTGGTGTTCGTCACCCGCGGCGCGGTCGCACCGCACGGCGAGGCCGTGACCGACCCGGCCGCCGCGGCGGTCTGGGGCATGGTGCGGTCCGCGCAGATGGAACACCCCGGCCGGTTCCTCCTCGCCGATGTCGACGGCGGCGCGTCCTCCACGGCCGTACTGCCCACCCTTCCGGACACGGACGAGGAGCAGTTCATGGTGCGCGACGGACGCGTGCGTGTGGCGCGTCTCGCACACGTGCCCGACGTGGCCGCCACGGCCGACGCGGGTCCGGCCCGCTGGCGCTCCGACGGCACCGTGCTGATCACCGGCGGCACCGGCGGCCTGGCCCGGATCCTGGCCCGGCACCTGGTCACCGCCCACGGCACGCGCCACCTGCTGCTGGCCGGCCGGCGGGGCCCCAACGCCCCCGGCGCCCACGAACTGTGCGAGGAACTCGCCGCCCACGGCGCCCACGTCACCCTGGCCGCCGCCGACGTCTCGGACCCGGACAACGTGGCCGCCCTCGTCGCCGGCGTCCCCGCCGAGCATCCGCTGACCGCTGTCGTGCACACCGCCGGCATCCTCGACGACGGCGTGCTGGACGCCCTCACCCCGGACCGGGTCGACGCCGTCCTGCGGCCGAAGGCCGACGCCGCCTGGCACCTGCACCAGGTCACCCGTGACATGAGTCTGGACGCGTTCATCACCTACTCGTCCACCGCGGGCGTCCTCGGCAGTCCCGGCCAGGCCAACTACGCCGCGGCCAACGCCTTCCTCGACGCCCTCGCCGAGCACCGCCGAGCGGCCGGGCTGCCCGCGCACTCGCTCGCCTGGGGACCCTGGGCGGATGTATCCGGCATGACCAGCGCCCTGAGCGAGGAGCACGTCCAGCGGTTGCGCCGCGCCGGAACACCGCCCCTCGAACCCGAACTGGGTCTCATCCTCTTCGACACGGCCGTCGCCCGGGACGACGCCCGGCCCGTGCTGATGCGGACCACCGCGGGCAGGGGTTCCTCCCTGCCCTTCGCCGGGCCGGTGCCGCCGATCCTGCGCGGCCTGGTAGGAGGTCGCCGCACGGCCGCCGGGAAAAACCGCGCCGCCGAACTCGCCGCCCTCCTCGACGGACTGCGCCCCCACGAGCGCACGCTGCACCTCACGCACCTCGTACGGACCGAGGCCGCTGCCACCCTCGGCCACGACACGGCCGAACAGATCGGCGCCGACGACGAGTTCGCGCGCGTCGGCTTCGACTCCCTCACCTCCGTCGAACTGCGCAACCGGCTCGCCGGCGCCACCGGGCTGCGCATCCCCGCCACCCTCGTCTTCGACCACCCCACCCCGCAGGCCGTCGCCGAACACCTCGCTCAGCGCCTCGGCCGCGGCTCGACACCACCCGCCGGCGTACTGCACGCCGAACTCGACCGCCTGGACACGGCCCTGGTCACCGCGCTCGCCGCGGACAGCCTCGACCCCGCCGTCCGGGCCGGTACCGCCGCCCGGCTGCGGGCCCTGCTCGCCCGGATCACCGGCGACGGCGGCGAGCGGCCGGGCGCGGACGACGACGTGCGTGAGCGCATCGCCGCCGCCGGTGCCGAAGAGATCATCGCCTTCATCGACAGCGAGATCGGCCGACCCACCGACCGCTGAACCGGTCGTATCTCCCTCCGAGGAAAGGGCATTTGACCATGCCGGACGAAGCGAAACTCGTCGAGTACCTCAAGTACGTCACCGCTGACCTGCACGAGACCCGGCGGCGTCTCGACGAGGCCGAGTCGGGACGCCACGAGCCGGTCGCGGTGGTCGGCATGGCCTGCCGTTTCCCCGGGGGTGTGCGGACGCCGGAGCAGCTGTGGGAGCTGGTCGCCTCCGGCGGTGACGCCATCACCGCGTTCCCCGCGGACCGCGGCTGGGACCTGCAGGGCCGAGGCGGCTTCCTGGACGACGCCGGCGGCTTCGACGCGGGCTTCTTCGGCATCAGCCCGCGCGAGGCGCTCGCGATGGACCCGCAGCAACGCCTGCTGCTGGAGACCGGGTGGGAGGCGTTCGAGCGGTCCGGCATCGACCCGCAGAGCCTGCGCGGCAGCCGGACCGGCGTGTTCGTGGGCACCAACGGCCAGGACTACGTCCGGCTCGTGCACACCGCGAAGGAGGACCTGTCCGGGCACGCCGGCACCGGCCTCGCCGCCAGTGTCATCTCCGGCCGCGTCGCCTACGTCCTGGGCCTGGTCGGCCCGGCGGTCACCGTGGACACGGCGTGTTCGTCGTCTCTGGTGTCGCTGCACCTGGCGGCGCAGGCGCTGCGCAGCGGGGAGTGCTCCCTCGCCCTGGCCGGCGGCGTCACCGTGATGACGACCCCGGCCGCCTTCGCTGGCTTCGACGCGCAGGGCGGCCTGGCGGCCGACGGCCGCTGCAAGGCGTTCTCCGACGACGCCGACGGCACCGGCTGGTCGGAGGGTATCGGCGTCGTCGTCCTGGAGAAGCTCTCGGACGCTGTGCGGAACGGGCACCGGGTCCTGGCTACTGTGCGTGGTTCCGCGGTCAACCAGGACGGTGCGTCGAACGGGTTGACGGCGCCGAACGGTCCGTCGCAGCAGCGGGTGATCCGGCAGGCTTTGGCGTCGGCGGGGTTGAAGGCGGCCGAGGTGGACGCCGTGGAGGCGCACGGCACGGGGACGCGGCTGGGTGACCCGATCGAGGCGCAGGCCCTGCTCGCGACGTACGGTCAGGATCGTGAACGGCCGCTGCTGCTGGGCTCGGTGAAGTCCAACATCGGGCACACCCAGGCCGCGGCCGGCGCCGCCGGACTCATCAAGGCCGTCCTGGCGATCCGGCACGGCGTCGTCCCGCGCACCCTGCACGCCGACGTGCCCTCGTCCCACGTCGACTGGTCCACGGGCGCCGTCGAGATCGCCACCGCCCACACCGGCTGGCCCGACACCGGACATCCGCGCCGCATGGGCGTGTCGTCCTTCGGCATCAGCGGCACCAACGCCCATGTCGTCCTGGAACAGGCCCCGGACCTCGCGGCTGAGGAGCAGCCGGTCACCGTCGCCCCTCGCGCGGTGCCGTGGCCCGTCACCGCCACCGGCAAGGCCGCGCTCGACGCCCAGCTCGACAGCATCCGCGCCCACACGCAGGACCACACGCCCGTGGACGTCGGCCACTCCCTGGCCACCGGCCGATCCGTCTTCCCACACAGGGCTGTTCTGCTCGCCACCGCCGACGGACTCACCGAGGCGGCGCGGGCGGTTGCCGAACCCGGCCCGCTCGCGGTGCTGTTCTGCGGTCAGGGCGCTCAACGGCTGGGTATGGGGCGGGAGTTGTACGAGCGTTTCCCGGTGTTCGCGCAGGCCCTCGACGAGGTGCTGAGGGAACTGGTGCCCGGTGTGCGGGAGGCGATGTGGGGTGACGACCCGGTCGCGCTGGAGCGTACGGGCGTGGCGCAGCCGGCGTTGTTCGCCGTCGAGGTCGCCCTGTACCGCCTCGTCGAGTCGCTCGGCGTGACACCCAAGTACGTGGCCGGTCATTCGGTGGGTGAGATCTCGGCGGCGCACGTGGCCGGGGTGTTGTCGCTGCGGGATGCGTGTGTGCTGGTGTCGGCGCGGGCGCGGTTGATGGAGGCGCTGGCGGAGGGTGGTGCGATGGTCGCGGTGGAGGCGGCTGAGGAGGAGGTGGGGCCGCATCTGACGGAGGACGTGGCACTGGCGGCGGTCAACGGGCCGCGTTCGGTGGTGCTTTCGGGTACGGAGGAGGGGGTGGAGCGGGTGCTGGCGGCGCTGGGGGAGCGGCGGCAGACGCGGCTGCCGGTCAGTCACGCGTTCCACTCGCCGTTGATGGACCCGATGCTCGACGACTTCCGCACCGCTCTTGGTGGGCTGGTTTTCGGCGAGCCGACCCTGCGTCTGGTCTCCCAGCTGCCTGGCGGCGATGGTCGTTCCGTCGACCACTGGGTGCGCCATGTCCGTGGGACCGTCCGGTTCGCCGACGGCCTGCGCGCCCTCGCCGACGAGGGCGTGGGGCACTACCTGGAGATCGGGCCCGACGCCGTCCTCACCCCCTTGGTGCGGGAGAGCGTCCCGGACGCCACCGAGGTGGTGCCCCTGCTGCGGCGGGACCGCGATGAGGAGACGGCCGCGGTGACCGCGCTGGCCCGGCTCTACACCACCGGCGTCCCGGTGGACTGGCCGGCCTTCTTCACCGGCACCGGCGCCCGCCGCGTCGACCTGCCCACCTACCCCTTCCAACACGAGCGCTACTGGCCCGAGCCCGCCGACGCCGTGCTCCCTTCCGGGGACGGCGGCGGTGTGGACGCCGAGTTCTGGGCCGCGGTCGAACGCGAGGACCTGGCGGCCCTCGCCGCCCGGCTGGACATCGGCACCGAGACGCTCGGCGGCGTCGTCCCCGCGCTGTCCGCGTGGCGCAGCAGGCGCCGCGCCCGGTCGCTGTCCGACGCGTTGCGCTTCCGCGAGACGTGGCAGCCACTGCGGACCACACCAGCGGCCGGTCCGTCCGGCACCTGGCTGGTCGTCCTGCCCGCCGACGGGCCCGACACGGACAGTGCGTGGCTGGAGGCCGTGACCACCGCCCTCGGTCCCGACACCGTGTCCCTTCGGCTCGGCAAGCGGCCCACGCGCGGTGAACTCGCCGGGGAACTGTCCCGGCTCACCGTCGACGGCACCCGCTTCACCGGCGTCCTCTCCCTGCTCGCCGGCACCGACGCCACCCGCTGGACCAGCGTCCCGGTCGGACTCGTCGACACCGCCGTGCTGTTGCAGGCCATGGACGACGCCGGGATGCGCACCCGGGTCTGGGCCGCGACCCGCGGAGCGGTCGCCGTCTCACCCGACGACACCGTCCAGCCCCTCCAGGCAGCCCTGTGGGGGCTGGGGCGGGTCGCCGCTCTGGAGTACCCCGACCGCTGGGGCGGGCTGATCGACCTGCCCGGAGAACCGGACGACGCCACGCTGCGCCGGTTCACCGCACACCTGGCCGGCGCGGCCGAGGAGGACGAGGCCGCCGTGCGCGGCGCCGGCGTCTTCGGGCGGCGTCTCGTCCCGGCGCCGGGCACGGAACAGGCTCCGGTGTGGGCGCCGTGCGGCACGGTGCTGATCACGGGTGGCACGGGTGCGCTGGGCGGTCATGTGGCCCGCTGGGCGGCCGAGCACGGTGCGGAGCATCTGCTGCTGCTCAGCCGCCGCGGCCGACAGGCGCCCGGCGCGGACGATCTGGAGGCCGAGTTGACCGCGCTGGGAGCGCGGGTGACCATCGCCGCGTGTGACACGGCCAACCGGGCGGAGCTCTCGGCGGCGCTGGAGGGCATCCCGGCCGACGTGCCGCTCACGGCCGTGGTGCACGCCGCCGGAGTCCTCGACGACGCCGTGCTCAACGGCCTCACCCCGCAGCGCTTCGGAGCGGTGTTCCGCGCCAAGGTCAGCCCGGCGCTGCTGCTGGACGAGCTGACCAGAGAGCACGGTCTGTCGGCGTTCGTGCTGTTCTCGTCGGTGGCCGGCGCGGTGGGCAACCCTGGTCAGGGCAACTACGCGGCGGCGAACACGGTGCTGGACGCTCTGGCGCAGCGGCGCCGGGCCGAAGGACTGCCCGCCACGTCCGTCGCCTGGGGCGCCTGGGACGGCGGAGGCATGGCCGCCGCGCTGACCGAGGCGCTGCGCGAGACCGGCACCACCGCCCTCGAACCCGGGCTCGCCCTCGGCGTGCTGGCCGAACTCGCCGTCGACGCCGCACCCGTGACCGTCGTCGCCGACCTCCAGCAGCAGGACACCCTGCGGATGCTGTTCAGTATCCGCCCCTGCGCCGCCCTCAGTGCCCTGCCCGCCGCGGAGGAGGCCCGCGGCGCGGCCCGCCGCCTCCGCGACGACACGCGCTCCGCCGCCTCCGTGCTGCGCCGCAAGGTGTACGCCGCCGCCGAGGACGAGCGCGTCCCGCTCCTCCTCGACCTGATCCGCACGCACGCCGCCGGAGTTCTCGGCCACGGCGGACCGGAGGCCGTGGACGACGAACGCGCCTTCCACGACATCGGCTTCGACTCGCTGACGTCGATGGAGTTGCGCAACCAGCTCGCCCGCGCCACGGGCCTCGCCCTGCCCGCCAGCCTTCTCTTCGACTTCACCAGGCCCCGGAGCCTCGCCGAACATCTCGTCGCCGAACTCCTGGGCGGCCAGGACGAGTCGGAGGGCCCGCTGCCCGCCGCCGAGCCCGGCGACACCGCCGAGGACCCGGTCGTCGTGGTCGGCATGGCCTGCCGTTTCCCCGGCGGTGTGCGGACGCCGGAGCAGCTGTGGGAGCTGGTCGCCTCCGGCGGTGACGCCATCTCCGCCTTCCCCGCCGACCGCGGCTGGGAGATCCAGGGCCAGGGCGGCTTCCTGCAGGACGCCGCCGGCTTCGACCCCGAGTTCTTCGGCATCAGCCCACGCGAGGCGGTGGCGATGGACCCGCAGCAACGCCTGCTGCTGGAGACCGGCTGGGAGGCGTTCGAGCGGTCCGGTATCGACCCGCAGAGCCTGCGCGGCAGCCGCACGGGAGTGTTCGTCGGCAGCAACGGCGTCGACTACCACCACCTCCTCGCCCGCGCCAAGGACATGGAGGGCCGTGGCGTCATGCTGGCGGCCAGTGTCATCTCCGGCCGTCTCGCCTACGTCTTCGGGCTCGAGGGCCCGGCGGTCACGGTGGACACGGCGTGTTCGTCGTCGCTGGTGTCGCTGCACCTGGCGGCGCAGGCGCTGCGCAGCGGGGAGTGCTCCCTCGCCCTGGCCGGCGGCGTCACCGTGATGACCACCTCCGCCGCCTTCGCGGGCTTCCGCCACCACGGCGGCCTCGCCGAGGACGGCCGCTGCAAGGCCTTCTCCGACGACGCCGACGGCACCGGCTGGTCCGAGGGCGTCGGCATGGTCGTCCTGGAGAAGCTCTCGGACGCCGTGCGGAACGGGCACCCGGTCCTCGCCACCGTGCGGGGCTCCGCGGTCAACCAGGACGGTGCGTCGAACGGGCTGACGGCGCCGAACGGTCCGTCGCAGCAGCGGGTGATCGGGCAGGCGCTGGCGTCGGCGGGCCTGAAGCCGGCCGAGGTGGACGCGGTGGAGGCGCACGGTACCGGGACGCGGCTGGGTGACCCGATCGAGGCGCAGGCCCTGCTCGCGACGTACGGTCAGGACCGGGAACGGCCGCTGCTGCTGGGCTCGGTGAAGTCCAACATCGGGCACACCCAGGCCGCGGCCGGCGCCGCCGGACTCATCAAGGCCGTCCTGGCGATCCGGCACGGCGTCGTCCCGCGCACCCTGCACGCCGACGTGCCCTCGTCCCACGTCGACTGGTCCACGGGCGCCGTCGAGATCGCCACCGCCCACACCGGCTGGCCCGACACCGGACATCCGCGCCGCATGGGCGTGTCGTCCTTCGGCATCAGCGGCACCAACGCCCATGTCGTCCTGGAACAGGCCCCGGACCTCGCGGCTGAGGAGCAGCCGGTCACCGTCGCCCCTCGCGCGGTGCCGTGGCCCGTCACCGCCACCGGCAAGGCCGCGCTCGACGCCCAGCTCGACAGCATCCGCGCCCACACGCAGGACCACACGCCCGTGGACGTCGGCCACTCCCTGGCCACCGGCCGATCCGTCTTCCCACACAGGGCTGTTCTGCTCGCCACCGCCGACGGACTCACCGAGGCGGCGCGGGCGGTTGCCGAACCCGGCCCGCTCGCGGTGCTGTTCTGCGGTCAGGGCGCTCAACGGCTGGGTATGGGGCGGGAGTTGTACGAGCGTTTCCCGGTGTTCGCGCAGGCCCTCGACGAGGTGCTGAGGGAACTGGTGCCCGGTGTGCGGGAGGCGATGTGGGGTGACGACCCGGTCGCGCTGGAGCGTACGGGCGTGGCGCAGCCGGCGTTGTTCGCCGTCGAGGTCGCCCTGTACCGCCTCGTCGAGTCGCTCGGCGTGACACCCAAGTACGTGGCCGGTCATTCGGTGGGTGAGATCTCGGCGGCGCACGTGGCCGGGGTGTTGTCGCTGCGGGATGCGTGTGTGCTGGTGTCGGCGCGGGCGCGGTTGATGGAGGCGCTGGCGGAGGGTGGTGCGATGGTCGCGGTGGAGGCGGCTGAGGAGGAGGTGGGGCCGCATCTGACGGAGGACGTGGCACTGGCGGCGGTCAACGGGCCGCGTTCGGTGGTGCTTTCGGGTACGGAGGAGGGGGTGGAGCGGGTGCTGGCGGCGCTGGGGGAGCGGCGGCAGACGCGGCTGCCGGTCAGTCACGCGTTCCACTCGCCGTTGATGGACCCGATGCTCGACGACTTCCGCACCGCTCTTGGTGGGCTGGTTTTCGGCGAGCCGACCCTGCGTCTGGTCTCCCAGCTGCCTGGCGGCGATGGTCGTTCCGTCGACCACTGGGTGCGCCATGTCCGTGGGACCGTCCGGTTCGCCGACGGCCTGCGCGCCCTCGCCGACGAGGGCGTGGGGCACTACCTGGAGATCGGGCCCGACGCCGTCCTCACCCCCTTGGTGCGGGAGAGCGTCCCGGACGCCACCGAGGTGGTGCCCCTGCTGCGGCGGGACCGCGATGAGGAGACGGCCGCGGTGACCGCGCTGGCCCGGCTCTACACCACCGGCGTCCCGGTGGACTGGCCGGCCTTCTTCACCGGCACCGGCGCCCGCCGCGTCGACCTGCCCACCTACCCCTTCCAACACGAGCGCTACTGGCCGACGGCCGCCGCGCCCGCCACCGACCTCACCGGCGTCGGCATCGATCCGACCGGACACCCGCTGCTCGGCGCCGCGGTGACGGTCGCCGACACCGGCGAGCTCGTCGTCACCGGCACGCTGAGTGCGTCCCAGCAGCCGTGGCTGACCGAGCACCGCGTCGCGTCCACGGCGTCGATGCCCGGCACCGGCTTCCTCGAACTCGCCGTTCGGGCGGGTGACCTCGCCGGCTGCGACCGGGTCGAGGAACTCACCGTCGACACCCCGCTGGAGCTGCCCGCGCAAGGGACGGTCCAGGTACAGATGCGGGTCGGCGCACCCGACGACGAGGGCCGGCGCACGGTCCGCTGTCACGCGCGGCCCGCACAGGGAGACGCGCCCTGGCGCCGGCACGCCACCGGCGTTCTCTCCCCCTCCGCCACACCGGCCACGGCGTTCGACAGCACCGTCTGGCCACCCACGGGGGCGACCGGCATCGACCCCGACGACACCCACGAGCGGTGGGCCCGCGCCGGAGTCGACCACGGGCCGGCCTTCCGTGGCCTGCGTGGCGTGTGGCGGCGCGGCGAGGAGGTGTACGCCGAGGCCGTCCTGCCCGAACCGGCCCGCGCTGACGACGGGTTCGGACTCCACCCCGCACTCCTGGACGCCGTGCTGCACGCCCGCGTCCACGCCGAGCGGGAGCCGTACGAGCGGACGCTGCCCACCGGCTGGCGGGGCGCCGTCCTGCACGCCTCCGGTGCCACCGTGCTGCGTGCCCGTATCGTCCCCACCGGCCCCGACACGTTCGGCCTCACCGCGACCGACGTGGCCGGGCGGACGGCCCTGACCGTCGACTCCGTGACCCTGAGCCCCGCCACCGACCACGCGGTCGCCGACCAGGCCGCCGCGGGCCACGCGGACGACCTGCTCGACTCGCTGCTGCGCCTCGAGTGGATCCCCGCGCCCGCCGCCCTGACTCCGGCTGCCGGCGCCCGCTGGGCCGTCGTCGGCGACGACCGGCACGACCTGGGGCAGGCCATGGCCCTGGCGGGCGAGACGGTGGTGTCGTACGCCGAGACCCTCGCCGCGGCCATCGGGCAGGGCGGCGACAACGGCCCCGTGCCGCACGGCTTCCTCGTCTCCGTCCACGGCGGCGATCGACCGGACGCGGTCCACGAGACGGTGCACCGCGTCCTGGCCCTGCTGCAGGACTGGCTCGCCGACCCACGCCTCGACAAGTCCCGCCTCGTGCTCGTCACCCGCGGTGCGATGGCCCTGGACGGCGAGGACCTCACCGACCCGGCAGCGGCGGCCGTCTGGGGCCTGGTCCGCTCCGCGCAGTCCGAGCACCCCGGCCGGTTCGTCCTGGTCGACCTGGACGACGCGCACGAGTCCGCCGCCACGTTGCCCGCCCTGTTCCTCGCCGACGAGGAACAGTGGGTGGTGCGCGAGCGGACCGCGCGGGTCCCCCGGCTGGCCCCCGTCCCCGACGACAGCGGAGCGCACGACCGCGCCCCGTGGCACCCCGAGGGCACCGTGCTGGTCACCGGCGGCACCGGTGGGCTCGGCGCCGACCTCGCCCGGCACCTGGTCGCCGCACACGGCGTACGGCACCTGCTGCTGGCCGCCCGCAGCGGCGAGGCCGCACCGGGCGCGGCCGACCTGCGGGCCGAACTCACCGCCGCGGGCGCCAAGGTGACGATCGCGGCCTGTGACGTCGCCGACGCCGACGCCGTCGACGCGCTGCTCGCCGCGATCCCCGCCGACCACCCGCTGACCGCCGTCGTGCACACGGCCGGCGTCCTCGATGACGGCGTCCTGACCTCCCTCACCCCCGAACGGGTCTCCACGGTGCTGCGCCCCAAGGCCGACGCCGCCTGGCACCTGCACCGAGCCACCCGCGACCTCGATCTCGCGGCCTTCGTGCTCTACTCCTCCGTCTCCGGCGTCCTCGGCAGCCAGGGCCAGGCGAGTTACGCCGCGGGCAACGCCTACCTCGACGCCCTCGCCGCCCACCGGCGAAGCAGCGGCCTGCCCGCCACGTCGCTCGCCTGGGGCATGTGGGCCCGCCGCACCGGCATGACCGCCGCCCTCACCGACACCGACCTGCAGCGCATGGAACGCTCCGGGCTCCCGCCACTCGGCCGGGAACTCGGCCTCGCGCTGTTCGACGCCGCCCTGCGCCGCGACGAGCCGCAGCTGGTTCCGCTGCGGGTCGACCGGTCCCGAACCCCCCGACAGGTCGCGACGGTGCTGCGCGGCCTGATCGCCGCCCCGCGCCGCACGGCGGCGGCCACGACCCCGTCGTTCGCCACGCTCCGGGACCGGCTGAGCCGGCTCGACGCCGCCGAACGGGAGCGGACACTGCTCGACCTGGTCGTGGGGACCTCCACGGTGCTGCTCGGCCGCAAGGAGAGCACGACCGTCGAACCCGACCGCGAGTTCCTCACCCTGGGCTTCGACTCGCTCATCGCGCTGGAACTGTGCAACCAACTGGGCGAGGCGCTCGGCCTGCGGGTGCCCACCGCGGCCGTCTTCGAGAACCGCACGCCGCTCCGGCTCGCCCAGTGGCTGGACGGCCAACTGGCCCACCAGGGCGGGCAGCCCGCCGACCCCGGCGCCCTCACCGTGGGCACCCGGCAGAACTCGCCGGACTCGCTGGTGACGCTGTTCTTCGACACCGTCAAGAGCGGCAGGACCCTCGAAGCCATGCGGCTGCTCATGGCCGTGGCCGCCACCCGCCCTCAGGTCGAGCTCACCGCGGAGGTACCGGAGCTGCCCCAGGCGATCACCCTCGCGGACGGACCCGCGCTGCCGCGGCTGATCTGCATCAGTGCGCCCGGAGCGACCGGCGGCCCGCACCAGTACGCGCGACTGGCGGCCCCCTTCCGCGGCCGCAGGCACGTCTCGGCGCTGCCGCTGCTCGGCTTCGCCGAGGGCGAGCCGCTGCCCGCCACCAGCGAGGCCGCGGCCCGGCTCGTCGCCGAGAGCGTGCTGCTGGCCAGCGACGGCGAGCCCTTCGTCCTCGTCGGCTACTCGACCGGCGGCACCTTCGCCCACCGAGCGGCCGGCATCCTGGAGCAGACCTGGGGCGTGCGGCCCGAGGGCATCGTCATGCTCGACACCCTCAGCCTGGGCTACGAAGAAGGGGAGGGCGTCGACTGGAACCGGGTCCAGGACAACTACCTCTTCGGCATCGACCGTCCGACCGTGAAGCTCGACACCGCCCGGCTGTCGGCGATGGCGTACTGGTTCATCCGCATGACCACCGGCGACGCCGAGCGTTACACGACCGACGTGCCGTCGCTGCTGATCCGTTGCGCCGACTCCCTGCCCGGCGTGGGTGAGGACCAGGCACCGGCGGTGCCCGCCGACATCATCCGCGTGATCCAGGCCGACCACCACACCCTCATCGCCGAGGACTCCGCCCGGACGGCACAGCTGGTGGACGAGTGGCTGCGCTCCCTGGAGGCCGCCGGTGGCAACTGACCGGTCGGAGCCGGCCACACACGGAGGGCCGGGCCGCGAGCCGGGAGCGGACCACCGGCCCGGCCCCGGCATCCACGCCGTCGGGCCGACCACGCACCGCCGGAGGACCGGCCGTGCGCCCCGGCGGGCACGGACGGCCGTCCGACAGGTCCAGCAGGTCCAGCAGGTCCAGCAAATTCAGCAGGTCCACAGGTCTAGAGGTCTACAGGTCTAAGGAAAACCGAGACCGCCCCCCTCTACCTTCCACAGCAGTCTCGTCGAGTGCGTGAACCATCGGAGGCGGTGCGGCATGACCATCCTGTCCGGACTGGAGTACCTCGACTTGCACGACCCGGTGCCCACCGAACCGGTTGCGATCGTCGCCATGGCCTGCCGACTGCCCGGCGGGATCACCGACCCCGAGGGGCTGTGGGAGCTGCTCCTGGCCGGACGCGACGCCACCGGCCCGCTGCCCACCGACCGGGGCTGGGACCCGAACGCCCTCGACGGGCGGGGCCGGACCCCCCTGCCGCGGCGCGGCGGATTCCTCGACGGCGTCGGCGACTTCGACGCCGGCTTCTTCGGGCTCTCGCCCCGTGAGGCCATCGGCACCGACCCCCAGCAGCGGCTGCTGCTGGAAACGGCCTGGGAGGCCGTGGAACGCGCCGGCATCGACCCGACGTCGCTGCACGGCACCCGCACCGGCGTCTACGTCGGCGTCAGCGGCGAGGACTACGCCCTGGCCACCGCGCGCGCCGTCGAGGACGCCGCCGCGAACGCCGTCACCGGCACCGCGCCCGGCGTCGCCTCCGGCCGCGTCGCCCACGTCCTCGGGCTGCGCGGCCCCGCGCTGACCCTCGACACCGCGTCCTCCTCCTCGCTGACCGCCCTGCACAGCGCGGTCCGCGCCCTGCGCGCCGGTGAGTGCACCCTCGCCCTGGCCGGCGGAGCCAATGTCCTGTCCACGCCGCGCAGCCTCGTCGCCTACGCGCGGCAGGGCGGCCTCGCCCCCGACGGCCGATGCAAGCCGTTCTCCGCCGACGCCGACGGCACCGCCTGGGCCGAGGGCGTCGGAGTCGTCGTCCTGGAACGCCTCGCCGACGCCCAGCGGCACGGCCACCCCGTCCTCGCCGTCGTCCGCGGCACCGCCGTCAACGCCGACGGCGCCACCGACCGGCTGACCACCCCGAGCGGCGCCGCCCAGCGCGAGCTGATCGCCCTGGCCCTGGAGGACGCGGGGCTCACCCCTGGCGACATCGACGCCGTGGAGGCACACGGCACCGGCACCCGCGTCGGTGACCCCGTGGAGGCCGAGGCGCTCCTCGCCACCTACGGGCGCCGGCGCGACCACCCGCTGCTCATCGGCTCCGTGAAGGCCAACCTCGGGCATGCTCAGGCCGCCGCCGGCATGATCGGCGTCATCAAGACCGTGCTCGCGCTGCGACACGGCATCCTGCCCGCCACCCCGCACGTCTCCGAGCCCACCCCCGCGGTCGACTGGTCGGCCGGCTCGGTGCGGCTGCTGTGCGAGACGACCGACTGGCCCGACACCGGCAGGCCGCCCCGCGCCGCCGTCTCCTCATTCGGCATCGGCGGCAGCAACGCCCATGTCGTCCTCGAACAGTCACCGACCGCCCCCACCCGCACCGACGAGCCCGGCAGCATCCCGCGCATCGTGCCCTGGGTGGTCTCCGCGCGGTCCGCGAGCGCCCTCGACGCGGCGGTCGCCCGGCTGAGGCGCCTGGCCCCCGCCGACGACCGGGACCGGGCCGACATCGCCCACTCGTTGGCCACCGGGCGTGCCACCGCGCTGCCGCACCGCGCCGTCCTGCTGGCCTGCGCCGACGGTACGCCCACCGTCGCACGCTGCATCGCCGAACCCGGTGCGTCAGCCATGCTGTTCGCCGGACACGGCGGCCCCCACGCGGACCGGACCGCCGCCCTGGCCGAGCGGTTCCCGGTGTTCGCGCGTGCCTTCGACACGGTCCGCGACGCGTTCGACGGACTGCTGCCCGACCCGCTGCCCGCCCTCGTGGGCGGCGACGCCGCGGAACCGGGCACACCCCGCACCGCCGAACCCTCGCTGTTCGCCCACGAGATCGCCCTGTACCGGCTCCTGGAGTCCCTCGGCCGGACCCCCTCCCACGTCGCGGGGCACGGACTCGGCGAGGTGGCAGCCGCCCACGTCGCCGGAGCGCTGTCCCTCACCGACGCCTGCCGGGTCGTCGCCGCCCGGGTCCGGCTGGCCGAGCGGCTCGCGCCCGCCGCCACCATCGCCGTACGCGCCACCGAGGCCGAGACGGCACCACTGCTCACCCCGAACGTCGCCGTCGTCGCCGTCGACGGCCCCGACCGGATCGTCCTCTCCGGCGCAGCGGACGAAGTCGCCCTCATCGCCGATGCCCTCGCGGCCCAGGGGCGCGCCACCGTCCCACTCCCCGCACCGCACGGACTGCCGTCCCCCCTCGTGGCCGGCGCCCTCGACGAGTACCGCGGCGACGTGGCCCGCATCGAACCCCGCGAACTCCGCATCCCGCTCGTGTCCACCGTCACAGGCACCTTTGTCACCGGCACCGACCTGGCCTCGTCCGACCACTGGATCCGTCACGCGAGCGAGACCGTACGGTTCGCCGATGTCGTCACCGCCCTGCGAGCCGCCGGCGTTCACACCTTCCTCGAAGTGGGCGTGGACGCCACTCTCACCGCGAGCACCGTCGACCTGCTCGCGTGGACCGGCGTGGTGACGGTCGCCGCCCAGCGCGCCGGAACCGAACCCGAGACGGCCCTGCTCACCGCGCTCGCCCGCCTCCACGTCACCGGCAGCGACGTGCACTGGCCCGCCCTGTTCGACGGCACCGGCGCCCGCCGCACCGACCTGCCCACCTACCCCTTCCAGCGTGAACGCCACTGGCCCACCCCGGCGGACACGGCGCCGCCCGCGCCCGCCGCGGCCCGGGCCGACGACCGGCTCGCCGCCGGACCGGCCGCGCTGCGGGCCCTCTCCGGCCCGCGCCGCGTTCGCGCCCTGCTCACCGTGGTGCGCGGCGAGGCCGCCGCCGTCCTCGGGCACGCCGACCCCGGCCGCGTCGAACCCCGCCTCGCCCTGCGCTCCCTGGGCCTCGACTCCTACGCGGAAACCGAACTGCGCGCCCGCCTCGGCCGGGCCACCGGCCTCGACCTGCCCGCCACACTGTTCTACGACCAGCCCACCCCGAGCGCGCTCGCCGCCCGGCTCGCCGAGCGCCTCGACGAAACGCCGCGCCCCCTGCCCGACTGGCCCGCCGGCTTCGAACAGGCCCTGCGCGACCTGCCCGAGGACCACCCCGCGCGGCGCCGCGCGGTGCACCGCCTCGAGGCCCTGCTGACCGACCTCGGCCACCGCGGCCCGCGCCCCGCACCGGGACCGGGACGCACCGACGGCACCAGGGACCCCGCCGACATCGCCGCCGCCCCCGTCGACCGGCTCCTGGACCTCATCGACAAGGAGTTCCCGATCCACTGACCGGCGCCCACCCCCTCCCGCAAGGCCACGAACGCCCGCCGAAGCGATGGGACATCCACCGTGCAGGAAGAACAGCAGGACTCAGTCGTCGACTATCTCCGGAGGGTCACGGCGGAGCTGCGCCGTGCCCACCGGCGCATCGAGGAACTCGAGACACACCCCGCCTCCGCAGCCCCGGCCGACGACCCTGTCGCCGTCGTCGGCATGGGCTGCCGTCTGCCCGGAGACGTCACCTCACCCGACGACCTGTGGAGGCTCGTCGACAAGGGCGTTGACGCCGTCACCGGCTTCCCCGCGGACCGTGGCTGGGACCTGACCGCGCTGCTCACCGAGAGCACCGCGCGTGGCGGCGGGTTCCTCACCGGGGCCGACGCCTTCGACGCGGAGTTCTTCGGTATCTCGCCCCGCGAGGCCGCCACGATGGACCCGCAGCAGCGGCTGTTCCTCGAAGTCGCCTGGGAAGCCCTGGAACACGCCGGCATCGACCCGCTGTCCCTGCGCGGCAGCCGCACCAGCGTCTACGCGGGCACCTACCAGTGGGACTCCGGACGCCCTGGACCCTTCGACGGCGCGGGCCACGTGATGACCGGCACCGCTTCCAGCGTCCTGTCCGGCCGGCTCGCCTACGTCCTCGGCCTCGAAGGCCCGGCCGTCACCGTGGACACCGCCTGCTCCTCCTCACTGGTCGCCCTGCACACCGCCGTCCAGGCCCTGCGGAGCGGCGAGACACAACTGGCCGTCGTCGGCGGCGTCACCGTGATGTCCGATCCGGCCGTCTTCACCGAGTTCAGCCGGCAGGGCGGCCTCGCCCCCGACGGCCGATGCAAGGCATTCTCCGCCGCGGCCGACGGCACCGGCTGGTCCGAGGGCGTCGCCGTGGTCGTCGTGGAGCGGCTGTCCGACGCCCGCCGCCACGGGCACCCCGTCCTGGCGCTCGTCCGGGGCACCGCCGTCAACTCCGACGGCGCCTCCAACGGTCTGACCGCCCCCAACGGCCGTGCCCAGCAACAGGTGATCCGGCAGGCCCTCGCCGCCGCCGGACTCGGACCCGCCGACGTGGACGCCGTCGAGGCACACGGCACCGGCACTCGGCTCGGCGACCCCGTGGAGGCGTCCGCGCTGCTTGCCACGTACGGCCAGGACCGCGCACATCCGCTGCTGCTCGGTTCGCTGAAGTCCAACATCGGGCACACCCAGGCCGCCGCGGGCGTCTGCGGCGTCATCAAGACGGTGCTGGCGATGCGACACGGCAGGCTGCCGCGCACCCTCCACGCCGCCGAGCCCACCGGCGCCGTCGACTGGACGGCCGGCCGGATCGAACTGCTGCGGGAGACCACCGACTGGCCGGAGACCGGCCGGCCACGGCGGGCCGCCGTGTCCGCGTTCGGCATCAGCGGCACCAACGCCCACGTGGTTCTGGAGGCGGCGCCCGAGCCCCCATCGGCGGCCGAGGCAGCCCCGCCGCCTGTCCGCGTGGTGCCCTGGCCGGTGTCCACCCGCAGCGCCGAGGCCCTCGCGGACCACGTGGCCCGCGTGCGCGCCCGGGCCACCGGCAACGACCCGCTCGACGTCGGCCACTCGCTGGCCGCCGGACGGTCCTCCTTCGAGCACCGGGCCGTGCTGCTCGGCTCCGCCGAGGGTGCGCCGCCACTCGCCGAGGCGGTCGCCGGCGACGAGCCGTCCGTCGCCGTGCTGTTCTCCGGGCAGGGCAGCCAGCGCCTCGGCATGGGGCGCGAACTCGCCGCGCGCTTCCCCGTGTTCGCCGCAGCTCTCGACGAGGTCCTCGCCGAACTCGACCCACGGGTGCGGCCGGCGATGTGGGGCGAGGACGAGGAGATCCTGCACCGCACGGAGTTCGCGCAGCCCGCCCTGTTCGCCGTCGAGGCCGCCCTGTACCGGCTCGTCGTCTCCTGGGGTGTGCGGCCCGAACACGTCATGGGGCATTCCGTCGGCGAGATCACCGCCGCCCACGTCGCCGGCGTGCTGTCCCTGACCGACGCCTGCCGGCTGGTGTCCGCGCGGGCCCGGCTGATGCAGGCCCTGCCGGCCGGCGGCGCGATGGTCGCCGTCGCCGCCGGCGAGGAGGAGATTCGCCCCCTGCTCGCCCAAGGCGTCGTCCTCGGCGCGGTCAACGGGCCGCGCTCCGTGGTGCTCTCCGGCCCCGGCGAGGCGGTGGACGCCGTCGCGTCCCGCGTGGCGGAGGCTGGGCACCGCACCGCACGTCTGCGGGTCTCGCACGCCTTCCACTCACCGCTGATGGAGCCCGCCCTCGACGCGTTCCACGAGGCCGTCGCGGACCTGTCGTTCGCCGAACCCACCCTGCCCGTCGTCTCCAACGTGACCGGACGGCTCGTGGCGCCCGGTGACCTGACCACCCCCGGCTACTGGGTACGGCATCTGCGCGAGACCGTCCGCTTCGCCGACGGCGTGCGGACCCTGGCGGGTCAGGGCGTCGGCGCCTGGCTGGAGATCGGCCCCGGCGGGGTCCTCGCGGCGCTCGCCCAGGAGACCCTGCCGCCGGGCGCAGTCGTCACACCCCTGCTGCACGGCGGCCCGGACGAGGAGCACTCGGCCGTCACTGCCCTGGCCCGGCTGTACGTGCACGGCGTCCCGGTGGACTGGACGGCCCTGTTCGCCGGCACGGGCGCCGAGCGGGTCGACCTGCCCACCCACCCGTTCCGCCGCAGCCGCTTCCCGTTCCGCCCAGCCACCCGGGACACGGACGGCGCGGACCTGTGGGCGGCGCTGGGCCGCACGGAACCGGCCGCGCTCGCCGACCGCCTCGGCGTGACGGAGGACGCCGTCCGGTCCGTCGTACCCGCCCTGCTGTCGTGGCGGTCCCGGCACCGCAGCCGAGCCGCCCTGGACGCCGTGCGCCACCGCGAGCGGTGGCAGCCGCACCTCCTCCCACCGGCCCGCGAGGTGACGGGCCGTCGGCTGCTCCTTCTGCCGGAGGGCGACGACCCCTGGGCCCGGGCTCTGACCGACGCTCTCGGCACCGCCGCCGTGCCGGTTCAGTGCCCAGTCGGTGCCGACCGCGCCACACTGGCCGCGCTCCTGCGGGACGCCGCGGGCGACACCGCCCTTGCCGGCGTGTTGTGCCTCACCGCGCTGGGCGAGACCGGCGGACCGGATGTGCCGGCCGGGCTCCTGAGCGCGCTCACGGCCGTTCAGGCCGTCGGCGACGCCGGGCTGCGGGCACCCGTGTGGTGCGTGACCCGCGAGGCCGTGGCCGCCGAGGAGGGCGACCGCGCCCGTGGTCTCGGCCAGGCCGCGGTCTGGGGGCTCGGCCGGGTCGCCGCCCGCGAGATCCCCGACCGTTGGGGCGGCCTGCTCGACCTGCCCGCCGACGACCCCCAGCCGCACACGGTCGCCACCGCGCTGGCCGCCCTCACGGCGTCCGGCGACGAGGACGAGGTGGCCGTACGCGCCACCGGAGCCCTCGTACGACGGGTCGTGCCGGCGAGATGGGAGCCCGAGACGCCCGGGGGAGTGCCCGGCGGGGTGTCCTCCGGTTGGCGTCCGGCCGGTGCCACCCCTGTCACGGGTGATGTTGGTCCTGGCGTTGAGGTCGGTGCGGAGGTGTCTGGTGGGGTGGCCGACGTGGTGTCCTCCGGCGGGCGCCCGGCTGGTACCGCCCTTGTTGCGGGTGGTGTTGGTGGCCCTGGTGTGGAGCTTGGTGCTGAGGCGTCTGGTGGGGTGGTCGGCGGGGCGTCCCCTGGTTGGCGTCCCGACGGCACCACCCTCGTCACGGGCGGCACAGGAGGTCTGGGCGCGCAGGTCGCCCGTCGCCTGGCCAGGGAGGGTGCCGAGCGCCTGCTGCTGGTCTCCAGGCGCGGACCTGACGCGCCGGGCGTAGCCGACCTGCGACGCGAACTGGCAGAAGCCGGCACCGAGGTGGACATCGCCGCCTGCGACGTCGCCGACCGGGCCACGCTGGCCGCCCTGCTGGCCGCGACCCCCGCCGACCGGCCGCTGACCGCTGTCGTGCACACCGCCGGTGTCCTCGACGACGGCGTGCTGGACCGCCTCACCCCCGACCGTTTCGCCGACGTGTACCGCGCCAAGGTCACCGGAGCGCTGCACCTGGACGAACTGACCCGAGGGCATGGCTTGTCGGCGTTCGTGCTGTTCTCCTCGGTGTCCGGCGCCCTGGGCAACCCGGGCCAGGCCAACTACGCGGCGGCCAACACCGTGCTCGACACCCTCGCCGCCCACCGTCGTGCCGAAGGGCTGCCCGCCGTGTCGATCGCCTGGGGGGCCTGGCGCGGCGCCGGCATGGCCGCCGGGCTCGACGACGCGCAGAGCCGACGGTCCGGCCTCGGCGGCCTCGACCCCGAACTCGCCCTCACCACTCTGCTGGAGGCCACCGCCGAGCCCCACCCCGCCCTCCTGGTCGCCGACCTCGAACCACTGGCCACCACCCTGCGGTCCGGCCTGCGCCGCAGCCCGGTCCTCGACGACCACCCCGCCGTACCGGCTCCCGAAACCCGCACCACACCGGACACGCCCACAACGCCACTCGCCGACCGGTTGCGTACCGCCCCGCACACCGAGCACGCCACGCTCGTCCTGGACGCGGTGCGCGCCGAGGCCGCCACCGCCCTCGGCCACCGCCGCGTGGCCGACGTCTCACCCGACCGGCCGTTCCGCGCCTCCGGCTTCGACTCCCTCACCGCCGTCGACCTGCGCAACCGGCTGGTCGCCACGACCGGACTGCCGCTCGCCGCCGGCGTCGTCTTCGACCACCCCACCCCGCGCGGCCTCGCCGAGCATCTGCTGGGCGCCCTGACCGGCACCGGGGAGGACACCGCCCCCGCCGACCCGCCCGAAGCCCCCGGGGACGCCGAGGACCCGGTCGTGATCGTCGGCATGGCGTGCCGGCTGCCCGGCGGCGCCGACTCCCCGCAGCTCCTGTGGGACCTGCTCGTCGAGGAACGGGACGCCATCGGGCCCTTCCCCACCGACCGCGGCTGGGACCTGACGGAGTTCGCGGACGGCGGCGGGCGTCTCGAAGGCGGATTTCTCTACGACGCCCACGCCTTCGACGCGGACTTCTTCGGGATCTCCCCGCGCGAGGCGGTCACCATGGACCCGCAGCAGCGCCTGCTGCTGGAGACCGCCTGGGAGGCAGTGGAACGGGCCGGCATCGACCCGCACACCTTGCGCGGCAGCCGCACGGGTGTGTTCGTCGGCAGCAACGGGCAGGACTACGCCCACGTCGTCAGCGGCTCCTCCGAACGCACCGAGAGCCACGCCGCCACCGGCCTCGCCGCCAGTGCCCTGTCCGGCCGTGTCTCCTACACCCTCGGTCTGCGGGGCCCTGCGGTCACCGTGGACACCGCATGCTCCGCCTCGCTGGTCGCCCTGCATCAGGCGGTGCGCGCGGTCCGGGCCGGCGAGTGCGCGCTCGCCCTCGCCGGCGGTGTCACCGTGATGACCGACTCGGCGAGCTTCGCCCGCATCCAACGGCTGGGCGCCATCGCCCGCGACGGCCGCTCCAAGGCTTTCTCCGACGACGCCGACGGCACCGGCTACTCCGAGGGCGTCGCCCTCCTCGTCGTCGAACGCCTCAGCGAGGCCCGCCGCCTGGGCCACCGGGTACGGGCCGTGATACGCGGGTCGGCCGTGAACCAGGACGGCGCCTCCAACGGGCTCACCGCGCCCAACGGGCCAGCCCAGCAGCGCGTCATCCGCGAGGCGCTGGCCGACGCCGGACTCACGCCTGCCGACGTGGACGCCGTCGAGGCGCACGGCACCGGCACCCGGCTCGGCGACCCCATCGAGGCCGAGGCCCTCCTCGCCACCTACGGACAGGACCGCGCGCATCCCCTGCTGCTGGGGTCGGTCAAGTCCAACATCGGCCACACCCAGGCGGCCGCCGGCGCGGTGGGCGTCGTCAAGACGGTACTGGCCCTCGAACACGGCACCCTGCCGCGGACCCTGCACGCCGACACGCCCTCCACCCGCGTCGACTGGACCGCGGGAGGCGTACGGCTGCTGCGGTCCGCGCGGGACTGGCCCGGCACCGGGCGGCCGCGCCGCGCCGCCGTCTCCGCGTTCGGCATCAGCGGCACCAACGCCCATGTCGTCCTGGAGCAGGCGCCCCCGCAGCCCACCGCCGAGCCCGGCCCCGAGGCGAAGCCGCCCGTCGACACCGCCGACCTGCCCCTGCTGCTGTCCGCCCGCACGGCTCCGGCGCTGGCCGAACAGGCCGCCGGCATCGGCGCGTTCCTGCGCTCCCGCCCGCATACGCCCCCCGCGGCGGCAGCCTGGTCGCTCGCGACCACCCGCGCCGCCCTCCCGCACCGCGCCGTCGTCCTCGGCCACGACTGCGACCGGCTCCTCGACTCGCTGGACGCCCTGGCCGCCGGCACCGCCGACCCCGCCGTGGTGCGCGGCACGGCCGCCGACGACACCGGCGGACCGGTGTTCGTCTTCCCCGGCCAGGGCTCCCAGTGGTGGGGCATGGGCCGCGAACTGTACGACACCTCACGGGTGTTCCGAGACACCGTCGACGACTGTGCCGATGCCCTCGCCCCCTACGTCGACTTCTCACCGGCCGACCTGCTGCGCGGCGAGGGCGACGACCCCGACATGCTGCACCGGGCCGACGTCGTGCAGCCCGCGCTGTTCTCCACGATGGTCGCGCTGGCCGCCCTGTGGCGCTCCCTCGGCGTCGAACCCGGCGCCGTCGTCGGCCACTCCCAGGGCGAGATCGCCGCCGCGCACGTGGCGGGCGCCTTCACTGTGGAGGAGGCGGCCAGGCTGGTGGCGCTGCGCGGCCGTACGATGCTCGAACTCGGCGGACTGGGCGGGCTGATGACGGTGTTCGCACCCGTCGACCGCGTCGAGCCCCTGCTTCGGGCATGGCCCGGACGGTTGGGCGTGGCGGTACTCAACGGCCCCTCCACGGTCGTCGTCTCCGGCGAGAACAGAGCCCTCGACGAACTGCGCGACCTGTGCGCCCGCCGGAACCTGCGCACCAAGGACATCAAGTCCGACATCGCCGGGCACGGCCCGCAGACCGAGGCCGTCAAGGACCGACTCCTCGACGTTCTGGGCACGTTGACCCCGCGCCAGGCCGGTGTCCCGTTCTACTCCACCGTCACCGGTGGCCGCCTCGACACCACCGCCCTGGACGCCGGCTACTGGTACCGCAACCTGCGGCAGACCGTGCGCATGGAAGCGGCCACCCGCGCTCTGCTGGAGGCCGGGCACCGCGTGTTCGTCGAGAGCAGCCCGCACCCCGTCCTGGCCGGGGCGATCGGTGAGACCTGTGAGGCGGTGGGCGCCGAGGACGCGGTCGTCCTCGGGTCCGTACGGCGCCGGGCCGGCGACGCCCGCGCCTTCCTGCTGTCGGCGGGGGCCGGCTGGGCGGCGGGCCTGCCCCTCGACTGGCGGCGCTGCTTCCCCGGCACCGCCCGCTCCGCGCCCCCCGCCGAGC
>NZ_VJZC01001061.1 GCF_009377185.1 Streptomyces spongiae
GGTCCGGGGCGGCCAGGTGCAGGGGCAGTTCGGTGGTCACTTCGAAGCCGCCCTCACGGCGGTGGCCGGCCTGGAGCACACCGCCGACGGACTGGGCGCGTTCACGCATGCCGATGAGTCCGAAGCCGCGATCGGGGCCAGGGTCGGCGGGTGCCGTGCCGGTGCCGTCGTCGGTGACCGTGACGGTCAACCGGTCGCCGGAGTAGCGGAGCCGTATGTGGGCCGCTCCCGCGGCGGCGTGCTTGGTGACGTTGGTGAGGGCCTCCTGCACGATACGGAACGCCGTCAGGTCCACACCCGGCGACAGCGGCCGCGGCTCTCCCTCGGTGGTCACGGTGACCTCCACTCCGGCGGCCCGGCACGCGGCGGTCAGCTCGGGCAGACGGGCCAGGCCGGGGGCGGGCTGAAGGGAGGTGTCCGGGTCGTCCGCCTGGCGCAGCAGACCGACGGTGGCCTTGAGCTCGCACAACGCCGACGCGGTGGTGCCGGCCAGGTCGGTGAGGATCTTCTCCGCCTGCTCGGGGCGGGTGCGTGCGAGGTGTGCCGCGGTACCGGCCTGGGCGTTGGCGAGGGCGAGGTGGTGGGCGACGACGTCGTGCAGGTCGCGGGCGATCCGCATCCGCTCCTCGGTGACCCGCAGGCGTGCCTCCTCCTCGCGGGTGCGTTCGGCGTACTCGGCGCGCGCCTGTACGGCGTCGAGGTACTTGCCGCGAAGCCGGGACGCGGTGCCGGCGACGACGGGGAGCAGCACCCAGGCCATGGGGCCGATCGTCCTGAGGATCAGCGGATGGTCGACCGGGTCGGCGGCCACCGCCGTGGTCACCAGGACGGCGGCGGTGGCGAAGAGGTGGACGCGGGTCGTCCTGCGGTCGGTCCGCAGAGCCATGGCGTAGAGCGCCGCCATGACCGGCGTCAGCAGCAGCGGATTGAGCAGGTAGCCCAGCGCGCTCGCCGCCGCGGCGCACAGTGTGGTCCCCGCGACGGCGATGCGGGGGTGGCGGCGGTGACCGAGGAGCGCGACGCAGGAGAGCCCCGCGAGCAGCGCGGCGGTGCCCGCGTCGCCCGGCTGCTCCGCGCCCGGTGTCCTGAGCATGGCGCCGAGGAGCGCGAAGCCGAACAGCACGACGAGGCACACCGAGTCGATGAGCCGTCGTTGACGCGGCGTGGGTCGATCCAGGCTGATGCTGCTCATCGGGCTCTCCGGTCGGTGGGCTGGGACCATCGTGAGACATCGAGTCTGGGACGACCGTCTCAGAATCCCGGGGAGGGACCCGTGGCGTCGTCGTGCGGCTGCCGACAACCCGCCTACTGAGAACGCAGTACGCGCGGTTTTCGTGTCCTTCCCACGAAGGACACGAAAACCG
>NZ_VJZC01001062.1 GCF_009377185.1 Streptomyces spongiae
GGGGTGCGGCGGGCGGGTTTCCGGTCCGCGGAGGCTCGTTCGCCCGGGCCGGGCGCGAGGTGGGTGGTCATGGGCTCACAGCTCCGCGAGTCGTCGGCGGCGGACCAGCGCGATGAAGAACGGGCCGCCGATGAAGGCGACGAGGATGCCGGCCTGGACCTCCGCCGGCCGGGCGATCAGCCGCCCCGCGATGTCGGCGGCCAGCAGCAGGCAGGGCGCGAGCACGGCCGACAGCGGCAGCAGCCAGCGGTGGTCGGGGCCGAGGCCGACGGACTGCGCGAGGACGCGGGCGATGTGGGGCACGACCAGACCGACGAACACGACGGGCCCGATGACGGCGACGGCGCCGCCGGTGAGCAGCGTGACGGCCACGACCCCCTGGACGCGGACCAGTCCGAGCCTGAGCCCGAGCGACTTGGCGACGTCGTCGCCGAGCGCGAGGCGGTTGAGGGCGGGCGCGGAGGCCAGGGCGAGGAGCGCCCCGACGGCGAGGAACGGCAGGACGCGCAGCAGGACCTGGTCGTCCTGGTTGGCCAGTGAGCCCGCGTTCCAGAAGCGGTAGCGGTTCAGGGCGTCCGGGTCGGTGAGGGCGATGGCGCTGGTCAGCGAGAAGAGCAGGGAGGTCACGGCGACACCGGCCAGGGCGAGTTTGACCGGTGTGGTGCCCGAGCGTCCGAGTCCGCCGAGGAAGTAGACCAGCACGCTGGCGGCCAGCGCCCCGGCCAGGGCGAACCAGATGTAGCCGTAGACGGAGCCGATGCCGAGGACGCCCACGGAGAGCACGACGGCGAAGGCCGCGCCCGCGCTGACGCCCAGGATGCCGGGATCCGCCAGGGGGTTGCGGGTCAGGGCCTGCATCAGCGCGCCCGCGAGGCCCAGGGCGGCCCCGGTGGCGAGGGCGAGGAGGGTGCGCGGCAGCCGCACTGCCCAGATGACGCTGTCGATGCGGGAGCTGGGCGGGTCGCCCAGCAGTGTGTGCCACACCTGGTCGAGGGGGACACCGAGAGCTCCGTACGCCATCGACAGGGCGCACAGCGCGAGCAGCGCCGCACCCGAGAGCGCGAGCAGGAGTACTGCGCGGGGGCCTTTCGCCGCCCGGACCGCTGAGGTCCCCACGTGTGAACTTCCTTTGATGAGGCTTGCCTAACTGTATGACGTGGCTGCTTGGCGCCGCACCCCCATGGGCATCTTCTATGAGCACCCTGTGAAATTAGGTAACCCTTACCTTAGTATGACGCCGATCCCTGGCCCAGAGCCGGGACCGATCCGCTGGGGAGGCTCGCTGCTGTGTGCGGTTCCGAGGAAGTCCTGACGTACTGGCGGCGGCTGCTCACCCCCCTCCCGCCGGAGGTCTCACTCC
>NZ_VJZC01001063.1 GCF_009377185.1 Streptomyces spongiae
TGACCCTCGCACCCAACTCCTCCAGCTGCCCGGCAAGTTCACCCGCATCGGGGGCTTCAATCCCGCGCCGGGACACCAGCAGCAGATCCCGCACACCATGCACGGTGACCAGATGCCGGGCCACTTCAGCACCCAGACCACCCGTACCACCCGTGATCAGCACCGTCCCATCGCCGGCCCAGGGCGCCGCCACCCGCACCTCACCGGCCCCCGAGGCCATCCGCACCAAGCGCGGCACCCAGACCTCACCGGCGCGCAGGGCAAGCTGGGGCTCATCGACAGGAGAGAGCCGCTCGGCGAGCGTGCGATACGAAGCGGCCGTCTCGTCGACATCGGCCAGCACCAGACGCCCGGGATGCTCACTGATCGCCGACCGGACCAGACCCCACACCCCGGCACCGCCCAGATCCGGCATCTCCGCGCCGGAGACAGGATGCAGGGCAACCGCACCACTGGTCAGCACGACCAGAGGCGTGTTGGCCCATCGCTCCTGTGACAGCCAGGTCCGCATGACACCCAGGAGATCAGCAACCGGGCTCAGGACATCACCAGAGTTCACCCCCACACTCAGCCCGACGACCGACGGCACGATCTCACCGGCATCGACGGCGGCAGTAAGAGCGTCCAGGTCCGCAAAATGCCGCACCGGCACGCCCGACTCACGCCAGGCCGCCGTCTCCACATCACCGACCACCGCCCACTGCCCGCCACGAGCGCTCTCCACGCGTCCGCCCACGGGCCCCGGACCCCACTCAAGACGGAACAGACCATCCGAACCCGCCGCCGCCCGCACCACATCGGCGGCGGACACAGGACGCAGCACCAGCGAGTCGACGACCGCCACCGGCGCACCCGCCGCATCACTGACATGCAGCGAGTACGCATCCGCCCCGCACGGCGTCAGCCGGGCCCGCACCACACCCGCACCGACCGAGTGCAAGGACACACCCGACCACACAAACGGCAACAACGCACCCTGCTGCCCCTCACCAGCACGCAGAGCCAGCGCGTGCAGCACCGTGTCCAACAGCGCCGGATGCAGCCCGAAGGCCGCCGCCTCCCCCGCAACCGGCTCAGGCAGGACCGCCTCGACGAACAGGTCATCACCGGACACCCACACCCGGGCCAGACCCCGGAAAGCAGAGCCGTACGTGAGCCCGGACTCGTCGAGCACGTCATAAAGACCGTCCACAGCCAACTCACGGGCACCGGCCGGCGGCCAGGCACCCAACCCGGCCACCTCTGTAAGGCCGGCACCCAAGTCGTCGAGGACACCCGTGGCATGCAGAGTCCAGGGCTGGTCGGGAGCCGCCTCGTCGGGCCGGGCATACACCTGCAGCGCCCTGCCCTTCCC
>NZ_VJZC01001064.1 GCF_009377185.1 Streptomyces spongiae
TCGATCTCGTCCGACAGCTCGGCGATCTCGGCTAGCAGCGACAGCTTGTTGTCCGCGTACGAGATGAAACCGCCGTGCACAGCGGCCACGACCGTTCCACCATCCTTCGTGCGGATGGTCACCGGGCAACGGCGGCCACTCCTACGCCGGCTGGTCCTCCGGCAACGGCAACCTGATCATCGACGTCTCGAAACTCAGCGGCATCCGCGCCTCCGCGGGCCAGGCGGTCATCGGCGCCGGCGCCAAACTGATCGACGTCTACCGCGCCCTCGCCGCGAAGGGCGTCACCATCCCCGCCGGCTCCTGCCCCACCGTCGGCGTGTCCGGCCTCACCCTGGGCGGCGGCCACGGCGTGGTCTCCCGCGCGTACGGCCTGACCTGCGACAGCCTCACCCAGGCCACGATCGTCACCGCGGACGGCAAGCAGCTCACCGCGAACGCCACCGACCACAAGGACCTCTTCTGGGCCCTGCGCGGCGCGGGCAACGGCAACTTCGGCGTGGTCACCGAACTCCGCTTCCGCACCCACCCCGCCCCCCAGGCCGTCTCCGCGTACATGACGTGGCCGTGGTCGAAGGCCGCCGCCGTGGTGAAGGCCTGGCAGGAGTGGGGCCCGGACCAGCCGGACGAGATCTGGTCGTCCTGCCACCTGGCGTGCGCGCCCGGCGGCACCCCCACGATCTCGGTCGCCGCCTTCTCCCTCGGCACGTACGGCGAACTCCAGAACGCCGTCGACCGCCTGGCCGACCGCATCGGCTCCCCGGCCCGCAGCGTGTCGCTGAAGCGCCGCTCGTACGAGGAGTCGATGGAGATGTACGCGGGCTGCTCGTCCTTCTCGACGGACGCCAAGTGCCACCTCCCGGGCTCGACCCCGGGCCGTACCCCCACGGGCGCCCTGGGCCGCGAGACGTACGCGGCACGCTCGGACTTCTTCGACCGCTCCATATCGGCGGCGGGCATCCAGACCCTGCTCACCCACATCTCATCGGTCAGGGGCGGCGCGGGCAGCATCCAGCTCACGGCACTCGGCGGCGCGATCAACCGGGTGTCCCCCACGGCGACGGCCTTCGTCCACCGCCGCTCCCGGATGCTGGCCCAGTACCTCGCCTCCTGGAAAGCGGGCACCTCCGGCACGACGGCCCAGTCCTGGCTCACCACGACCCACCAGGCCATGTCCCGCCACGCCTCGGGCGCCGCGTACCAGAACTACACGGACCCGACCCTCACCAACTGGCGCAAGGCGTACTACGGCGCGGCGGCCTCCCGTCTGACGACGGTGAAAAGGCACTACGACCCGACCGGCTTCTTCAACTTCCCACAGGCACTGTGAGTGAGCTCGCAGCCCAGCCCAGCC
>NZ_VJZC01001065.1 GCF_009377185.1 Streptomyces spongiae
TGGCGTCCCCTGTGGCTCCGCTCAGGCGGAAAGCGACTGCCAGTTGGGGACGGCACCTCTGCTGTCGGGAGACGGCAGGTTCTGCTGAGGCTGCGGCGCGGTGCCGAAATAGGAGCCCGGCTGTCCCAGCCGAGAGCTGACGAGGCGTGCGAGGTCTCCAAGCGACCCTCGCGACCAGAGACTTCACTCCCCCGGGGAGGTGCCGACCGTGCGCTACCCCGCCAGTCGCCGCGTGGCCGGGCGGCCGACAACCGGGGCGGAACACTGCGATGCGGCGCAGTGCGCGCTGTGGGGGCCGGAGAGTTCTCCCCTCCGGCCCCGTGCTGGTGACGGTGCGGAGACTGCCGCCGGAGACCGCCCATCTGGGCCCTTGCCTACGGCCGAGCCTACGGAGAGATCGCCCCTCCCCGCGATCGGGTCTCCGGCCTCCTACGTCCCGGCCGTCCCGCCACGGACGCGTGCCACAGGACCCCCGTCCCTGCTGCTGACCTACGAGAACGCGCGAACAGTCTCAGTATTGCTTAACTCTTTTTTTGCGTGTAGAGTGGAGTTATCGAAGGGCGCAGGGAACACCCCGCCCTACCACCACCTTGTCCAGGAGGACACCATGACCGAGACCCTCAAGACCGCCGCTGGCCGCACCTTCACCGCCGAGGTCACCATCGGCGAGCACGGCGAGGCGGTCTACAACGTCAAGCGCGTCGGTCAGATGGGCGCGTTCCCCGTCGGCACCTTCGTGATCCACCCCGACTACCACGCCTTCCCGGAGGTCGATGGTCTGGTCAACATCCAGTTCGGTGGCGGGTCGCCCACCGACCGCCACCAGCGCACGAACGTCCCCGCCCTCGGCAGCGCCAGCCTCCCCTGCGTGGTCGGTCACCAGCTGGTCAACCCGGCTGACCTCGTCGACGAGACCTCCGTGTTCCGGCTGCGCGACCTGGCCGGAGCCTCCACCGGCACCGGCACGAGCGCCGGTGGTGCCACTCCCAACACCAGCGCCCGTACCACCGACCTGGTCACGGCTCTCGTCCGCAACTGGCAGGCGCGCGACGACTACGACCAGCTCACCGCGACCTACAACGCGTCCCTCGCCCCGCAGCGCGCCGAGGCGATCTCGAAGAAGGCCGACGACCTGAGCTGCAAGATCATGTCCATCGGTGAGCGGATCGAAGAGCTCACCAAGCAGCGCGACGAGCTCTCGGCCACCACCGCCCCGCAGAGCGCCGACATCACCCCCGACATGGCTCCCGCCGCTCAGCTCACGGGCCAGATCACCACCCTCCAGTTCACGATGGAAGACCTCATCGCCGAGCGCGCCGAACTCACGAAGTAGTCCCCCGCCCGCCC
>NZ_VJZC01001066.1 GCF_009377185.1 Streptomyces spongiae
TGTATAAGAGACAGAGGTTCACGCACGCACGTGCGTGAACCTGGCCCTCGGCCGAACCCTTGCCCCTCACCGAGCGTGACATCCGCGTGTTCGCCCTTGTCATGCGCCTGGTACCGTCCCGGCCAACGGTCGTTTCCCATCCGGTCCGTCCGTACCCCGAGAACTCAATTCCGTTTCGCCGCTGAGAGGTTGGAGCATGCCGGACGACGCCGCAGCATCGGGTGAGGCCGTGGCCCGGAACGCCGCCGAGGAGGCGTCCGCCCTCTCGCACCCTCCGGTCGACCCCGACGCCGGCGCTGCGTACGGTGACCACCCCGACCAGGTGATCGACTTCTACGCCCCGCGCGGGCCCGGCGCCGAACAGGACCTCGTACCGCTCGTGGTCGTCCTGCACGGCGGTGCCTGGCGCGCGTCGTACGACCGCCGTCACATCTCCCCGTTCGCCGGTTTCCTGGCCCGCCGTGGTTTCGCCGTGGCGAACGTGGAGTACCGGCGCGGCAGGGAAGTCGGCACGGAAGGCGGCACGGAGAGTGGTGCGGGGGGCGGCGCGGAGAGCGGGCTGGTGGCGGGCCGCTGGCCGGAGACGTTCGACGACGTGGCGGCGGCTTTCGACGCGCTGCCCGCCCTCGTACGGGACACGCTGCCGCAGGCGGATCCGCGCCGTATGGTGATCACCGGTCACTCGGCCGGTGGCCACCTCGCCCTGTGGGCCGCCGCCCGCCACGTCCTCCCGGCCGACGCGCCGTGGCGCCCGGACCGTCCGGAGCTGTTGCGCGGTGTCGTCGCCCTCGCCCCCATCGCCGACTTCGAGGTCGCCGAGAAGCTCGAGGTCTGTGGGGGAGCGGTCACGGAACTCCTGGGCGGGAAGGACACGTTCGCCGATCGCCGGGCGTACGCCGACCCGGCCCTCCTGCTGCCCACGGGCATCGCCACCACGGTGGTACAGGGCCGTACGGACATCGTCGTCCCCGAGGCGGTCGCCGAGTCGTACGCCGACGCGGCGGCCAAGGCGGGCGAGATGATCGGCCTCACCTTGCTGGAGGACGTCGGCCACTTCCCCCTGATCGACCCGGCGGCGGACGCGTGCGCGGTGGTGGCGGAGGAGATCGCGCAGCTGGCGTGGTGAGACGAGTGGGACAGGTGGACAGGTGGACAGGTGGACAGGTGGACGGGTGGGCAGGTGGGACAGGGCCCCGGCACGGTCCCCGGTGATACCCGTAGTACCTGAGAGCTACGAACCAGGTGAGCTCCCTGGCGTGACGCGGACGACGACTCCGCGTTCGTAACTTCCCTTCCATGCAAGCCCGATGAGCGGGCTGATCGGGAGGG
>NZ_VJZC01001067.1 GCF_009377185.1 Streptomyces spongiae
CGCACGGGCCGTGCGCGGGGGCTCGCTCGTGTAGGCCTTCCTTCGCTCCGCCAGAGAGGCAGGGCAACCCGTTCGTAGGGGGTGTAAGGCGCGGAAGTGTCGACTGGGCAGCCTGAGCCGAACGGTTTCTTGGCGTGTGCGGGTGGGCAATGATGGCCTGTTATGAGACGCGGGGGGCGTGGCCGGGGGCCGCGGCGTGTGGGCAGTGTGTATCTGCTGCTGTGGGTGCTCGGGCCGGTTGCGGCGCTGGGCCTGGCTCGGCGTTTCGATCTCGGTGTGGCCTCGACTCTCGTGTCCGTGTTGGTGGGGCTGGCGCCGGGTTACCTGGCCTGGCACTCGTTTCGTGCCGACCGGGCCGAGGCCGACCCTGTCGATCTGGACAGGGTGGTGGGCGAGTTGGCGGTGGCGGTGAGGAACCAGTGGGACAGTGAGGCGGCCGTGCGCCGGGTCAACGACCCCTACCCGCTGCCGGTCTCCTGGCGGGTCGCCGACGACAGTCTCACTGAGGCGTGGGCACTGCTGACGGACCTGGCCCGTTCCTGGCCCGGCGGACCACCTGGTGATCCCGCCCTCTGGTCGCCGGACGCCACGGGGCTGGCGGGACGGGATGCGGAGATCGGGCAGGTGTTCTCCGAGCGGGTTCCCACCCGGCGTCTGGTGATCCTGGGCGAACCCGGCGCCGGCAAGAGCGTGCTGCTGATCCGGTTGCTGCAGGACCTCGTCGCCCGCCGCACCGACGGCGCCCCCGTGCCGGTGCTGTTCTCCCTGGCGTCCTGGGATCCCCACCGGCCCTTGAAAGCCTGGATGGCCGATCAGCTGCGCCGTACTCACCCCGGCTTGGCCTCCGCCGCTCCGTCTTCGGTCACCGTCACGGACACCGCCAGTGACGAACCCACTGACCTGGCGGCCTACCTGCTGAGCGCCGGCCTCGTCCTGCCCCTGCTCGACGGCTTCGACGAACTGCCGCCCGCCCTGCACGCCACCGCACTCGACATGCTCAACCGGGCGCTGCCCGCCAAACAGCCCCTGGTCCTGACCAGCCGCACCGATCCCTACCGCACCGCCCTGACCCGGCTGGGCACGGTCGTCCGCCTCAACGGTGCCGCAGCCGTCCAGCTCCTCCCGCTCGATGCCCAGGCCGCCGCCGACTACCTGCGCCGCGACGCCGGCGGCCCTCACACACCCGCCGCCCACCGGTGGAACTCCGTGATCACCCACCTGGGCACCAACAGCCCCGTCGGACAGGCCCTGGCCACCCCACTGGGCCTGTTCCTGGCCCGCACCATCTACAACCCCCGGCCCGGCACACCCGCCGGATCCCCACAGGT
>NZ_VJZC01001068.1 GCF_009377185.1 Streptomyces spongiae
GGTGGGGGTGGTTGTTGTGGTGTTGTGTGACTGACCGGTTTCTTTCACCCCCGCACCGGCCGGTGAGCTCAGCCCGCCACCGACACCGACGGCTCGCCCGACATGACGCCGTCCGCTTCCATCTGCTCGGCGATCTTCATCGCCTCCTCGATAAGGGTCTCGACGATCTTCGACTCGGGGACCGTCTTGATGACCTCGCCCTTGACGAAGATCTGGCCCTTGCCGTTGCCGGAGGCGACGCCGAGGTCGGCCTCGCGGGCCTCGCCGGGGCCGTTGACGACACAGCCCATGACGGCGACGCGCAGCGGGACCTCCATGCCGGTCAGACCCGCGGTGACCTCTTCGGCCAGCTTGTAGACGTCGACCTGGGCGCGCCCGCAGGAGGGGCAGGAGACGATCTCCAGGCCGCGCTGGCGGAGGTTGAGGGACTCCAGGATTTGGTTGCCGACCTTGACCTCCTCCACCGGAGGGGCCGAGAGGGAGACGCGGATCGTGTCGCCGATGCCCTCACTCAGCAGCGCGCCGAAGGCGACCGCCGACTTGATCGTGCCCTGGAAGGCGGGACCGGCTTCCGTGACCCCCAGGTGGAGCGGGTAGTCGCACTGGGCGGCCAGCTGACGGTAGGCGTTGACCATCACCACGGGGTCGTTGTGCTTGACCGAGATCTTGATGTCCCGGAAGTCGTGCTCCTCGAAGAGGGACGCCTCCCAGAGGGCGGATTCCACCAGGGCTTCCGGCGTCGCCTTGCCGTACTTCTGGAGCAGGCGCCGGTCGAGCGAGCCCGCGTTGACGCCGATGCGGATCGGGGTGCCGTGGTCGTTGGCGGCCCGCGCGATCTCCTTCACCTTGTCGTCGAACTGCTTGATGTTGCCGGGGTTCACACGGACCGCCGCGCAGCCCGCCTCGATCGCGGCGAACACGTACTTCGGCTGGAAGTGGATGTCGGCGATCACCGGGATCCCCGACTTGCGGGCGATGACCGGCAGCGCGTCCGCGTCGTCCTGCGTGGGGCAGGCCACACGCACGATCTGGCAGCCGGAGGCCGTGAGCTCGGCGATCTGCTGGAGCGTGGCGCCGATGTCCGACGTACGCGTCGTCGTCATCGACTGCACCGACACCGGCGCGTCCCCGCCCACCGCCACGGCCCCGACCATGATCTGCCGGCTCTTCCGGCGCTCGGCGAGCTTGGTCGGAACGGACGGCATGCCGAGAGAAATCGCAGTCATCTGCTGTGCAACCCCAAGTTGTGGATCAGGATCCGGTCCCGGAAACAGCGGGCTCCAGGCTCCGAGATTACGGCACGCGCCGAGGCCCGGGCACATCGCGCC
>NZ_VJZC01001069.1 GCF_009377185.1 Streptomyces spongiae
GCCCCTGGGGATGGGACGGGTAGGGGCGGCGGGGGCGAAACAACCCGGGCCTCGCCGACCGCTGGCGAGAACCCGTTGAAGCGTGGCGATCTCGCCGGTTCCGCCGGGCCCAGCCGGCTTCTACCGTCGATCCGTGACCAAGCTCCTGCTCTCCCTCCACGTCATCGCCGCCATCGTCGCCATCGGACCCGTCACCGTCGCGGCCAGCATGTTCCCGCCGAGTGCGCGGCAGGCACTGGCCGAGCCCGGCAGCGAGCGGGCCGTGTCGAACGTGCGGCTGTTGCATCGGATCTGCAGGGTGTACGCGGGCCTCGGCATCGCCGTGCCGGTGTTCGGGCTGGCCACGGCGGGGGCCATGGGCGTGATGGGAGACCCCTGGCTGATCGTGTCGATCGCGCTCACGGTTGCCGCGGCGATCGTGCTGGTCGTGCTGGTGCTGCCCCGGCAGGAGGAGATCCTCGACGAGCTTCAAGGAATTGAGGGACCTGAAGGTCCTGAAGGACCTGAAGGTCCTGAAGGTCCTGAAGGTCCTGAAGGACCTGAAGGTCCTGAAGGACCTGAGGCGCGTACCGCCGCCACCCTCGTCAGCCGCAAGGCCACCGTTCAACTGGCCATGTTCACCGGGATCTTCAACCTGCTCTGGGCCGTCGTCACCATCCTCATGATCGTGCGGCCGGGCTCCACCACGGGGGCCTGACCGCACGTCCCGTCAGAGGCTCCGGGTCACGACCGTTGCGCCCCGGTCACCCAGCCCTCCTCGACCGCCTCGGACCGGAACCCCCGGGCCACGGAGGCCGCGACCAGCACGCCCGCGCCGATCACCAACGTGAAGAAGGCCCAGGTCAGCGGCCAGAATCCGGCGTCCGGAGGTTCCGGGTGGCTGCGGAGGGAGACGTACATCAGCGTGGCCGGCGGTACCGCGACCACCAGCAGCGGCCAGGCCAGGGCGTCCCGGTGGCCGAAGTAGGCGGCCAGAGCGATCAGCGCGACGCCGAGGACCGCGGCACCGGGGCCGGTCACCGGAGTGGTCTCGCTGAGGGAGCCCGGAGACACGATGCGGTTGCGCAGTTCCCACGGAAGGCAGAGCAGATACACGGCCACGGCCAGGGCGGCGCCGAGCAGGCGGGTCAGCCAGCGTTCCGGCCAGCGGCGCGTGCGCAAGGGGCCAAACAGCTTCTCGGTCATGCGTACGAGGGTTCCTGGCGCGGGGGCGGTCCGACAGAGTACGCGTACTCAGAGACACGTACTCAGCCCGTGCTCAGATGTACTCAGGCGGGCGCCGGCCGACACCCCACAGCCGCCCTTCTCTCCCC
>NZ_VJZC01001070.1 GCF_009377185.1 Streptomyces spongiae
CCCCCTGCCCCCTGCCCGGAACGGATCACACCCGGTCGAGAGGACGGTGCGGGCCGTCCGGGAGCTCCACGGTGATCGTGTCGCCGGGACACACCACGCCGCCCACCCGGACGACGCTCATGATGCCCGCCTTGCGTATGAGGCTCCCGGCCTCGTCACGGAAGACGACCTGCTTCAGCAGCCCGTCCTGGAAGCCGTCGATCTGCAGGCACGGATTGCGCAGGCCGGTGATCTCCACGACCGCCTCGTCCCCGATGCGCAGCACCGTCCCGACGGGCAGGCCGAGCAGATCGAGGCCGCTGGTCGTGATGTTCTCACCTAGATCCCCCGGCTTCACCGCGAACCCCGCCTCGCCGACCTCGGCGAAGAGCTCCTCGTGCATCAGATGGACCTGACGCAGATTCGGCTGGGTGGGGTCCTGCGCGACCCTCGAACGATGCTTCACGGTGACCCCGGCGTGCACGTCCCCTTCCACGCCGAGCCCGGCGAGCAGCCGGATGCTCGCCCGGTTGGGCTTCGTGAACGAGTACTCGCCGTTGCTGCTGACCGCCGTGACCGTGCCGCTCATCCGCAACCCCCATTGCCGTTTGGCATGTCCTGCCCGCGAGCCTACTCCCGCGCCGGATGGTCAGCCCGGCGTCACCAGCCTCGCCTCGTACGCGAACACCGCCGCCTGCGTACGGTCCCTGAGGCCCAGTTTCACGAGGACGCGGCTGACGTGGGTCTTGATGGTGGACTCGGCGACGACCAGACGCTCGGCGATCTCGGCGTTGGACAGGCCCTGGGCTATGAGGACCAGGACCTCCGTCTCGCGCTCCGTCAGGTCGCCGTGGGCCGCGTGGGCGAAGGACATGAGGCGGGGTGCCTCGGAGAGCCGGGAGAACTCCGTGATCAGCCGCTTCGTCACCGACGGCGCCAGCAGAGCCTCGCCGGACGCCACCACCCGTACCCCCTCGGCGAGCTGGCGCGCCGAGGCGTCCTTGAGGAGGAATCCCGAGGCTCCCGCCCGCAACGCCTGGTACACGTACTCGTCGAGGTCGAACGTCGTCAGCACCAGCACCTTCGCCGTGCTGTTCGCCGCCACGATCTCCCGGGTCGCCTCGATGCCGTTCAGCTCGGGCATGCGGATGTCCATCAGGACGACGTCCGGGGAGAGTGCGCGGACCCGGTCGACCGCGTCCCGGCCGTTGACCGCCTCGCCGACCACCTCGATGTCCGGCATCGCGCCCAGCAGAACCGAGAAGCCCTCGCGGACCATCATCTGGTCGTCGGCGATGAGGACCCGTATGGGCCCGCCACCGCC
>NZ_VJZC01000107.1 GCF_009377185.1 Streptomyces spongiae
GGTTCCGAAAGGAACCCGGGCCCTCAGCGCCCTTTAGGGGCGCGGGGAACTGCGCGACCAGCCACAGACGGCCGGCAGTCGATGAACCGCCCTCAGCCGATCTTGCGCAGACGGAACGTCAACGAGAGCCCTTCATCAGTGAAAGGCGCACCATACGAATCGTCCGCCCCGCCGGAGGCGAAGTCCGTGGCGAGGACCTCGTCGGCGATCAGCCCTGAGTGCTCGGACAGGGCCTCGGCAACGGCGGGGTCACCGGAGGTCCACCGCAGGGCGATCCGGTCGGCCACGTCCAGGCCGCTGTTCTTGCGGGCCTCCTGGATCAGACGGATCGCGTCACGGGCGAGGCCCGCGCGGCGCAGGTCCTCGGTGATCTCCAGGTCCAGGGCCACCGTGGCACCGGAGTCGGACGCCACGGACCAGCCCTCGCGCGGGGTCTCGGTGATGATCACCTCGTCCGGGGACAGGGTGACCGTCTCGCCGTCGACCTCGACCGAGGCCGTGCCCTCGCGCAGGGCGAGGGACAGGGCGGCCGCGTCGGCGTTCGCGACGGCCTTGGCCACGTCCTGGACCCGCTTGCCGAAGCGCTTGCCCAGCGCACGGAAGTTCGCCTTCGCCGTGGTGTCCACCAGTGAGCCCCCGACCTCGCTCAGCGACGCGAGGGAGCTCACGTTCAGCTCCTCCGTGATCTGCGTGTGCAGCTCGGGGTTCAGCGAAGCGAAGCCGGCCACCGCCACCAGCGCGCGCGACAGCGGCTGACGCGTCTTGACGCCCGACTCCGCGCGCGTGGCACGGCCCAGCTCCACGAGCCGGCGCACCAGCACCATCTGCTTCGACAGCTCCGGGTCGATGGCGGAGAGGTCCGCCTCCGGCCAGGAGGCCAGATGCACCGATTCCGGGGCGCCCGGGGTCACCGGCGTGACCAGGTCCTGCCAGACCCGCTCGGTGATGAACGGGGTCAGCGGGGCCATCAGCTTCGTGACCGTCTCGACGACCTCGTGGAGCGTGCGCAGAGCCGCCTTGTCGCCCTGCCAGAAGCGGCGGCGCGAGCGGCGTACGTACCAGTTGGACAGGTCGTCGACGAAGGCCGACAGGAGCTTGCCGGCGCGCTGGGTGTCGTACGTGTCGAGGGCCTGGGTCACCTGGTCGGTGAGCGCGTGGAGCTCCGACAGCAGCCAGCGGTCCAGGACCGGGCGGTCGGCCGGGGCGGGGTCGGCCGCGGACGGCGCCCAGTTCGACGTGCGCGCGTACAGGGCCTGGAAGGCGACCGTGTTCCAGTACGTGAGGAGCGTCTTGCGGACGACCTCCTGGATGGTGCCGTGGCCCACGCGGCGGGCCGCCCACGGGGAGCCGCCGGCCGCCATGAACCAGCGGACCGCGTCGGCGCCGTGCTGGTCCATGAGCGGGATCGGCTGCAGGATGTTGCCCAGGTGCTTGGACATCTTGCGGCCGTCCTCGGCGAGGATGTGGCCGAGGCACACGACGTTCTCGTACGAGGACTTGTCGAAGACGAGCGTGCCGACCGCCATCAGCGTGTAGAACCAGCCGCGGGTCTGGTCGATGGCCTCGCAGATGAACTGCGCCGGGTAGCGGGCCTCGAACAGTTCCTTGTTCTTGTACGGGTAGCCCCACTGCGCGAACGGCATCGAACCCGAGTCGTACCAGGCGTCGATCACCTCCGGTACGCGGGTGGCCGCGGCGCCGCAGCCGTCCTCGGGGCACGCGAAGGTGACCTCGTCGATGTACGGGCGGTGCGGGTCGAGGCCCGACTGGTCGGTGCCGGTCAGCTCGGTCAGCTCGGTGAGGGAGCCGACGCAGGTGAGGTGGTCGTCCTCGCAGCGCCAGATCGGCAGGGGGGTGCCCCAGTAGCGGTTGCGGGACAGGGCCCAGTCGATGTTGTTGTTCAGCCAGTCCCCGTAGCGGCCGTGCTTGACCGAGTCCGGGAACCAGTTGGTCTTCTCGTTCTCCTGGAGGAGGCGGTCCTTGGCGGCCGTGGTGCGGATGTACCAGGACGGCTGCGCGTAGTAGAGGAGCGCGGTGTGGCAGCGCCAGCAGTGCGGGTAGCTGTGCTCGTACGGGATGTGCTTGAAGAGCAGACCACGCTGCTGGAGGTCTTCGGTGAGCTTCTCGTCCGCCTTCTTGAAGAAGATCCCCCCGACCAGGGGGACGTCCTCCTCGAACGTGCCGTCGGGGCGGACCGGGTTCACCACCGGCAGGCCGTACGCGCGGCAGACCCTGAGGTCGTCCTCGCCGAAGGCGGGGGACTGGTGGACCAGACCCGTACCGTCCTCGGTCGTGACGTACTCGGCGTTGACGACGTAGTGGGTGGCGGTCTCGTCCGGGCTGTGCTTGTCGGTTCCCTCGCTGGCGCTCGGGAACTCCACGAGCTCGAACGGACGTTGATAGGACCAGCGCTCCATTTCGGCGCCCGTGAAGGTCTGGCCGGTGGTCTCCCAGCCCTCGCCGAGGGCCTTGGCGACGAGCGGCTCGGCGACGACGAGCTTCTCCTCGCCGTCCGTCGCGACCACATAGGTGACGTCGGCGTGGGCGGCGACCGCGGTGTTGGACACCAGCGTCCACGGCGTGGTCGTCCACACCAGGAGCGCGGCCTCGCCCGCGAGCGGACCGGAGGTGAGCGGGAAACGGACGTACACCGAGGGGTCGACGACCGTCTCGTAGCCCTGCGCCAGCTCGTGGTCCGACAGGCCCGTGCCGCAGCGCGGACACCAGGGGGCGACGCGGTGGTCCTGGACCAGCAGGCCCTTGTTGAAGATCTCCTTGAGCGACCACCAGACCGACTCGATGTACCCGGGGTCCATCGTGCGGTAGGGGTCGTCCAGGTCGGTCCAGAAGCCCATGCGGGTCGTGAGCTCTTCGAAGGCGTCGGTGTGCCGGGTCACGGACTCGCGGCACTTCGCGTTGAACTCGGCGATGCCGTACGCCTCGATGTCCTGCTTGCCGCTGAAGCCGAGCTCCTTCTCGACCGCCAGCTCCACCGGGAGGCCGTGGCAGTCCCAGCCGGCCTTGCGGGCCACGTGGTAGCCGCGCATGGTGCGGAAGCGGGGGAAGACGTCCTTGAAGACGCGGGCCTCGATGTGGTGGGCGCCCGGCATGCCGTTCGCGGTGGGCGGGCCCTCGTAGAACACCCACTCGGGGCGGCCCTCGGACTGCTCCAGGCTCTTGGCGAAGATCTTCTGCTCGCGCCAGAAGTCGAGCACCGCGTGCTCGAGCGCGGGCAGGTCGACCTGGGCGGGCACCTGGCGGTACGTCGGCGCTGTCATCAGCGAGCTTCCTCCAACGGACTTTCTGCCTTCCGTCGGAGGGACGAGAGCCTTCTTTCTCCGGACGCCGTGTGCGGCGCGCTCCCGCGGTACCACCCTCCTTGGCTCCCCGGTGCCTCGTGCGCACCGGCGAACCCCCTCATTGGGGTCGCGAAGCCGGTTCTACTCGCCGCTGTCGCGCGCCCGGCTGCTGTGCTGCCTGGCTCACGTCGGCTTTCCTCCGGCGGCTCCGGGGTGATCTTCACGTCGCGCTCGCCCCCGGGCTTCCACCGTCCCCGGGTCGCTCATGGCTGCGTACGGCGCTACTCGTCCCCATCCACGCTTTTCGCTCCGCCCAGTGTACGGCGCCCCGGGGACAGTGGCCGACCGGATTTCCGACGCGGTGGGGGCACCGCGCGGTGGTGGCCGTCCCCGCCTGCGGGCTGACCCGAATGGCACCGGTCCGGCGTCCGGATCCTGGGACGCCCCGTCCGGCGGATTACCTGGCGGGGAGCTGGGCACAACGCATGCAGGCTCGCCGCGGGGCAGGCGCGGGGCGGGCGAATCGGGCGGTGCGCCCCGTTGCCGCGGGACTCAAGTCGATTTATCGTCCCAGCACGATTCGCGAGCAAGATCACAGTATGTGAAGGGGCCGCGACCATGGTGGCGAAGAAGACCGCCGTACAGCAGTCGGCGTCCGGGAGACCCATGGCCGCGGATGCCTCCGGCGGCGTGGCGGCCAAGGGCCTCGGCGGCAGGAAGAGCACGCGGAAGGCCGCCGGTGGACGCGCGGCCAGGCCCGTGAAGACGGTGCGAGCGGTGACGCCGGGGAGTACGGCTGCGGCTGCCGCTACGGAGAGGCAGGCGACCGCTACCGGGAGGGCGGGGGCCGTCCAAGCAGGCACTACGAAGAACGCGGCCAAGAACGCGGCCAGGAAACAGGGCACTACGAGGACGGCCGGCGCCGAGCCGGGAGCGGCGAAGTCGGCCGCCGCGAAGGCGGCCGCTGGGGAGGCCACCGGGGCGGGTGGCGGAAAAGCGGGTACTACGAAGGCGGCGGCCAGGAAAGCGGGTGCCAAGAAGGTGGCGACTTCGAGAGCGGCTGTTTCGAAGAAGGCGGGTGGGGAGGAAGGGGTCGGCAGACCCATGGGTGACAAGGAGGCCGGCAGGAAGGCGGCGGCGAAGAAGGCCACCGCGAAGCGGCCTGCCGCCGAGAAGCGCGCCGCAGCCACCACAGGCACCGGGAAACGCGCCTCCACCAAAGGCGCGTCCAAGAAGAGCACGGCCAAGAAGGCGGGTGCGGCCCAGGCCGCGAAGACGACGGGAGCCACGACAGTGGTTGCGAAGAAGACTCCTGGAACGGCCACGGCGGCGAAGAAGCCCACGGCAGTGCCCAAGGCGCGGCTCGCGGCGGTGGAACCCGGCGAGCTCGCGGTACGCCCCGGTGAGGACCCCTGGACCACGGAGGAGGTCGACGAGGCCCGTGCGGAACTGCAGTCCGAGGCGATGCGGCTGCACGCCGAGCTGGACAACTCCGAGCGCTCCCTCGCCGGCCTGATGCGGGACTCCGGGGACGGTGCGGGCGACGACCAGGCCGACACCGGCACCAAGAACATCACGCGCGAGCACGAGATGGCGCTGGCCCACAACGCGCGCGAGATGCTCGACCAGACCGAGCGAGCCCTGGAACGGCTCGACGCGGGCACGTACGGGCTCTGCGAGAACTGCGGCAACCCGATCGGCAAGGCGCGCATGCAGGCCTTCCCCCGGGCCACCCTGTGCGTCGAGTGCAAGCAGAAGCAGGAACGCCGCTACTGAATGCCGACTGAGCACGTGGCCCCCGGGGTGGTGTCGTACTCTCGTCCTCAGTCAGGAACCTAGGTCGAAGGACTCACGTGGCAGAGGCGGAGCGCATCATCGGTACGCCGGACATCCCCGAGTCGGCGGGAGCCGAGCCGGAGCACGGCACGGCGGGCGAGACCGAGCAGCCCAGGGGCCGGCGTCGGATCGCCGTGCTGTTCGCCGTCGCCCTGTTCGCGTACGCCCTGGACCTGGTCAGCAAGATGATCGTGGTCGCCAAGCTGGAACACCACGAGCCGATCGAGATCATCGGGGAGTGGCTGAAGTTCGAGGCGATCCGCAACGCGGGCGCGGCCTTCGGCTTCGGTGAGGCATTCACCATCATCTTCACCGTGATCGCGGCATCCGTGATCGTGGTGATCATCCGTCTCGCGCGCAAGCTCTACAGCCTTCCCTGGGCCGTCGCGCTCGGGCTCCTGCTCGGTGGCGCGCTGGGTAACCTCACCGACCGGATCTTCCGCTCGCCCGGCGTCTTCGAGGGAGCGGTGGTCGACTTCATCGCCCCCAAGGGCTTCGCCGTCTTCAACCTCGCCGACTCCGCGATCGTCTGCGGCGGCATCCTGATCGTGCTGCTGTCCTTCCGGGGCCTGGACCCGGACGGGACCGTCCACAAGGACTGAGCGGCAAGGGCGGCGGGGGAGTTGTCCACAGGGTCTGGTCCGGGGTGTCCGACCCGTCCGGCATACTCGACCGGGTGAGCACGATTCCCGAGATCCGTACCCTGCCCGTGCCCGACGGACTGGAGGGCGAGCGCGTCGACGCCGCCATCTCCCGCATGTTCGGGTTCTCCCGTACCAAGGCCGCCGAGCTGGCCGCGGCAGGCAAGGTGCTGGTCGACGGCACGGTCGTCGGCAAGTCCGAGAGGGTGACCGGCGGGTCCTGGCTGGAGGTCGAGATGCCGCAGGCGCCCGCGCCGGTGCAGATCGTCGCCGAGCCGGTCGAGGGCATGGAGATCGTGCACGACGACGATGACGTGGTCGTGATCGTCAAGCCCGTCGGGGTCGCGGCCCACCCGAGCCCCGGCTGGAGTGGCCCCACGGTCATCGGCGGGCTCGCCGCCGCCGGGTACCGGATCTCGACGTCGGGCGCCGCCGAGCGGCAGGGCATCGTCCACCGGCTCGACGTGGGCACGTCGGGTCTGATGGTGGTGGCCAAGTCGGAGTACGCGTACACGTTCCTGAAGCGCCAGTTCAAGGAGCGCACGGTCGACAAGCGCTACCACGCGCTGGTCCAGGGCCACCCCGACCCGACTAGCGGCACGATCGACGCACCCATCGGCCGGCACCCGAACCACGACTACAAGTGGGCGGTCACGGCCGACGGCAAGCCGTCCGTCACGCACTACGACCTGGTCGAGGCGTTCCGCGCCGCCTCCCTGCTCGACATCAAGCTGGAGACCGGACGCACCCACCAGATCCGCGTCCACATGGCGGCCCACCGGCACCCGTGCGTGGGCGACCTGACGTACGGCGCCGACCCGACGCTCGCCAAGCGGCTCGGGATCACCCGCCAGTGGCTGCACGCGGTAAGGCTCGGCTTCGAGCACCCCGGCGACGGGCGGTGGGTCGAGTTCGAGAGCGACTACCCCGAGGATCTGCAGAAGGCCCTGGACCAGGTCCACGAGGAGACGTACGCATGAGCCCGTCGTACGCGGTACGGGTCGCGGACAACCCCACCGACCGTGAGGCGTGCTTCGCGGTGCGCAAGGAGGTCTTCGTCGTCGAACAGGGTGTCCCTCAGGACATCGAGTACGACGCGTACGACGCCGACGCCGTGCACGTGCTGGCCGTGCGGGACGACGGGGTGCCGCTCGGCACGGGGCGGCTGCTGTACGGGGAGGCCGCCGCGGCGAAGACCGACGGTGACCTCACCGTGGGCTCGCTCGGGCGGCTCGCCGTGACGCGCGAGGCGCGCGGGCTGGGCGTCGGGGTCGCGCTGGTGCGGGCCATCGAGGAGGCGGCCCGCGCGCGTGGGCTGGCGGCGGTGGACCTGCACGCGCAGACGCATGCCCTCGGGTTCTACGAGCGGTTGGGGTACGTGGTGTACGGCGCCGAGTTCCCCGATGCGGGGATACCGCATCGTGCGATGCGGCGCCCTCTGTAGCTCGGGTGCCCGGGGGTGGGCTGTTTTCCCACCCATGGCGTCGATCGTTTCGGGAACCGGCTTTTGTACGATCGCCTTATGGCTCGCAATGTGGTGATCAGTGGTGGTGGTACGGGGATCGGGCTCGCGGCGGCGCAGGCCTTCGCCGCGGACGGGGACCGGGTCCTCCTGGTCGGGCGGCGGGGCGAGGTGCTGGAGAAGACCGGGGTGCCGGGGGCGCTGACGTACGCGGCCGATCTCAGCAAGCCCAGCGGCGTACGCGGGGTGGAGCGGTTCGTGGCCGCGGAGTTCGGCACCGTGGACGTGCTGATCCACAGTGCCGGAGGCTCCGGGAGCCTGGAGCCCAAGGTGGACAGCGATGAGCCGCTCGACGTCGTCCTGCACAACTGGACCCTCAACTTCGGGCTCAACACCCTGACCGCGGTCCTGCTCACCGAGGCGCTGAAGGACCGGCTGGCCGACCCCGGCGGCCGTGTGCTGTTCCTCAGCTCCATCGCCGCCTACCGGGGCTCGGGCAGCGGTGCGTACGCCGCGTCCAAGGCCGCGCTGCACCCGTACGCCTTCGATCTGGCACGGGAGTTGGGACCGCGCGGCATCACCGTGAACCTGGTGGCGCCCGGCTACATCGAGGACACCGAGTTCTTCGGCGGGGCGATGGACGAGGAGCGCAGGGCGCGGCTCGTCGCGGAGACCTCGACCGGGCGGGCGGGTACCCCGGGCGACGTCGCGAGCACGCTGCACTGGCTCGCCTCGCACGCCGCCGGGCACGTCACCGCGCAGATCATCCAGGTCAACGGCGGTGCGGAACGCGGGCACTGAGCCGGGGGCCGGCGCGGGTGCCCGCGCGCCGCGTACTCAGTCCCGTACTCAGCCCCGGCCCGGCCCCGTGCGCGGCACCTCGTGGGCGCGGCCCCGGGTCACGCGGAAGGGGACGCCGTCCGCTCGCCCGTCGGGGTGGCCGTCGAGGCGCTGCGGGGGCAGCGTCGCGTCGGCCGTGTTGACGCGGGGAAGGGCGTAGGCGTGCTCCTGGACGAGCCAGTCGATCAGCTGTTCGCGGACCTCTACGCGCACCGTCCACAGGTCGTCCGGGTCCTTCGCCGTCACCAGCGCGCGCACCTCCATGGTGGTGGGGGTCGAGTCGGTGACGGTCAGGTTGTAGGCGCGGCCGTCCCAGGCCGGGCACTCGCGCAGGATGTCACGGAGCTTCTCGCGCATCGCGGGCATCGGGGCCGAGTGGTCGACGTGGAAGAAGACCGTGCCGGTCATCTGGACGCCGCCCCGGGACCAGTTCTCGAACGGCTTCGACGTGAAGTAGGACACGGGCATCGTGAAGCTGCGCTCGTCCCACGTGCGCACCGTCAGGAACGTCAGCGTGATCTCTTCGACCGTGCCCCACTCGCCCTCCACCACGACCACGTCGCCGAGCCGCACCATGTCGCCGAAGGCGATCTGCAGCCCCGCGAAGAGGTTGCTGAGCGTGGACTGGGCAGCGATACCGGCGACGATGCCCAGGAGCCCGGCGGAGGCCAGCAGCGAGGCACCGGCCGCGCGCATCGCCGGGAACGTCAGCAACATCGCCGCGACCGCCACCACGCCGACGACCGCGGTGACGACGCGCATGATCAGCGTCACCTGTGTCCGCACGCGGCGGATCCGCGCCGGGTCGCGGTGCCTGCTCGCGTACCGGGTGTACGTGGTCTCGACGATGGCGGCCGCGATGCTGATCACCAGCCACGCGGCCGACCCGATGAGGACCAGCGTCAGGATCCGGCCGATCGCCGTCCGGTGGTCCGCGAGGAAGTCCACCTGGTCGTACGAGCCTCTCAGCGCGGCCGTGCACATCACGAGCTGGAAGGGGACGCGGCCGCGGCGGAGCAGGCCCCACAGAGGCGTCTCGCTGTGCCGCTCGTCGGCCTTGGCCAGCAGGCGGTCCACGGCCCACCCCAGGAGCAGAGCGAGCACGACCGAGCCGCCGAGGACGATCAGGGGGCGCAGTACGTTCTCCATGCCTCCGAACGTAACCGGCTTCGCGGGGTCATGAACATGTGACTTCGCCCCCATTGTGGGTACGGCGCCCACCCCGACCCGGCTCACGCCGACCAGGGCGGTCCGTGGCCCGTGCTGTCGTAGCCGGCTGGCACCATGAACGTATGGACATCATGCTCTTCCACTCGACCCATGGCCTCAGACCCGCGGTGCGCGACGCGGCGGACCGGCTGCGCGCCGCCGGACACGAGGTGTGGACGCCGGACCTCTTCGAGGGGCGGACGTTCGACACGGTCGAGGAGGGCATGGCCTTCAAGGACGGGATCGGGAAGGACGAGTTGCTCAAGCGGGCCGTCCTGGCCGCCGCGCCGTACTCGGACCGGGGGCTCGTGTACGCGGGCTTCTCGTTCGGCGCCGCGACCGCGCAGACTCTGGCGCTCGGCGACGAGAAGGCCCGCGGGCTGCTGCTCCTGCACGGCACGTCGGACATCGCCGAGACCGCCTCGGTGGACGAACTGCCCGTCCAGCTGCACGTCGCCGAGCCCGACCCCTTCGAGCCGGACGACTGGCTGAGCGCCTGGTACCTGCGGATGCGTGCGATCGGCGCGGACGTCGAGGTCTTCCGGTACCGCGGGGCGGGGCACCTCTACACCGACCCCGACCTGCCCGACCACGACGGGGAGGCCGCCGAGGCCACCTGGAAGGTGGCGCTCGGCTTCCTCGAAACCCTGTGACCCGAGCCGTGCCCGGGTCCGCTCAGACCGGGTCGTACGTGCGCTCCACCTTCTGCGTGCCGCTGCGCGTGCGGTACGAGCGGGCCCAGGACGAGGTCGCCGTGGCCTTCGTCCGGTCGGACAGCACGTAGTAGTCCATCTGCGCGCGCTCGGCGGTGATGTCGAGGACGCCGTAGCCGTGCCGGTCGGTGTCGACCCAGTGGACGTGCCGGTTGGCGGCGCGGATCAGTGGGGAGGCCAGCGCCGTGCCGGTGCCCTCGGGGACCTTGAGGATGTCGTCGATGTTGTCGGAGGTGACCGAGGTGACCACGAACTCCGTGGCGGCCGAGGCGGACAGCGGGTAGGTACCGGCGTTCAGCGGCACGTCGTTGGCCCACGCCATGTGGATGTCGCCGGTGAGGAAGACCGTGTTGCGGATCGCGTTGTCGCGCAGGTGGGCGAGGAGTTCACGGCGGTCGTCGGTGTAGCCGTCCCACTGGTCGGGGATGAGGGCGAGGCCCTCCCGGGGCAGTCCGAGGAGTTCGGCGAGCGGCTTCAGGAGGTCGGCGGTCAGTGACCCGATGGCGAACGGGGAGATCATCACCGAGTTGCCGACCAGCCGCCAGGTCGTGTCCGATGCCTTCAGCCCGGCCTTCAGCCAGTCGAGCTGGGCGCGGCCGGTGATCGTACGGTCCGGGTCGTCGACCTCGCCGTCACCGACCGACACCTGCTGGGAGCGGAACGAACGCAGGTCGAGCAGCGAGAGGTCGGCCAGCTTGCCGAAACGCAGCCGGCGGTAGGTGGTGCCCGCGATCGCCGGGCGCACCGGCATCCACTCGAAGTACGCCTGCTTGGCCGCTGCCTGGCGGGCCGCCCAGGTGCCCTCCGCGCCCTCGGTGTGGTTCTGGGCGCCGCCCGACCAGGCGTCGTTGGCCATCTCGTGGTCGTCCCAGATGGCTATCACCGGGGCCGTGGCGTGCAGAGACTGGAGATCCGGGTCGGTCTTGTAACGGCCGTGCCGGGTGCGGTAGTCGGCGAGCGTGAGGATCTCGTGCGTGGGCGCGTGCGGGCGTACGACGGTGTCACGCGTGCCGTACTCGCCGGTGCCGTACTCGTAGATGTAGTCGCCCAGGTGCAGCCATGCGTCCAGGTCGCCGCGCGTGGCCAGATGGCGGTACGAGGCGAAGTAGCCGCCCTCCCAGTTGGCGCAGGAGACCACGCCGAAGCGCAGGGAGGCCACGGCGGCGTCGGCTGCCGGGGCGGTGCGGGTGCGGGCGGCGGGGGAGTCGGTGCCGCCGGCGGAGAAGCGGAACCAGTAGTCGGTGGCGGGGGCGAGACCGCGGATGTCCGCCTTCACCGTGTGGTCGGAGGCGGCCGTGACGGTGGTCGAGCCCTTGGCGACGATGTTCGTGAACGCCTTGTCCAGGGCGACGGTCCAGCTCACCTCGACGGCCGGGCCGAGCCCGGAGCCGGGCACCGCCTCCGGAACGGGCGTGACCCGGGTCCACAGCAGGACGCCGTCGGGCAGCGGATCGCCGGAGGCGACGCCGTGCAGGAAGGCGGGTGCCTGGGCGGCCCGGGCGGGGATCGCGGCGGCCAGCGGGGCCGCGAGGGCGGCGCCTGCCGCGGCGGCCTTGACGACCGTACGGCGGCTCGGCGCGGGAGAGTCGGGGCTGGCGTGGGATCTGATGCGACTGGTCACGGCCGGAGATTACTGATGGGTAAGGGCTCTCCGTAAGACGGCGGACATGAAGTGCGGGCGAACTGTGAGGAGTTCGCCCGCGCTTCGGCCGTGCGTCTGTCGTGTGTCAGCCGGCCCGCCCCGGGCGCGGACTACTTGGTGACGCCCGCGTCCTTGAGAGCCGTCTCCCACTGGGCGACCGTGGACGGGTTGTCGATCGTCTTGTCGTTGATCTTGATGGTCGGGGTCGACTTGATGCCGTCGTCGTCGAAGGACTTGCTCATCTTCATCGCCCAGGCGTCGTAGGTGCCCTTCTCGACGGCGCTCTGGAACGTCTTGTTGTTCTTCAGCGCGTCGACCGTGTTGGCCACCTTGATCAGGTAGCTGTCCTTGGAGAACTCGTCGGTCGACTCCTCCGGGTGGTACTTGGTCGAGTACAGCGCGGTCTTGTACTCCAGGAACGCGTCGGTGCTGACGTTCAGCGCGGCGCCGAGCGCGCTCAGCGCCTTCTTGGAGCCCTCGCCGCCGAGGTTGCCGTCGAGGAAGGTGCCGAGGGTGAAGGAGAGCTTGTAGGTGCCGTCCTTCATGCCCTTGTTGACGGTCTCGCCGACGGTCTGTTCGAACTGGGCGCAGGCCGGGCAGCGTGGGTCCTCGTAGAGGTGGATCGTGTTCTTGGACTTGGAGTCGCCGACCACGACGGTGGTGCCGTTCTTGCCCGAGGTGTTGGCGGGGGCGACCACCTTCGCGTCGGCGGCCTCCTCCCACTTGGTGGGCTTGTTGTTCTGCACGACGGCGTACCCGACGCCGCCGGCTATCGCGAGGACCGCGACCATCGAACCGGCGACGACGAGCTGCCGCCTGACCTTGGCACGCTTGGCCTGGCGCTCGCGCTCCTCGCGCAGGCGCTCACGGGCCGCCCTCTTCGCCTCCTGGCTGTTCCGCTTGCTCATGTTGGTGATCTCCATATGGGACGCGCACACGTCGTACGCGGGATACGTGTGGGGGACTACTTGTGCTCAGTGCTGTCGGCGCCGCTCAGGCGCGACCGGGGGGCTGTCGCTCAGGCGACAGCGACCGAGCACGGCGGTCCACGCCGTCCCAGGGAGTGCGCGTACAGGAGGGTGCGCGCGGTGGCCGTACGGAGCACGGAGCGCGGCATCCGGAGCCGGGCCGGTGCGAGCCGTACCGTCACCGCCGCGACGGCCATCAGCAGCGGCCGGAAGGTCGCCGCGACGGCCGCGCCCAGCAGCTGGGCCAGCGCCCGCTCGCCACGCCGCAGCCAGGCGGCCGCGAGGAGCCCGACGCCGACGTGGGCGGCGAGCAGCAGCCAGGCGGCGGCCGGGTCGGCGTTGGCGAGGAGGGAGGCCGCCCGGCCGGAGTCGCCGGTGACCCGCGTCAGCGGGCCGCCCACGCTGCCGCCACCGCACAGCACGTCGAGGCCGACCTGGCGCAGCGGGCCCGCGACAGGGCCGCCGGCCCGGCCGTAACAGGCGTGCTGGCCCGCTGTGAACACCGTGTCGGCGGCCAGCTCCAGGGGGATCAGCAGCGCCGCGATCCTCCCGAAGCCGCGCTCGCGGCCCGCCAGCGCGTACGCGACGGCGAAGACGGCACCCGCGAGCGCGGCCACCGTGGTCAGGGGCAGCGGGGCCCGCGACAGCAGCACGTGCGACGCGGTGCTGAGCGTCACGACGAATGCCGTGAACAGCGCCGCGCGTACGGCTCTGAGGCGGGTCCCGGATATGTCCATGGCGTTGCAGAGTCTCCCACGAACTCACGTAAGGGACCCCTAAAGGTCCCCTGTGAGCGTGTGGTCCTAGAGGCCGGGGATCCGGCCGTTGCGGAACAGGTCCACGAAGATCTGGTGGTCCGCACGTGCGCGTGCCCCGTACTCGTGTGCGAAGTCCACCAGGAGAGGTGCGAAGCCGTCCTCGTCGGCAGCGATCGCCGCGTCGATGGCCCGCTCCGTGGAGAACGGCACCAGGGACTGGCCGGACAGGTCGTCCGCGGCGGCGTGCATGGTGGCCGTCGCCCGGCCCAGATCGCCGACGACCGCCGCGATCTCCTCCGGGTCGTCGATGTCGCCCCAGTCCAGGTCCACCGCGTACGGCGAGACCTCGGCGACCAGCTGGCCCGCGCCGTCCAGCTCGGTCCAGCCCAGCCACGGGTCGGCGTGCGCCTGGAGGGCGCGCTGCGAGATCACCGTGCGGTGGCCCTCGTGCTGGAAGTAGCCACGGATCGCCGCGTCCGTGATGTGGCGGGAGACGGCCGGGGTCTGGGCCTGCTTGATGTAGATCACCACATCGTTCTCCAGGGCGTCCGTGGCGCCCTCCAGGAGGATGTTGTACGACGGCAGGCCCGCGGAGCCGATGCCGATGCCGCGGCGGCCGACGACGTCCTTCACGCGGTACGAGTCGGGGCGGGCGAGCGACGACTCCGGGAGTGTCTCCAGGTAGCCGTCGAAGGCCGCCAGGACCTTGTAGCGGGTGGCAGCGTCCAGCTCGATGGAACCGCCGCCGGGTGCGAAGCGGCGCTCGAAGTCACGGATCTCCGTCATAGAGTCCAGCAGCCCGAAGCGGGTCAGCGAGCGGGCGTCGCGCAGCGCGTCCAGCAGCGGGCCCTGGGCGGTGTCCAGCGTGAAGGGCGGCACCTCGTCGCTCTTGGCGCCGGTCGCGATGGCGTGGACGCGCTCGCGGTACGCGCCCGCGTACACCCGCACCAGCTCGGTGATCTGCTCGTCGCCGAGCGCCTTCGCGTACCCGATCAGGGCCACGGAGGCCGCGAAGCGCTTCAGGTCCCAGGTGAAGGGGCCCACGTACGCCTCGTCGAAGTCGTTGACGTTGAAGATCAGGCGGCCCGTGGCGTCCATGTACGTGCCGAAGTTCTCCGCGTGCAGGTCGCCGTGGATCCACACGCGCGAGGTGCGGTCGTCCAGGAACGGGCCGCCCCGCTTCTCCTGATCGAGATCGTGGTAGAAGAGGCACGCCGTGCCCCGGTAGAAGGCGAAGGCGGACGCGGCCATCTTCCGGAACTTCACACGGAAGGCGGCCGGGTCGGCGGCCAGGAGGTCGCCGAAGGCGGTGTCGAAGACGGCGAGGATCTGCTCGCCGCGTTGCTCGGCGCTGAGCTGCGGAACCGACATCGCTGGGTGCCTCCTGGTGCAGGTGGTGGTGTGTGACATGTGTGGCGGATGTGCCTTCTGAGGGGAAGAGTCCCCTGGTTCTTTTCAACGTCCGACGGTACGCGGGAGTGCCCGCGACTCCCGGATGAAGGTACGGGGGAGACCGCTCCGAGTGTCAGTGCCGAGGCATAGACTTCGACGCTGTCCCCCAGACTGTCCGCAGCCTGTCGGACCCTCGTCGACCTACGCCCACCCGTCACCCGACCACCGCCCCTCAACGAGGCGCTCCGCGCCGCACCCGTTCATTTGGAGGCCGAAGCCGTGTCAAAGCCGCCGTTCACGCACCTGCACGTCCACACCCAGTACTCGCTGCTGGACGGTGCCGCGCGGCTGAAGGACATGTTCAACGCGTGCAACGAGATGGGCATGACCCACATCGCCATGTCCGACCACGGCAATCTCCACGGGGCGTACGACTTCTTCCATTCCGCGAAGAAGGCCGGAGTCACCCCGATCATCGGGATCGAGGCGTACATCGCCCCCGAGTCGCGGCGCAACAAGCGCAAGATCAAGTGGGGCCAGCCGCACCAGAAGCGCGACGACGTCTCCGCGAGCGGTTCGTACACCCACCTGACCATGTGGTCGACGAACAAGACAGGTCTGCACAACCTCTTCCGGCTCTCCTCCGACTCCTATGCCGAAGGCTGGCTGCAGAAGTGGCCCCGGATGGACAAGGAGTCCCTCTCCCAGTGGTCCGACGGGATCGTCGCCTCCACCGGCTGCCCCTCCGGCGAAGTCCAGACCCGGCTGCGCCTCGGCCAGTTCGACGAGGCCCTCAAGGCGGCCGCCGACTACCAGGACATCTTCGGCAAGGACCGCTTCTTCCTGGAGCTGATGCAGCACGGACTCGAGCTCGAGAGCCGGGTGCGTGACGATCTGCTGGAGGTCGGCAGGAAGCTCAACATCCCGCCGCTGGTCACCAACGACTCGCACTACACGTACGCGCACGAGGCGACCGCCCACGACGCCCTGCTGTGCATCCAGACCGGCAAGAACCTCTCCGACCCGGACCGCTTCAAGCTGGACGGCGGTGGCTACTACCTCAAGAGCACCGAGGAGATGTACGCCCTGGAGAACTCGGACATCTGGCGCCAGGGCTGTGACAACACACGGCTCATCGCCGAGATGGTCGACACCACCGGCATGTTCGAGGCCAAGAACCTCATGCCGAAGTTCGACATCCCCGAGGGCTTCACCGAGGTCACCTGGTTCCAGGAGGAGGTCCGCCGCGGCATGGCGCGCCGCTTCAGCGGCAACGTCCCCGAGGACCGCCAGAAGCAGGCCGAGTACGAGATGGACGTCATCATCCAGATGGGGTTCCCGGGGTACTTCCTCGTCGTCGCCGACTTCATCATGTGGGCCAAGGAGCAGGGCATCGCGGTCGGCCCGGGCCGTGGTTCCGCGGCCGGTTCGATCGTCGCGTACGCCATGGGCATCACCGACCTCGACCCCATCCCGCACGGTCTGATCTTCGAGCGGTTCCTCAACCCCGAGCGCGTCTCGATGCCCGATGTCGACATCGACTTCGACGAGCGTCGGCGCGTCGAGGTGATCCGGTACGTGACGGAGAAGTACGGCGCCGACAAGGTCGCCATGATCGGCACGTACGGCAAGATCAAGGCGAAGAACGCGATCAAGGACTCCGCGCGCGTGCTGGGCTATCCGTACGCGATGGGCGACCGGCTCACCAAGGCGATGCCCGCCGACGTCCTCGGCAAGGGCATCGACCTGAACGGCATCACCGATCCCTCGCACCCGCGCTACAGCGAGGCCGGCGAGATCCGGGGGATGTACGAGAACGAGCCCGACGTGAAGAAGGTCATCGACACCGCCAAGGGCGTCGAGGGCCTGGTCCGTCAGATGGGTGTGCACGCCGCCGGCGTCATCATGTCCAGCGAGCCCATCGTCGACCACGCCCCGATCTGGGTACGGCACACCGACGGCGTGACCATCACACAGTGGGACTACCCCCAGTGCGAGTCGCTCGGCCTGCTGAAGATGGACTTCCTGGGCCTGCGCAACCTCACGATCATGGACGACGCCATCAAGATGGTGAAGGCCAACAAGGGCGTCGACCTGGAGATGCTCTCCCTCCCGCTGGACGACCCCAAGACCTTCGAACTGCTCTGCCGCGGTGACACCCTCGGCGTCTTCCAGTTCGACGGCGGCCCCATGCGCTCGCTGCTCCGCCAGATGCAGCCCGACAACTTCGAGGACATCTCCGCCGTCTCGGCCCTCTACCGGCCGGGCCCGATGGGCATGAACTCGCACATCAACTACGCCGAGCGCAAGAACGGCCGCCAGGAGATCACGCCGATCCACAAGGAGCTGGAGGAGCCGCTCAAGGAGGTCCTGGACGTCACCTACGGCCTGATCGTCTACCAGGAGCAGGTGCAGAAGGCCGCCCAGATCATCGCCGGCTACTCACTCGGCGAAGCCGACATCCTCCGCCGCGTGATGGGCAAGAAGAAGCCCGAGGAACTGGCGAAGAACTTCACCATCTTCCAGGCCGGAGCCAAGAAGAACGGCTACAGCGACGAGGCGATCCAGGCCCTGTGGGACGTGCTGGTCCCCTTCGCCGGCTACGCCTTCAACAAGGCCCACTCGGCCGCGTACGGACTCGTCTCCTACTGGACCGGCTATCTCAAGGCGAACTACCCGGCCGAGTACATGGCCGCGCTGCTCACCTCGGTCAAGGACGACAAGGACAAGTCGGCCGTCTACCTGAACGAGTGCCGGCGCATGCGTATCAAGGTGCTGCCGCCGAACGTGAACGAGTCGGTCCACAACTTCGCCGCCCAGGGCGACGACGTGATCCTCTTCGGCCTGGAGGCCGTGCGCAACGTCGGTACGAACGTGGTCGAGTCGATCATCCGGTCCCGCAAGGCGAAGGGGAAGTACGCCTCCTTCCCCGACTACCTCGACAAGGTCGAGGCGGCCGCCTGCAACAAGCGCACCACGGAGTCGCTGATCAAGGCCGGCGCCTTCGACACCCTGGGCCACACCCGCAAGGGGCTGACCGCGCACTTCGAGCCGATGATCGACAACGTGGTCGCGGTCAAGCGCAAGGAGGCCGAGGGCCAGTTCGACCTGTTCGGCGGGATGGGCGAGGACGACAGCAGCGAGCCGGGCTTCGGGCTGGACGTGGACTTCGCCACCGACGAGTGGGACAAGACGTATCTGCTCGCCCAGGAGCGGGAGATGCTCGGTCTGTACGTCTCCGACCATCCCCTGTTCGGTCTTGAGCATGTGCTGGCGGACAAGGCGGACGCCGGTATCGCCCAGCTGACCGGGGGTGAGCACTCGGACGGGGCGGTGGTGACCATCGGTGGGATCATCTCCGGGCTCCAGCGCAAGATGACCAAGCAGGGCAACGCGTGGGCGATCGCGACGGTGGAGGACCTGGCGGGTTCCATCGAGTGCATGTTCTTCCCCGCCACGTACCAGCTGGTGTCGACGCAACTGGTCGAGGACGCGGTGGTGTTCGTCAAGGGACGGCTCGACAAGCGCGAGGACGTCCCCCGGCTGGTCGCGATGGAACTCCAGGTCCCCGACCTGTCGAACGCGGGCACCAACGCGCCCGTGATCCTCACCATCCCGGCCACGAGAGTCACGCCGCCCATGGTCAGCCGTCTCGGTGAGATCCTCAGCCACCACAGGGGCGACAGCGAGGTGCGGATCAAGCTCCAGGGGCCGACGAAGACGACGGTGCTGCGGCTCGACCGCCACCGGGTGAAGCCCGATCCGGCCCTCTTCGGCGATCTGAAGGTGCTGCTCGGGCCGTCCTGTCTCGCGGGCTGAGGACCGCGTACTGACGTGCGCGAGGGGCGCATCCGGAAAGGGATGCGCCCCTCGCTGTATGTCTGGGCCTCAACAGCCGGTGGCCGGGCCTCAGTTGTGACCGAAGCTCTTCTGCTTCTTACGGGCAACGTCGGCGGGGCTGTCCTGGGGGTGCGACATCGGCTCCATCGAGCTCCGCTGCGCCCGCTCCTCGGCCTGCTCGGCCTGCGGGCGGCGGTTCGGCTGGGCGCCCTGCTTGCGGTTCTTGTTCTTGGCCATGGTGCTCTGCCTCCTGTGGGGATCTAGGGGCCAGGGCCGCGACCAGATTCACATAGGGGGACACGTCGCGCATTTCGGAGAATTACCCTGCGTGACAAGCTCTGTCCGTGACCTCTGCGCCGATGCGCCACGCCGATGATCGAGTTCCGGCCGTTAACCTCCGCGCGGTCGGGCAGACTCGAAGGAAGCCCGAAGCAAACCTCCCGGAAAGAGGGTGGATCGCGTGGACCGCTGCATCGTCCTGGTGGACGCCGGGTATCTGCTCGGGGCTGCCGCCAGCCTTCTCGCCGGAGAACCCTCCCGCTCCCGGATCACCGTCGATCACGCCGCCCTCATCCAGGGACTGCGTGAGCGCGCCGAAGCCGACACCGAGCGGCCACTGCTGCGTATCTACTGGTTCGACGGCGCCCCCGACCGCGTACCGCAGCCCGAGCACCGCAGACTGCGCGTGATGCCACGCGTCACCGTACGGCTCGGTGCCCTGACCCGCAGTGACGGGCGATGGGCGCAGAAGGGCGTGGACGCCGCCATGCACGCCGAGCTCACCGAACTGGCGCGCAACCGGGCCTGCTCGGACATCGTGCTCGTGACCGGGGACGGCGACCTGCTGCCGGGCATGATGGCGGCCAAGGAACACGGGGTCGCCGTACACCTGTGGGCCGTGCAGGCCGCGGACGGCGACTACAACCAGTCCGAGGACCTGGTCGCCGAGGCCGACGAGCGGCGCGTGCTGGACCGGGCGTGGATCACCAAGGCGGTCCGGGCGAAGGACCTCGGCGGGGTGTGCGCCCCGCAGCCCGTGCCGCGGCCCGAGATCGCCGCGATCCTGTCGGCGCCGCTGCCGGAGTCGGCGCTCACCGCGTCCGAGCGGACCGCCGACGAGGCGGAGCACGCGGCCGCGGCCGCCGTGCCGCACAACGGGACGCAGGAGCGGGCCGCGGCGGCGTCCAAGGGAGTGCCGACGCCGAAGGACCTGGCGACCATGCGGGCGGCCGGCGCGCAGACCGCGCAGCATCCCGCGAACGCCACGCTGCGCTGGTCCTCCGACAAGGGGTGGGTGGAGCGCCCCGGAGTCGCCGCCGAGCCGGCTGAGGCCGCGTCCATGCCGACGCTGGCACAGCTCACCACGGCCGAGCAGCGGTGGGCGGACCGGGAGGAGGACATCACCACGGTCGGCGGCGATCCGTACGAGGTCGGGCAGGTGTTCGCACGGCGCTGGATGGCGCGGCTGACGGAGCAGGCACACCTGCAGAAGCTCTCCGGGATGTACCCGAGGATCCCGCACCGCGTGGACGGGGAGCTGCTGCGCTACGCCGCGCGGTTCGGGCTGCTCGCCCACAAGGACGATCAGATCGACGAGCACGACCGGTACGCCATCCGGGCCGGGTTCTGGCGGGAGATCGACGTACGGACGGCGGCGGCGCCCGTGCCCGGGGAGTGACCCGGACGCGGGTGGTGGGCCTGGGGCTGCGGGGACCGTGAGGCGGGGTGAGTCCGGGCGCGGTCCGGTGGCGATCGGGTAGCCGTTCGGTGGCGCCGGACATATGTGCATCGGGCGCCCCGGGGACCGACCCGGGTTCCGGACCCCGTAGGCTCGTTCCTCGTGAGCACGCGCACGGAACCCGGGAGCCGACACGGTGCGGATGTCGTGTGCGCGGTGCGGGGGCTGACGAAGACGTATCCGGCGGTGCGCGGACGGCGCGGGACGCCCGGAACGCCTGCCGTGCGGGCCAATGACGCCGTCGGGCTGGAGGTCCGGCGCGGGGAGATCTTCGGTCTGCTCGGGCCGAACGGGGCTGGGAAGTCGACGCTCGTCCGGCAGCTCACCGGACTGATGCGACCGGACGACGGCACGGTCGAGATCCTCGGGCACGACATCGTGCGGCACCCCGAGAGGGCCGCTCGGATCCTTGCGTACCTCGGGCAGGAGTCGACCGCTCTGGACGACCTGACCGTGTCGCTCGCCGCGGAGACGACCGGCCGGCTGCGCGGGCTCGATGTGCGGCGGGCCAGGGACGAGCGGGACGCCGTACTGGAGGAGCTGGGGCTCACGGCCCTCGCCCCGCGGCCGATCAGGAAGCTGTCGGGCGGCCAGCGGCGGCTGGCCTGCTTCGCCGCCGCACTGGTCGGTGAGCGGCCCCTGCTCGTCCTGGACGAGCCGACCACCGGCATGGACCCCGTCGCCCGGCGGGCCGTCTGGGCCGCCGTCGACCGGCGCCGGGCCGAACACGGCACCACCGTCCTGCTCGTCACCCACAACGTCATCGAGGCGGAGACCGTCCTCGACCGGGTAGCCGTCCTAGACCAGGGGCGGGTCATCGCCTGCGACACCCCGGGCGGCCTGAAGGAGAAGGTGGCGGGCGAGGTACGCGTCGAGCTGGTGTGGCGTGAGCGGGCGCCGCTGGACGTCCCCGAGGTCGCCGCGCTACGGTCCCGGGCCCTGGAGTCCGGGCGCCGCTGGACGCTGCGGCTCGCGCCCGAGGAGGCCCGCGCGGTGGTCGCCACGGTCACCGGCGGCGCGGCCTTCGTGGCCCTGGACGACTTCACGCTCGCCACGCCCAGCCTGGAGGACGTGTACCTGGCGCTGGGCGGCGACGCGCAGGGACTGGTGAAGGCGTGAACGCAACCGCGGCCGCAGCCGTACGAGACTGGGCGGCAGCCGGAGCGAAGAGGAGCAGCTCGACGTGAGTGTCGTACCCGTGGAGGTTCTGCCGGGCGGTGCCCTGGCCGTGGAGGAGCGTGCCGGGGCACCGGCCGCGCTCGGTCCGCGGGCGCGGCTGTGGCCGTCGCTGGGAGCCGTGTACCGGGCGCAGCTCTCGCGGGCGCGCGTCGCGCGGATCCCGCTGCTGTTCGTGGCGACCTTCCAGTCGATCGGGATCATGATCCTGATGCGGGGCGTCGTGGACGGCGGGGCCGAGGCCCAGGCAGTGGTCGCCGGGTCCGCCGTGCTCGTGGTCGCCTTCGTCGCACTGAACCTGCTCGCCCAGTACTTCGGGCAGCTGCGGGCCAGTGGCGGGCTCGACCACTACGCGACGCTGCCGGTGCCGCCCGCCGCTGTCGTTCTGGGTGCGGCGGGGGCGTACGCGTCGTTCACGGTGCCGGGGACGGTGGTGACCGCGGTCTTCGGGTGCGTGCTCTTCGGGCTACCGCTGGGGAACCTGTGGGTGCTCGTCGCGGTGATCCCGCTCGCGGGGGCCGCGTTGGCCGGTCTCGGGGCGGCGCTCGGCCTGCTGGCGCCGCGGCCGGAACTGGCCACGCTGTTGGGGCAGTTGGGCATGTCGGCGGCGCTGCTGCTCGGGGTCCTGCCGCCGGAACGGCTGCCGGGTGTGGTGGGGTTCGCGCGTGATCTGCTGCCGTCGACGTACGGTGTGGAGGCGTTCGCGCGGACCTTCGGGAGCGACCCGGACTGGGCGTTCGTGCTCGGTGATCTGGCCGTGTGCGCCGGAGTCGGGGTGGCCTCGCTGGCGGTCGCGACCTGGGCGTACCGCCGGGCGGCCGTCCGGTGACGCGTCGCACAGACGCGCCTGGCACGATGTCAGGGTGACCGCACCGCTGACTCCGCCTCCGCCGCCGAATGAACCGTCGCACGACCAGGCCCCGCTGTCCTCGCACAGTCCTTGGCAGGCGTCACCCGTTCCCGGGGTGGCCGCGTACGGACAGGACGGTGAACAGGACGGTCCCGGGATGAAGACCGAAGTGCGTCAGGCCGCGATCATCATGGTGGGGGTGGCGCTCGCGGGAGCGCTGCTCGGGGTGCTGTGGTGGTGGCTGGCGCCGCATGTGCCGTTGGTCTCCGACGGTGGCGCGGTGTATCTGCGGGACACCGAGGGGGAGCAGGCCGTCGGGGTGGACGGGACGTTCACGCTGCTGGCGCTGGGGTTCGGGGCCGTGAGCGCGCTCGTGGTGTTTCTCGTGCGGCGGCGTGGGGGTGTGCCGCTGGTGGTGGCGCTGGCGGTCGGGGGGCTGCTGGGTTCGTTGCTGGCCTGGCGGCTCGCGGTCTGGCTCGGGCCTGAGCAGGATGTTGCCGCGCATGCCAAGGAAGTGGGCGAGGGGGTGACGTTTTCGGCGCCGTTGAAGCTCGGGGCGAAGGGGGCGCTGCTCGCCTGGCCGTTGGCCGCG
>NZ_VJZC01001071.1 GCF_009377185.1 Streptomyces spongiae
GCCCCGGACCCCGCTCCTCAAACGCCGGAGGGGCTGAAACGGCCGGTCGGGGGATGCGCGAGCGCGAGCGTGTTGTCGGGCGCCAAGGCGATCCGGACTCCGTCGCTGATGCGGTCGAGGGTCGCCCGCAGCCAGGCGCGGTCCGCGTCCGGCGCGGGCTCCAGCCGCATCCGGCGGGCCCGCAGGGGCACCATGCGCAGGCCGGTGAGCCGCCCCGTGTCCGCCGCCACCGAGACGAGGTGGACGAGCCGCAGGTCGTCGCGGTACTCCTCGTACCCGGCGATGCCCTCGTAGTCGTCGATGAAGTCGCCGCAGCCGTGCAGGATCAGCCGGTCGCGGTACACCTCCACGCGCCGCGGGTGGTGCGAGGAGTGACCGTGGACGATGTCGACACCGCCGTCGACCAGGGCGCGCCCGAAGCGGAGTTGTTCCCGGGGGACGCGGTATCCCCAGTTGGAGCCCCAGTGCACGGACACGACCGCGACGTCGCCCGGACGTTTGGCCCGCCCCACGTGCCGGACCACCGCGTCGGCCGTGGCCGCCGACAGGTCGGGGACGTACGCGACGCCGGGCACGTCCGCGGTCGCCGCCCAGTCCGGCGGGACGCCGCTGCACCGTGCCCCGAGGGCGAACACCAGCACACGGCCCCCGTCCGCGACGGGCACCGCCGCGGGCGTGTACGCCTCGTCGGTGTCCCGTCCGGCGCCCACCACCCGCAGGCCCGCGCGTGCCAGTGAGTCGAGCGTCTCCGTCAGGCCCGGGCGGCCGAAGTCCAGCACGTGGTTGTTGGCCAGGACGCACACGTCGGGCCGGGCCACCGCGAGCGCGGGCAGGTTCTCCGGGTGCATCCGGTAGTGGACGGACTTGCCGTACGCGAACGCGTCACGCCGCGTCACGGACGTCTCCAGGTTCACGATCCTGACGTCCGGCGCGGCCTCCCGCAGCACCCCCAGCGCCTCGCCCCACGGCCAGGAGGGATCCACGGGAGCGGGGATCGGGCCGTTCGCCGCCTCCGCGAGCCGGACGTACTCCCGGGCGTCCCTGACGTAGTCCTCCCGCAGTGCCGGATCACCGGGGTGCGCGAGGATCTGGTCGACACCGCGCCCGAGCATCACATCACCGCACAGGAACAGCGTCACCACGCCGCCGCCCATGTCCCCACAGTAGGCGCCCGTGAGGTGATTCACCCATGTAAATCCATGTACGTCCATATATGTACCGATCTCGGACGGTAGCCCGGCGCCCGGCGCGGGTACTGCGGACAGGAGAGGGAGCTGACGAGGGCGGGGAACAGGGC
>NZ_VJZC01001072.1 GCF_009377185.1 Streptomyces spongiae
CCCTAACTGATGGCTCGAGTCACAGAGTTGGCGATCTGTGATGGAAAGAGCTTTCCGTGAACTGTGATGTCATGGTGAACTATCGACCCTTGGCCCGGGCTTGACGCACCGAAGCGTGCGTTGGGGGGTGACGGGGGACGTAGGGGCCCTGATCCGGTCTTTTGTGTCAAGTAGTCGTCAAGCGTGACGGACTGCACTTACAAGGGTCTTGCCTCTTACGCCCCTCCTCATGCCAAAATAGGACAAGGAGTCCGGGGGAGGCTTCTTCTGCCCACCTCTGGGTGGAATCTCAGCATTGCACGCTATGGGGGGTCTGATGACTCCTGATCGCCACTGTGACCGATCGTCACAGTGGCGTGACTGTCCGCTATGGCATGGTCCATCGGCTTCCGTCGCTGATGAACACCTGGGAGGGCAATTCCATCGGTTTGGCCGACGCGGCTGGACAGATGGTGTAGTTGTAGTGCCGAGGACAAGCCGTTCGTCCTATAACCGACTCGACCCGCATCCGCCATTTCGGGCAACGCGGGTCAAGGTGCAGAATTTAGAAGAAAGAACCGAGAAGGTTCGGTTCTCCCGAGGAGGCCGCTCATGACCGCTCGCACCCCTGATGCCGAGCCGCTGCTGACCCCGGCTGAGGTCGCCACGATGTTCCGCGTGGACCCGAAGACGGTCACGCGGTGGGCGAAGGCCGGCAAGCTCACGTCCATCCGTACGCTCGGCGGTCACCGCCGTTACCGCGAGGCCGAGGTCCGCGCACTGCTCGCGGGCATTCCGCAGCAGCGCAGCGAGGCCTGAACCATCGCATAGCAGGGCGAATCGGCAGTTCCCCCAACATGTCGAGCCGCCCGACCCACAGCTCCAAACGACGCGGGATCCTGCCCCAACAGGGCCCACGCCCACGCTCTTCGGAACCGCCGGGGTCTCTCCGGGCGGGCCACACTCTGCAGACAAGCAACACGGGTGCGTCGTCGATCGCGCTGGACTCCGCCGGGTCCAGCGCGATTTTTTTTGTGCGCGGGCGCGGTGGGTCCCGTGTGGGGTTTGTGGGCACCTGGCCTGCCGCCTCGTGCGCGAGCTTGTCGGACTCTGGGGAGAGGTGTCGGATCTTCTGTGGGGGCGCCCCGGTCGGCGGTGCAATTGCACATATTAAATTGACCTGTTGTAGGAGGCTGGTAAATTCCGCGCCTCCGGCAACTCCGTGGGTGACACCTGTCACACGTCGCGATGCTTGTTGTTGGTGGAGCATCTGCGCTATTAGGGGCGGCAGTTGAGGCCCGGCGTGGTGG
>NZ_VJZC01001073.1 GCF_009377185.1 Streptomyces spongiae
GAGCGACACCGCGAGGACGACCCGGTCGCGGTCGGCCTCGGTGGTGGGGTACGTCGCCGCCAGTTCCCGGGCGAGCGCGGCGATGCGCTCGTCGTCGCCGCGTTCGAGCTCCGCGAAGACCGGGGCCCAGGCGGTCCGCCAGCCGTCGAGGCGGAGGGTGCCGCGGACGAAGGTGCGGGGCTTCCAGGCGGCCGGGAGGGCGTACTGGCGGAGGAAGGGGACGCTGTCGCGGTTGGGGTACGCCTCGAAGGTCTCGCCGTCGATCACGTGGGGGCGGGTCGCCTCCCAGGGGCGGGCCGCCGTCGTCTCCGCGCCGTCCTCGATGTAGCGGGCCGGTGCGCGCAGGGCGTTCAGCACGCCGGCCGGCGCCCAGCTGAAGCGGTACTTGAAGTCGTTCGGTACGGCCGGGATGCCGCCGCAGTACGAGGTGAGGGTGTACGTGGCCGCCGTGTCCACGCCGACGGCCCGCTCGGCCCGCGCGATCAGGCTGTGGGCGAAGAGGTGGTCGATGCCCGGGTCGAGACCGGCCTCGGTGAGGACGGTCAGGCCCTCGGCCTCGGCCGCCGGCACCTGGTCGAGGACCGCGTCCGAGACATAGCTGGAGCAGGCGAAGTGGGCCCGCCGTTCGATGGCCGTGGCCAGCAGCGGCGCGTGCTCCGGGGCCGGGAGCATGGAGACGACGACGTCTCCTGGGGCGAGGTCGGCCGCCAGTGCGGCGAGTGTGTACGCGCGGGGCTCGGCACGGCCCGTCAGGCCCAGGGCCGCCAGGGCGTCAGCGGCCCGTTCCTCGGTGCGGTGCCAGAGCCGTACACGGTCGGCGGTGTCGCACAGTGCGGCGAGGCCGCTGCCCGTGGACAGGCCCGCCCCGATCCAGTGGACCGTGCCGCTCGCCGGGGCGGCCTCCTTCGCGGTCCCGCCCGTGCCCTCAGTCATCGTCGAACTCCCCTCCTCCGATACCGGCTTCACGCAACGCCTCATGAAAGCGGGCCAGGCAACGCCCCCACGGCCCGGTGACGCCGAAGTCCAGCAGCTGCGGCAACAGCGAGCCCGAGAAGTCGGTGCTCGCCTCGCGCGGCAGCAGGGACGGCAGGTTGTCGATGGCGATGAGGTCGAGCGGCGGACGCTCGCGCAGGCGCCGCACCGGGTGTTCCCAGTCCGTGGTCGTGTCGTAGATCGGCAGGACGTTCATCGGCGAGCCGACGTCGACGGTCACGTCCGAGAGGGTGCGCAGCCTGCGGTCGGGGCCGTCGAGGTCCTTGTCCGTCAGGAAGGGCGGGACGGGGC
>NZ_VJZC01001074.1 GCF_009377185.1 Streptomyces spongiae
GTACCGGCGGGTTGGGTCAACCGGCGGGATGGGGTGGGGCGGTGGTCGGCACCGCCCCGCTATCAGTCGAAGACGCGTGTCACTTCAGCCGCTCGTGGATGCGCTCCCTCATCGACGCCATCGTGAAGCCGCGGGGGTCCACCTTGCCCGGCTGCCACTCCAGGTGGCCGATCACCGAGCGGGCCGTCCAGCCGTGGTGGCGGCAGACCGCCGCGGAGACACGCTCGATGGCGTCCAACTGGGCCTCAGGCCAGGGATCCTCGCCGTCGCCGAGGTTCTCGCACTCGAAGCCGTAGAAGTGGCGGTTGCCGTCCGTGTTCGCCTCGTTGTCCGGTGGGAGGGTCTTCTCGGCGATCACCGCCCGCAGGACGTCGTCATCGCCCAGCCCTGCGTGGTTGGAGCGGCCGTAGCCGACGAGGTGGACACGGCCGTCCTTGGTGATGACGCCATGGCACAGCGGGCCGGGCAGGCCCGCGTAGCCGTCGCGGCAGATCTCCACGGTTCTCCCGCTGCCCGACGTCACCGTGTGGTGGATCATCACGCCGTGGACCGGACCCCATGGACCCTTGTGGTTGCGGTTGTGGTGCTCCCAGTCACCGACCTCGACGACCGTGACGCCCTCGTCCCTGAGGATGGTGAGAAACCTGCTCGCGGACATGGGTGGGGCCATGACCGGCTCCTTCACACTGGGCAACGGCCACCTGTCGCGGCCGCCTCGTACCGCAGCTTGTACCCCCAACCCGACGGCCGCGACCCGCCGTTCGCATGGTGAGCGAGCCGATCCGGTCAGGCGGCTGTCGGGGTGTCGGGGGTGGTACTGGGGTGTCGGGGCTTGTGCCGGGAAGATGGTCGGACCGCTGACGACAGTCGTCCGGAGGATGGGTCGAGCAGTTGTACGGTGAGCCGAGGGTGGCGCCGTGAGAGCCCGCCCCCCGACTCAGGAGCGCAGGACGCCGTCGCCGTGCGTGGCGATGTGGGCCTCCAGCGCCTGGACGGCCTGCTGTGTGGCGGCCGGGGAGCCGCTGCCGCGCCGCTCCGCGTAGTACGCCGCGCCCAGTTTCTTCAGCAGATCACTGCCGGCCCGCTGGGTCTGCACTTCGTCGAGCTTCTGCTTGCCCTGCACAAGGCCGCGCTGCGCCTGCTCCTTGGCACGGTCCAGAAAGCCTGCCATGACGTCTCCCGTCGTCGAGTGGATCGAGTCGTTCGAAGGTGGGTTTCGAGGGTGGATGGTGGGTCGATTGGTCGAAGGGCCCGTCACGCCGACAAACGGACGGCCGGATCT
>NZ_VJZC01001075.1 GCF_009377185.1 Streptomyces spongiae
CCTCCCCTGCCTCCCCCGCCTCCTCGGCGGACGTCCCCGAGTCCTCCGAGTCCTCCGGGTCCTCCGAGTCCTCCGGGTCCTCCGCCGGGACCACCGTCCCGCAGGTCTCCTTCCGTGGTGCACCGCCGCTGACCACGCCGGTCTTCGAGATCGGTGGCGTGTCCGTGTTCTACGGCGACCACGAGGCCGTCCGCGACGTCAACATGACCATCGGCAACCGCCAGATCACCGCCATGATCGGCCCCTCCGGCTGCGGGAAGTCCACCATGATCCGCTGCCTCAACCGGATGAACGACCTCATCCCCACGGCCCGCGTGCTCGGGAAGATCAGCTACCACAGCGAGAACCTGTACGGGAAGGAGGTCGATCCCATCGAGGTGCGGCGCCGTATCGGCATGGTCTTCCAGAAGCCCAACCCGTTCCCCAAGTCGATCTACGACAACATCGCGTACGGGCCGCGCGTGGGCGGGTTCAAGGGGGACCTGGACGGCCTGGTCGAGGAGACGCTCACCCGTGCCGCGCTGTGGGACGAGGTCAAGGACAAGCTCAAGACCTCCGCGCTCGCCCTGTCCGGCGGCCAGCAGCAGCGGCTGTGCATCGCCCGCACCATCGCGGTCGAGCCCGAGGTGATCCTGATGGACGAGCCCTGCTCGGCCCTGGACCCGATCGCCACGGCGAAGATCGAGGACCTCATGGAGCACCTGGCCCAGGAGTTCACGATCGTCGTCGTCACCCACAACATGCAGCAGGCCGCGCGGGTCTCGCACCGCACCGCCTTCTTCACCTCGGACATCGACGAAGACGGCGAACGGCACGGCCGGCTCGTCGAGTACGACGAGACCGAGCGGATCTTCTCCACTCCCTCCGACCGCCGCACCGAGGACTACATCTCCGGCCGCTTCGGCTGATCCCCGTCCACGCCGAAGCCCCCTGGGACCGCCGGGCACGCCGCAACGTCCGGCACGCAAGCGAGCCACGTTGCGGCCCCGTGGCGCCCCCTCCGCCCGCGGTTCCGCGCCCCCGGTCGGGCAGGCCGGGGTGACGCCGGGTCCGCCGGTGCGCCGGGCACGCACACTCGCCGCGTCGCTGAACCGCCCTTGTGGCTCCTCCTCCCCGGCTCGGGGTTTCGCGCGAGTAGGGAGGGGCCGCGTCCGTGACGACGTGGGGCTTGTCCTTCGGGCGGGTGGCGGGAATTTGGCGGGCAGGCCGGGGTGACGCCAGGTGCGCCGGTGCGTCCGACACGCACACTCGCCGCGTCGCCGAACCGTCCCTGTGG
>NZ_VJZC01001076.1 GCF_009377185.1 Streptomyces spongiae
GTGTTTGGGGGGACCGGGGTGGGCGGCGAGGCGACGGCGCGGGCAACTGTGGTTCTGGGGGCGCAGGCCGATGTCGGCCCGGAGGAACTGGAGGCGCTGGGCCTGGGGCTACGGAACCAGCTGTTGGAACTCGACGTCGAGGACGTCGAGTTGGCCGACGGCGGTGCGGCCCCAACGGGTGCCAAGTCTCCCGAGCTGATCGCCACGGGCGCGTTGGCGGTGAGCCTGGCGCTGCCGGTGCTGCGCAGCGTGGTGAAGGTGGTGGTCGCGTGGATGGAGCATCGTCCCGTTCGTACGGTCACGATCACCATCGGTGACAACAGCCTGGAAGTACAGGGTGTTTCGGCAGGGAACCAGCAGAAGCTGATCGACGCGTTCATCGTCGCGCAGGAATCGGCGCGGACAGGTGATACGGCGGCCGCGGCGCCGGATCCCGTCACGGGGGCGGATCCCTCCCCGGTCCCGGACACCGATGGCGCGGCCTGACGGTGGCGATCGGCGGGGCGGGCGTTTCGCGCTGCTGATCGCCACGGACCGCTATGACGAGCCAGGTCTGAGCCGACTGCGTTCCCCCGGTCGGGACGCCGAGGGCATGGCCGCTGTGCTGCACGATCCGGCCATCGGCGACTTCCGTGTGGACACGGTCGTGGACGGCCGCCACCACGAAGTGAACCGGGCCATCGAGCAGTTCTTCCTCAACCGCGGCGGGGACGACCTGCTTCTGCTGCACCTGTCGGGACACGGCGTCAAGAACGCCGACGGCGAGCTGTACTTCGCGGCTCGGGACACCGACCGGAGACTGTTGGCCTCCACTGCCGTGTCGGCCGCGTTCCTGCGCACACAGATGAACCGCTGCCGCGCGCGGTCCATCGTGCTGCTGCTCGACTGTTGCTACAGCGGCGCGTTCCTGACCGGCAGCAAAGGCGACACCGCGGTCCACATCAAGGACGAACTGGCCGGCCGCGGCCGGGTGGTGCTGACGGCGACGAACCGTGTCGAGTACGCCTGGGAGGGTGACCACGCCGACCCGCTCGCACCCGAGCCGTCACGCTTCACCGGGTTCATCATCGAGGGGCTGCGGACCGGGGAGGCGGACACCAACCGCGACGGCCTGGTCAGCGTGCACGACCTGTACGAGTACATCTGCGAACGTATGCACGCCTCCCACGCGGGACAGAGCCCGCAGATGTGGACCGAACTGGAGTACCGGGTCGTCATCGCCCACGCCCCTCCCGCCGGACGACCGGTTCCCGGACCGCCAGACC
>NZ_VJZC01001077.1 GCF_009377185.1 Streptomyces spongiae
GCAAGGGCCTGCCCGAGGTCGAGACCTTCCTCGCCGCCGTCGCCGAGCTGTACGTCCGGGGGGCCGACGTCGACTGGGCCGCCCTGTTCGCGGGCAGCGGGGCCCGTGACGTTTCCCTGCCGACGTACGCCTTCCAGCGGCAGCGGTACTGGCTGCGGCCGAGCCGCACCGGCGCCGCCGCCGACAGGCTCGGCCTCGGCAACCCCGGGCATCCGCTGCTCGGCGCCACCCTGCCCGTCGCCGGGTCGGACACCCTGCTGCTCACCTCACGCATGTCCGCGGACAGCCACCCCTGGCTGGCCGAGCACATGGTCGCCGGACGCGTCGTCGTCCCCGGTACGGCTCTCCTCGAACTCGCCGTCCAGGCCGGTGACCGTGCCGGCTGTGACCATGTCGCCGACCTCACCCTGCACTCGCCGCTCGTTCTCCCCGAGGACGGCGGCGCGCAGGTACAGATCTCCGTCGAACCGACCGAGGAGACGGAGACGGGTACCAGGACCCGCGCCCTGCGCATACACGCCCGCCCCGAGCGCGCGCCCGCCGACACACCCTGGACCCTGCACGCCACGGCCGGCCTCACCACACGGCCGGCCGAGCCCGACTGGGACCTGCGCGCGTGGCCCCCGGCCGGCGCCGAACCGCTCCCGCTGGACGGCCTGTACGACAGGCTCTCGGCGGCCGGCCTCGACTACGGACCCACGTTCCGCGGGCTGACAAGGGCCTGGCGGCACGACGACGGCCTCTACGTCGAGGCCGCGCTGCCCGAGCCCGCCGCCGCCGAGGCCACCGCCTACGCGGTCCACCCGGCGCTGCTGGACAGCGTCCTGCACGCCCTCGCCCTGCCGCAGGACAGTCCCGACCAGGCTCGGCTGCCGTTCCTGTGGAGTGGTGTACGCCTGCACGCCGTGGGCGCGGCAGGGCTTCGTGCCCGGCTCGTCCGGCACAGCGACGACAGGGTCACTGTGTACGCGGCGGACGAGACCGGCGCGCCTGCCGCCGAGGCGGAGGGGCTGGTTCTGCGCCCCCTGCCGGCCCTGAGCGGCGACGTCCCCCGCGCGGGCAGCCTGTTCCGGCTGGAGTGGACGCCGGTCACTCTCCCCTCGTCGGGCACCAGGGAGGCCACCGAACCGAGTCTGGCCGTACTGACCGACGAGCCGTCCCCGTGGACCGCCGCCGATCCCTCGGTTGTCCACGGCACTACCCTCGACGCTCTTGCGGCCACGGCCCCGGGGACCGTCCTGCTCCCCGTCGGCGCGGGCGGACCC
>NZ_VJZC01001078.1 GCF_009377185.1 Streptomyces spongiae
GCCAGGTCGCCGAAGACGAACGCGCCGATCATGTAGTTGTGCGGGACGCAGGCCAGGTCACCGGCGGCGTACAGCCGGGGGACGGTCGTACGGGCGTGGTCGTCCACCCGGACGCCCGAGGCCGAGTTCGGCGCGAAGAAGGAAGAGGCCGAGCGTCAGCGGAAGCTGGGGATGATCCGTACGCCGGTGATGTCCTGCTACCGGATCGCGGTCATCAGCCTCAAGGGCGGCGTCGGCAAGACCACGACGACCATGTCGCTCGGCGCCACGCTGGCCACCGAGCGCCAGGACAAGATCCTTGCGATCGACGCCAACCCGGACGCGGGCACGCTCGGCCGACGGGTGCGGCGCGAGACGGGCGCCACCATCCGTGACCTGGTGCAGGCGATCCCGCAGCTGAACAGCTACATGGACATCCGCCGCTTCACCTCGCAGGCGCCCTCGGGCCTCGAGATCATCGCCAACGACGTGGACCCGGCGGTCTCCACCACCTTCAACGACGAGGACTACCGCAGCGCGCTCGACGTGCTGGGCCGGCAGTACCCGATCATCCTCACCGACTCGGGTACCGGTCTGCTCTACAGCGCGATGCGCGGAGTGCTGGATCTCGCCGACCAGTTGATCATCATCTCCACGCCCTCGGTGGACGGCGCGAGCAGCGCCTCGACCACGCTCGACTGGCTGTCGTCGAACGGCTTCGCCGACCTCGTCCAGCGGTCGATCACCGTGATCTCCGGTGTCCGCGAGACCGGCAAGATGATCAAGGTCGAGGACATCGTCGCGCACTTCGAGACCCGCTGCCGCGCCGTCGCCGTGATCCCCTTCGACGAACACCTCGCGGCGGGCGCCGAGGTGGACCTCGACATGATGCGGCCGAAGACCCGCGAGGCCTACTTCGAGCTCGCCGCCATCGTCGCCGAGGACTTCGCCCGTACGCAGCAGGGCTTCGGCAACCCGAACATGCAGTACCAGCAGCCGCAGCAGGGCGGCTACCCGCCCCAACAGCAGCCCCAGCAGCCGCAACACCCCCAGCAGCCCTACGCCCAGCCGGGCGGCGCCCCACAGCCGGGGCAGGGCTGGGGGCAGCCCCCGCAACAGCCCGACCCGGGGCAGGGCTGGCAGCAGCAGCCGCCCCAGGATCCGCCGCCGAACCAGCCGCAGCAGGGCTCGGTACCGCCCGGCTGGACGCAGTAGGAGCGGACCGGTCGGGTCGGACCCGACGGCAACGCGAGAGGGCCGGCACCTTCACGGTGC
>NZ_VJZC01001079.1 GCF_009377185.1 Streptomyces spongiae
AGAGACAGCCAGCAGCCCGCGCAGGGCGCGCACGACACGGGTCAGCACAGCACGGGTGGCTACGGGTTCCCGCAGCAGCAGTCCGGCCCGGGCACTCCTCCGGCGGCCGGCGGATACGGCTACCCCCAGCAGGCGGGATCGCCCGCGCCGCCCCAGTCGAACCAGGACACGTCGGGCGGTTACGGATTCCCTCAGCAGCAGGCGCCCGCCCAGCCGCCCGCCTCGCCGGGCTTCCCCGTGCTGCGCCCGGTCGACGAGGACGCCCAGGGCACCCCGCCTCAGGCCGCCACCCCGGCGGCGGGCGTTCCCGCGCAGTCCACCCCGCCGGGGGGCGTTCCCGCGCAGCCGACTCCCGAACAGGCGGGTTCCGCGCAGTCGGGGGCCGAGTGGCCGGTGCCCGAGCTCAACCATGCCGCGGCGGACGCCGAGGCGGCGCTGCTGTTCGGCGGTGCCGACGACGAGCCCGAGGAGGCGCCGAGCGCCGAGGCGGAGTCGGGTGACTCCGCCGGGCCCGTGACCGGTGCCGAGGGCGACGAGTCCGCTGGCGGCCGCTCCGGCTCGGAGTCCCCCGCGCAGCCCGAAGCCGAGGCCGCGCCGGCCACGGCGGAGGCCCAGCCGGAGGCCGAGGCACTGGCAGGACCGGCGCCCGCCGCTCCCGGTCCCCAGCCCGCCGCGCAGGGACAGCCGCCGCAGACGCAGCCCCCCGCGCAGGCCCCCGCCGCGCACCAGGGCGACCAGGCGCTCCCCCCGCTGCCGCAGGGCTACGTACCCGCGCAGCAGGCAGGGCACCCGGACCAGCAGGCCGCCGCTGCCGCCGCGCAGGCAGCCGGTTACGGCTACCCGCAGCAGGCGCCCCAGCCCGGACAGCCCCAGCCGGGACAGCCGCAGGCACAGCCCGGTCAGCCTCAGGCCGCCGGTTACGGCTACCCCCAGGCTCCCGGGCAGCCCCCGGCGCAGCCGCAGCACCAGACGCCTCCGCAGGGCACGTTCGGCCCCGCCCAGCCGCAGACCGGGTACCCGACGCAGGGCGGCCAGCAGGCACCGGTCGACCCGCGACAGACGCACCAGCCCGCACAGCCCCAGCCCCATCCCGCACACCCGCAGGCGGCGGGCTACGGGTACCCGCAGCAGGCACCCCAGCCCGGGCAGCCCCAGCCGGGACAGCCCCAGCCGGGGCACCCGCAGGCGCAGCCCGGACAGCCGCAGCCTCAGCCCGGTCAACCCCAGGCCGCCGGATACGGCTACCCCCAGGC
>NZ_VJZC01001080.1 GCF_009377185.1 Streptomyces spongiae
GCTCAGCCCCGCCCCAGCACCACCGTCCCCGACGAGCAGAACCAGCCGCCCGTCGCGGACGCGACGGCCAGCCGGGGCGCGGCACCGTCCGCCGTGCGCACCTGCCGTCCCTCGCCCGCCTCCCCACGCAGCTGCCGTACGGCCTCCACGAGGAGGAACAGCCCCCGCATCCCGGGGTGCTGGGCCGACAGCCCGCCCCCGTCGGTGTTCACCGGCAGGTCGCCGGTCAGCGTCAGCCGCCCCTTCTCCACGAACGCACCGCCCTCGCCCTTCCCGCAGAAGCCGAGGTCCTCCAGGGTCACCAGCGTCATGTAGGTGAAGGCGTCGTAGATCTCGGCGACGTCGATCTCGTCCGGACGCACGCCCGCCCGCTGGAAGGCGAGCCGCCCGCTCACCGCCGCCGGGGAGACCGTGAAGTCGGCCCACTCGGACATGGTGGTGTGCGAGACGTGCTCCCCGGTGCCGAGGATCCACACCGGGCCCGTACGGCAGTCCGTCACGTACTCCTCGGCCGCCAGCAGTACGGCCGCCCCTCCGTCGGACCGTATGCAGCAGTGCAACTTGGTGAAGGGGTCCGCGATCATCGGGCCCGACAGGACGTCGTCCACCGTGATCGGGTCGCGGAACATGGCCTCCGGGTTCGCCGCGGCGTTGGCCCGGGCCTGGACGGCGACCGACGCCAACTGCTCCAGTGTGGTGCCGTACTGGTGCATGTGGCGGCGGGCGGCCATGGCGTACTTGGCGATGAGGGTGTGGCCGTACGGCACCTCGAACTGGAGGGGGCCGTGGGCTCCGAAGGACAGGTTGCCCGTCCTCCGGCCCGCCTTGATGTCCGCGCGGGCCGTCGAGCCGTAGACGAGCAGGACCGCGTTCGCGTGGCCCGCCGCGATCGCGTCCGCCGCGTGGGCCGCCATGACCTCCCAGGTGGAGCCGCCCACCGAGGTGGAGTCCACCCACGTGGGCCGCAGCCCCAGGTACTCGGCGACCTCGGCGGGCGCCAGCGTGCCCAGTCCCGCCGACGCGAAGCCGTCGACGACCTCACGGCCGAGCCCGGCGTCGGCCAGGGCCCGGCGGGCGGCCTGGGCGTGCAGTGCGTACGGCGTCGCGTCGTCCACGCGGCCGCAGTCGGAGAGGGAGACGCCGACGATCGCGACCCTTCGACCGGTCACAGCAGCAGTCATGAATCTGACGGTACATCAGATCTGGTGGGTTGGGGGGAGGGGTTGGGGGAGTAGCGGGGGTGTGC
>NZ_VJZC01000108.1 GCF_009377185.1 Streptomyces spongiae
CACCTGGTGACCGGCGGGCTCGCGGCGGCGCGCAGCGGCGTGTGCAGATGCTCGCCAACACGTTTCACCAAGCGCGCCATCTCGAACGCGACCAGACCGATGTCGGCTGTGACGGCGGTGAGCACGGCAAGGCATGAGCCGTCGCCGGCGGCCACCACGAACAGGAAGCCGTCGTCCATCTCCACCAGGGTCTGACGGACGCCGCCGACACCGAAATGGCGGCCCGCCCCCTTGGCCAGGCTGTGGAAACCGGAGGCGACCGCGGCCAGGTGCTCGGCGTCCTCGCGTTCGAGACCGGTGGACGCACCCACGGCGAGTCCGTCGTTCGAGAGCACCACGGCGTGCCGGACGTCGCCCACATGCAGTACCAGGTCGTCCAGCAGCCAGTCGAGTTCGCCGGACCGCTGGCCGGCTCTCGTGCTCGGGTCCTGGTTCATGCGGGGTCTCCTTCACTGGTGTCGCCGCCCACCACGTGGTCGGGGGTGGTGGCACGGTGGCCGGGTGCCCTGCCGCCGCCGCGCACCCAGCCGTCGCGGTAGGCCGCCATGCGGTCCCGTACGAGTTCGGGGGTGCGTTCGTCGGGCCTGGGGCCTCGGAGGTCTGGCGCTGGTGCCGGTGGATCGGGGCGACGCCCGCGCAGTTGGGGCGCCAGGTTCGCCTGGCGTACCCGGCGGGGGAGCTCGTCGGGCCCTTCGGAGCCATGCACGACGCGGTGCGGGCGCAACGTGGCGACACCGGGGAGTGAGGCCGTGGGTGTGGCGTCCGCCGCCGAGCCCTCCTCCACGGCGGACGCCACCGGAGCCACCAGCGCGGGCCGCTCTGCGGGCTGCTGGACCGGCTCCTGCCGAGGGGCGGCCTGCACGCGCGCGTAGGCGAGGTCAGAGGCTTCTCCCGCGCCTACGACCTGCCCCGTATCGAACACCTGCCCACTGTCGACGGCTTGGCCCGCGCCGACGACCTGTCCCGTGTCGACGGTTCGCCCTGTGTCGGAGGCCGGACGGGGTGAACGTTCCGCCGAGCCCGTGTGCAGCAGGGCTGTGGGCAGCAGGACGACCGCGGTGGTGCCGCCATAGGGCGAGGTCCGCAGGTGGACCCTGATGTCGTGCCGGGAGGCGAGTCTGCTGACCACGAACAGACCGAGCCGATCGCTGTCGAACAGGTCCAGGGCTTCGGACTGTTCGATGCGCCGGTTGGCTTCGGCGAGTTTCTCCTTGCCCATGCCAAGACCGCGGTCCTCGACCTCGACGGCATAGCCGTTGCCGACCGGCTCACCGCTGACGCGCACACGCGTGTGGGGCGGCGAGAACTGTGCGGCGTTCTCCACGAGCTCGGCCAGGAGGTGGGTGAGGTCGGCGACGGAGGTGCCCGCGATCTGCGCCTCCGGGAGTTGCCGTACCTCCACGCGCGCGTAGTCCTCGACTTCCGAGACGGCCGCACGGACAACGTTGGTCAGTGAGACCGGCATACGCCAGGCGCGGCCGGGGGCCGCCCCCGAGAGGATGATCAGGCTCTCCGCGTGGCGCCGCATACGCGTGGTCAGGTGGTCCAGCCGGAAGAGATCGCTCAGCTCGTTCGGGTCGTCGGACCTGCGCTCCATGCTGTCCAGCAGGCTCAGTTGGCGGTGCACGAGGACCTGGCTGCGGCGGGCGAGGTTGACGAAGACTCCGGAGATGCCGTCGGCCAGCTCTGCGCGCTCGGCCGCGGCCCGGAGGGCGGCACGGTGCACGGTGCCAAGGGCCTCGGCGACCTGTCCGGTCTCGTCTTCCGCGGGTTGCCTGGGCGGGGCCTCCGCGTTGACGTCGATCTCCTCCCCCGCGCGCAGCTTGCGCATGGCCTCGGGGAGTTTGCGACGGGCGATCTCCAGGGCGCTGTTCCTCAGGCTCACGAGCTCGACGACGAGGGCGCGTCCGATCCGTACGGAGATCACGAGTGACGCGGCGACGGCGACGAGCCCCAGGAGGACCGCCGCACCGGCCGGCGTGAACAGGCCGCGGGTGAACGGGTCGGCCCGGTCCGCACCGTCGGGTCCGGCGCCCGCCTCGATCGCCCGCATGCCGTCCTGCACGCGCGCGTGAGCCCTGTTCCAGTCGGCCTCGGACACGGCCCCTGCGGCCCTCGCACCCGGGTGGACCGAGAGCACCCGGTCCTCGATGTTCCTCAGGGCCGCGTAGACGCCGCTCTCGGTGAGGCCACTCCAGGCGGCGCGGTCGGATCCGCGCAGGTCCGGCACGGCTGTTTCGGTCAGGGTGCGACCGGTCTCGACGGCGCCGGTGAACAGGCGCAGGCGCTCGCCGTCGAGGGTTCCTGCGAGCCGGGCGCCGACGAGCAACGCGTCTTCCTGGGCCAGCGCCTCGCCCGCGCGGGAGAACTCGAGCAGGACCCGCGCTTCGGAGCCGGACTCGGTGTCCTGGATGCCGGTGAGTGCTCCTGCCACCCCGAAGGCCGTGGCGATCGTCGCGGTGTACTGCCTGTACACCGGGCGCCAGCCGGAGCCGCCGTCGAACAGGGTGGCCCGCAGTGCACGCAACTGCTCGGCCCCGGTGACGAAAGCATTCAGGCGCTCGGCCACTCCGGCGGGCAGGTCAGCGCCGTCGGCGACGGTGTAGCGGTCCCCGAGTCTCAGCTCGGCGACGGCTTGTTCGGTGCGCTCCGCCCGCTCCCTCAGGTCGCTCTCCCGTCCCGGGGCGGGGGCGGTGGCCAGGCGCACGGCGGCTGTCCGCTCGGCCTGGAGCGCGGCGACGGCGGCAGCGACCGGGGCTCGCACGGAGGCGTCGACGCGCTGTGACTGCCTGAGGCGGGAGACATCCTGGGCGGTACTGACCGTGGCGTAGGCCCACAGGGCGAGCAACGAGACGACGGGCACCATCAACAGGCAGACGATCTTGGCCCGTACGGTGCGTGGCCGTATGTGCCACCGTCCGGCGCGCGGGGAAGGGCCGGTGGTGGCGGCATCGAGGTCAGGGCGCTCGTCAGCGGGCGGCCCCGCGTGGGCACGGCGGCCACGCACCGGGGGCCGAGCCGACGGCTCGGCGTCGGCTGTCGGGGTCCTGCGGGGTGTACGCATGGCCTCCTCGATCGGAGTGGTTCAAAGTGCCCGAGCAGCGGTCGCGCGCGTCTCAGTGGGTGGCGCTCTCGATGGGGCGCTGGGCCGACGCGGACGCCTCCCGCTCCCCGTCCGTCGGCGACAGCGCGACGAATGCCGAGGTCAGGAAGAGATAGGACCCGAGGCCGACGGCGAGGGGGAAGATGAACTGCATCGCCGTGGCCCCGGGCAGGATCTCGCCGGAGGGCACGACACGCACACTCACCGCGAACATCGCGGTGTAGTGCATGCTGCTCACCGCGCCCCCCATGACGAGAGAGGCGACGGTGACAGCGAGCGGTGAGCTGATGTTGAGCGCGGCCCACAGAGCCGCCGTCGCCGCGATCACGGCGATCACGACGGAGAGCGCGACGCGCACCGGGTCGTAGCTCACGTCACCGTGCAGACGCACCGCCGCCATGCCCAGGTAGTGCATGCTCGCGATGCCCAGTCCGGTCGTGAGTCCGCCGACAAGCAGTGCGCGGGTACGGTCCCGGCCGTACCCGACGGTGAAGACTCCCGCGCAGACGACAGCCATGGCGACGAGAAGGCTGAGGATCGTCAATGGCACGTCGTAGCGGATCTCGGTGCCACCGACGCTGAATCCCAGCATGGCCACGAAGTGCATGGTCCAGATGCCGGTGCCGATCGCGGAGGCCGCGGTGACCAGCCAGTTGCGGCGCGACCTCCCGTCGGCCCCGAGCGCGCGGACGGTACAGCGCAGCCCGAGTGCGGCACCTGTGCAGGCCATCACGTACGACAGCACGGGTGTCAGCCACCCGAAGGCGGCGTGGTCCAGGTGTCCCATGGCCCCGGGACGCTAGTCCGCACCAGGGCGCACAAGGGGAGCTCGTTTCGAAAGCTGGTGCAATGTGACGCATATCTGCGCTGGAACGATCGCGTCACGCTCGAACGTGCGCACCGCGCCGCCCTCCGCACCGGTGAGGGATCATGCGGACATGAGCGACGACCACACACACGTCCAGGAGTTCTTCACGGCGCGCGCCGCGGCCTGGGACACGCGGTTCCCCGACGACGGTCCCGTTTTCGCGGCCGCGGTCGTCGAGCTCGGGCTCCGTGCGGGCGACCGCGTACTCGACGCGGGTTGCGGCACCGGACGGGCCTTGCCGCCGCTGCGTGCCGCCGTGGGGCCCTCCGGAGTCGTGCTGGGGGCCGATCTGACGCCGGCCATGCTTCAGGCCGCCACGCGGGCCGGACGGGACCGCGACGGGCAGCTGCTCCTCGCGGACGTGTCCGCCCTGCCCCTGCGCACGGAGTCACTTGACGCGGTGTTCGCGGCGGGGCTCATCGCGCACCTGCCGGCTCCCGCCGAGAACCTGCGTGAGTTGGCCCGGGTGGTACGCCCTGGCGGCATACTGGCGCTCTTCCACTCGATCGGCAGGGCGGCACTCGCGGCACGCCAGGGTCGGCAGCTCACTCCTGACGATCTGCGCGCGGAGGCCAATCTGGGGCCGTTGCTCGCGGGGTCGGGCTGGCGGATGACGTCCTACGCGGACGAGGACGACCGGTTCCTGGCACTGGCCGAACGCGACGGCTGAGCCACGAACGACGCAGGTGCTTCACCCAGTGCCCCTCTTCTGTCACCGAGGCTGCAACTCTACGTTGAATAGGAGCACTTGAGCGATCAGTGACATCAACACAGGGGGGAAGGTAGCCCATATGTTCGACAGGCTCCGAAAGTCCATCGGCGGATTCGTCAAGGCCATGCGCGCGGACGTCGACACCAGTAAGGACAAGCGCCAGCACAACCTCTTCGAGGCTGCCGCAGTGTACGTCTCGGCGTGCGCGGAGGACGATCAGGACCGGATCGACGAAGCAACGACGTGGGTGTCACCGGAAGCGCTGTCCTTCGGGGTGAGCGAACTGGCGTGCCGGGCTGTCATCGCACTCGCCCGGGAGCGCGACGAGTCGCCACAGAGGGTGGCACGCGACCTCCTCGGGCTGCCCGCCGCCTGACCGAGTGGCGGCGTACGGTCGTTTCGTCCCGGTCCGTAGGACGACCGTGCTCCGCCCGGGGCTTGGCAGTCGTGACAAGCGCCTTCCGGGCGGATTAGGGTGCGCCGACGGACGAGACCGATGGGGAGGCTGGGATGGCCGGGACGGACGAGGACGCCGTCGCCGCCGGGGACGACGACGCGCTGTATGTACTGACCGCTGTACTGCTGACGCCGGCGCAGTTCCCCAGCGTGCTGGGCGACGACTATCCGGAGGCCTGCGCGGCGCTCGGCCTCGCGCCGCTCGCCGACGGGTACGGCCTCGTGCTGGGTCAGGACGGCGACGGGGCGCGCTGGACGGTCGTAGTCGATGACGTGTCGCTGGTGGCCGTGGCCATCGCGTCGTGGGACTGCGGCATGGAGTACGACCTGTCCCCGGACGAGCGGTCGGTCGTGGCCGCGCTGCCCGGCTGGCCCCTCGCGGTGGCCGTGGCGGCGCCCGGCGTGCCCGCTCCGCACGATCCTCCGCCCGAGATCGCCGAACGGCCACCCTTGCGCCCGCCGAACACCGAGATCTGGGGTCCTGCCCAGCGGCGTCTCGGAGCCGACGAGATCGCGCTGCAGTGGGCCATCTGGCGGGAGCAGCTCGGCGACGACGCGTTCGTGAACCGCGAGGACGGCGAGACGTCCGGCGAGCCCCCGCAGGCCGGGGACGGCACCTCGCAGGCCGGGGACAGCACCTCACAGAAGGACGATGCCGGGCAGAGGAGCACCCGCAGCAGCATCCACCGCGTCCTCGCGGAGGTGCGCGCGTACGTCGACACTCCGCCTCCGCCGGGACGCATCCGCTCGTCCTTCGCACCGGGTGACGCACGGACCCTCCGCGCCGACGGCCCCGGCTGGTCCATGGTCGCCAGGACCGACGACATCGCGTTCCTCCTCCTGGACGAGGAGCCCGGTGAGGTGCTGCCCGTGGGGCGGGGACCGGAACTGCCCGGGCTCCTGGAGTCCCTCGACAAGATCGCGGTACGACCCAACTGAGCCCTCACCGATCACCGGCCCGCGCCGCGGGCCGGTGACGCCTCAGCGGCCGAGCTCCTTGCGGGAGACGCGGCGCAGCCTGCGCCGCTGCGAGGGGTCCAGCATGAGGTATGCGGCTGCCGGAATCCCCAGCAGTATCAGGAGGTTGGCCCAGAAGGGGAAGGGCAGCAAGATCAACAGAATGATCCCGACCGCCGCACCTCCTGCAGCGATCTTCGCGTTCTTCGACATCTCCGTCGCCTCCTTCGCGGCCACTGCCGCTCTCTGCCCTGAGAACGGGTCCGCGCTTCGAGCAGTTCCAGCACCGACCCTGATGCACCCCTGACGGAACCCTGACGCACCCCTGAGGGGCGCAAAAGGTGACCCACACCACTCTCCCAGTATCCCCGCAGAGCGCCGGAGCGCTGTACCCTCGGCGGCTCCGACTCAAGTAGTCAAATTTGAGGAACACGCTTGACCGTGCAGAGGATTCCCACCACGACGCCGCTCCAGATCGCCGAACTGGCTTGCTGCTGTGCCATGTTCATGCCCGCGGACCCGTCCCGTACCGGCCACGTCGCCTTCTGGCGGCCCGATGGCGCCGCGCCCCCTGTGGTCGCTGCGGCCTTCACCGACGAAGTGACCGTCGTCGTGCCCGGTGGCGACAGCGTCGAAACGGTGGCCGTACCCGCTGTCCTCCTGCCGGTACGGGACGCGTTGCCGGTCCTCACGCGCGCGCGTGCCACCGCGCGGGCACACCGGGCGACCGCGTTCTGGGGTGCGGCAGCCTTGCTCGCGCTCCAGCTGGCCGCGCGGGGTCTTCTGCTGCCCGGGCTGTCCGCGACCGACCACGACGCGTGGCGTACCGGCCCGCTGCGGGCCGATGACCTGCAGCGACTGCGTGACCTGGCCGCCGCGATGCCGCCCGAGGCCCATGCCGTGCCCCTGGACGGCGCGGAGCCGTTACTGCTACCCGACCCGGAGCGGCTGCTGCGCGCTTTCCTGGACGCAGTCGCCGACACGCTGCCCCGCTCCCCCGCCGCGGCACTCGCGGCGGGCGCCCCGGCGTTCGCCTCTTCGAAGCCGCAGCACTTGCCCGAGCAACGCGCCTGGGCGGCCGATGTCGCCGCCGGACACGACGCCGGGGTCCGCCTCTCCCTGCGTGTCGAAGTGCCCGGTCTCGCGTCCGACCTGGCGGACGAGACGCCGCTGTCGTTCCGGGTCGTGCCTCAGCTGCACAGCGCCGACGTTCCCGGGCTCGTCGCGGATGCCGCCGCGGTGTGGGCAGGCACCGGGACCTTCGGTCCCCGCGCGCGGATGGACGCCCTGCTCGCGCTGAGGCGCGGGGCCCGTGCCTGGTCGCCTCTCACACCGTTGCTGTCGGCGGCCGTGCCGGACTCCCTGGAGCTGGCCGACGACGAGATCACCGAACTGCTCGGCGAGGGCACCCGGCTCCTGGCTGCCGCGGGAGTCGAAGTCCACTGGCCCAGACAACTGGCGCGCCGACTGACCGCCCGCGCGGTCATCGGGCCGCCGGACGACGGCCAGGAGGCGGCCGGCACCGAGTCGGGCGCACCGTCGTTCCTCTCGGCCGACGCGCTCCTCGCCTTCAACTGGCGGTTCGCGCTGGGCGACCAGCAGCTCACCCGGCAGGAGCTGGACCGTCTGGCCGAAGCGAACCGCCCCATGGTGCGGTTGCGTGACCAGTGGGTTCTCGTGGACCCCGGGGAGGTACGCCGCGCCCTCGCTCAGCAGGACCGCAAGGTCACGCCCATCGACGCCCTCGGCGCCGCCTTGACGGGCTCCACGGAGATCGACGGCCTCCGGGTCGATGTCCGGCCCACGGGATGGCTGGCGACGCTGAAGGAGCGGCTGGCGGAGCCTGAGGAGCAGGAGCCGGTCGGGCAGCCCGCCGCGCTCGCGGCCACGCTGCGCGACTACCAGCTGCGGGGGCTCAACTGGCTGGCCCGCATGACCTCCCTGGGGCTCGGCGGCTGCCTGGCCGACGACATGGGCCTCGGCAAGACGATCACCCTCATCTCCCTGCATCTGCACCGGCAGACCGACCCGTCGGCCGCCGGCCCCACCCTCGTGGTCTGCCCCACCTCGCTGATGGGCAACTGGCAGCGGGAGATCGAGAAGTTCGCACCCGGTGTACCCGTGCGTCGCTTCCACGGCGCCGGACGCTCCCTGGCGGATCTGGCGGACGGCGAGTTCGTGCTCACCACGTACGGCACGATGCGTCTCGACGCGCCGCAGCTGGGCGAGATCACCTGGGGCATGGTCGTGGCGGACGAGGCGCAGCACGTGAAGAACCCGTACTCGGCCACGGCGAAGGAGCTGCGCGGCATCAGCGCACGCGCGCGCGTGGCACTCACCGGCACGCCCGTGGAGAACAACCTCTCCGAGCTGTGGGCGATCCTCGACTGGACGACACCAGGTCTGCTCGGCAGGCTCGGCACGTTCCGCGCCCAGTACGCCCAGGCGGTCGAAGGGGGCCAGGATCCCGCCGCGGCGGAGCGACTCGCCCGGCTCGTGCGGCCGTTCCTGCTGCGCCGCCGCAAATCGGACCCCGGTATCGCGCCCGAACTGCCGCCGAAGACCGAGACCGACCGTGCCGTGTCGCTCACGACGGAACAGACGGGGTTGTACGAGGCCGTGGTCCGCGAGAGTCTCACCGTGATCTCCGGTGCCGACCACATGGCCCGGCGCGGGCTGATCGTGAAACTGCTGACCGGGCTGAAGCAGATCTGCAACCACCCCGCGCAGTTCCTCAAGGAGGAGCGACCGAGGATCGTGGGGCGGTCGGGCAAGCTGGAACTGCTGGACGAGTTGCTCGACACGATCCTCTCCGAGGGGGCGAGTGTTCTCGTCTTCACCCAGTACGTGCAGATGGCGCGGATCATCGAACAGCACCTGTCCGCGCGCGGTGTGTCGTCGCAGTTCCTGCACGGCGGGACACCCGTTCAGGAGCGCGAGGCGATGGTCCGGCGGTTCCAGGACGGCGAGATCCCCGTCTTCCTGCTGTCGTTGAAGGCCGCCGGCACCGGGTTGAACCTGACCCGCGCCGAGCACGTCGTGCACTACGACCGCTGGTGGAACCCGGCCGTGGAGGCGCAGGCGACCGACCGCGCGTACCGCATCGGTCAGACCCGGCCCGTCCAGGTGCACCGCTTGATCGCGGAAGGAACCATCGAGGACCGCATCGCCGACATGCTGCTGCGCAAACGGGAGCTGGCCGACGCGGTCCTCGGTTCGGGCGAGGCAGCACTCACCGAGCTGTCCGATACCGAACTGGCCGACCTGGTGGAGCTGCGAGAGGGCACACGATGAGGGAACACGACGCCGAGCGCACGTTCGCCGCACTGCCGCCCGCGCACGGGCGCGGCTTCGCCCAGACCTGGTGGGGCCGGGCCTGGCTGAAGGCACTGGAGGACGCGGCCCTGGACTCCCAGCAGGTGAAGACCGGCCGCAGGCTCGCGCGCGCGGGAGGCGTGGGCGCCGTCTCGGTGCGCCCGGGGCGCATCACCGCCGTCGTCCAGGACCACGACCGCACGACGCACCGTGCCGACGTCCTGCTTCAGGAACTGTCCGCGGAACAATGGGACCGCTTCCTCGACATGGCCGTCGAACGGGCCGGGCACATCGCTGCCCTGCTCGACCGTGAGATGCCACCGCATCTCGTCGAGGACGCCGCCGACGCCGGAGTGGAACTCCTGCCGGGGCTCGGCGACCTGGAGCCGGAGTGCGACTGCGGCGCCTGGGACCACTGCGGTCACACCGCGGCGCTCTGCTACCAGATGGCGCGGCTGCTGGACCAGGATCCGTTCGTGCTGCTGCTGATGCGTGGGCGCAGTGAGCGCGAGGTGCTCGACCACCTCCAGGTGCGCAGCGTCAGCCCGGGTGAGGAGGAGCCCACGCCCTCCGAGGAAGCCCCTCAGGAGGGCGTGGACGCCGCCGAGGCGTACGCGAGCGGGAGTATCCTCCCGCCGCTTCCCTCAGCCCCTGAGCTGCCCGCACAGCCCGGCTCCTCGCCTTCGCTGGACACCGAGACGCCACCCGCACCCGGAGTCGACCCGGCCGCCCTGACGTTCCTCGCCTCGCGTGCCGCGACGGAGGCCCACCGGCTGCTCGCCGCGGCGCTTGCGCCGGGGCACGAACAGGAAGGGGTCGAGGAGGAGTTGACGCTCTCCCAGGATGCCGTCCGACTCGCCGCCGACGCTTCCGAAGCGGCGATTGCCGCGCGCCTGGCCGAGGGTGCGGGGCGCGGTCAGGAGGAGTTGGAGATCGCCGTCCGTGCCTGGCGGTACGGAGGCGCGGCCGCGCTGTCGGTGCTGGAGGACGAGTGGCTCCCCGAGGAGGAACCCCTCGCACGCGCGCGTGCCGCACTGGAATCGGCCTGGGACGACGATGACCGACCGCGGCTGCGGGCCTCCCACAACCGCTGGACGGTGATCGGCACCTCGACCCAGCTCCGCCTCGGCCGGGACGGCCGCTGGTGGCCGTACCGCGAGGAACACGGCCACTGGCTGCCCGCAGGCCCGGCAGCCCACGATCCGGCCACCGCGTTGGCGTCGGCGGACGGCGAGGCATGAGCCCGGGACACACCGTGCGGACCGGTTACGCGGGAGTGTCGCTCACTTCAGTGGCTTCGTGAGTTTCCGGTCGCCGCCGGGGTCCGCCGAGAGGCTGCAGGCGACGTTGTCGATGCCCAGCTCGTAGCCGTTGGGGTCCGGGTACTGCACGAGAGTGCCGCGCACGGTGCCCGCAGGCTGTCGCGCGGCCTTGCGGTCCAAGGTCTCCTCGCACAGCGCGGAGGCTGCCTGCTTCAGGGCGGCGTCGGTCGTGTAGGTGCCCTCCAGTTCGGTGACCTGCACGACCTCGGCGTCGTGCGGCTTGCTGCAGGAGCGCTTGGCCGCCTGGCCGGGTCGACTGTCGTTCATGTTGAAACAATCGCCCTCCTGGAGCATGTAGTAGGGCACTTCATCGCCCACCGGGGCCGGGAAGAGCGAGTCGAGGTCGCTGGGCAGGTCGGAGGGCAGCGACGGCAGTTCACTGGGCAGCTGGGAGGGGATGCTCAACGACGGCGTGGGCGAGGACCCCGTACTCCGGCTGTTCCCGGCAGGCGCCTTCTCGTCGGAGGTTCCGTCACCGCTGGTGACCACCAGCGCCACCGCCGCCACGGCCCCCAGGGCGACGATCACCGTAAGCAGGATGAACAGACTCCGGCGCCCTCCCGGAGGCGTGCCACCGGAGGGCGTACCACCAGGAGGCGTACTTCCGGGAGGCGGCCGGCCTCCGCTCCCTCCCGGTGGCGGCCCGAAGCCTCCCGGCGGCGGGCCGAAACCACCGCTGTTCGGGGGCGGCGTTCCTCCCGGCGGCCAAGGAGGCTGAGGCGGTAAGGGCGGCATGGCCATACCGACAAGAGTCGCCTCGAACCGGTCATCACGCGACCCCTGCACGGGAGTTGATACGGACTCATGCCATGGACCGCATGATTCCGGAGAATGGCGCACAGAGATCGACGAAGGGAGACGCGAGCAGAACCCGCCTCAGGGTCTGCCACACGTCTCCCTCCGCAGCATCAGCCGCGCGCACCCAGCAGGTGGTCCATCGCCAGCTGGTCGAGCCGTTCAAAGGCCATCCCGCGCGCGGCAGCCGCCTCCGCGTCGAAGCCCTCGAAGGCCGTACGGTCCGCGAGCAGCGCCTTCAGGCCGTCGGCCGCCGTCGGCTGGGCCAGCTCGTCCAGGCGGGAGGCGCGCAGGGCTTCCTGCACCTCGGGGTCGGCGCGGAAGGTGGCCGCCCGCTCCTTGAGGATGAGGTAGTTGCGCATGCAGCCCGCAGCCGACGCCCACACGCCGTCGAGGTCCTCGGTCCGCGGCGGCTTGAAGTCGAAGTGGCGCGGGCCCGCGTATCCGGCGGTCTCCAGGAGGTCGACCAGCCAGAAGGCGGAGCGCAGATCGCCCGCCCCGAAGCGCAGGTCCTGGTCGTACTTGATGCCGGACTGGCCGTTGAGGTCGATGTGGAAGAGCTTGCCCGCCCAGAGGGCCTGGGCGATGCCGTGCGGGAAGTTGAGGCCGGCCATCTGCTCGTGGCCCACCTCGGGGTTGACGCCGTACAGCTCCGGGCGCTCAAGGCGCTCGATGAAGGCCAGGGCGTGGCCGACCGTGGGGAGCAGGATGTCGCCGCGAGGCTCGTTCGGCTTGGGCTCGATCGCGAAGCGCAGGTCGTAGCCCTGGGAGGTCACGTACTCGCCGAGGAGATCGAATGCCTCCTTCATGCGGTCGAGCGCGGCCCGCACGTCCTTGGCCGCACCCGACTCGGCGCCTTCACGGCCGCCCCAGGCGACGTAGATCTTTGCGCCCAGTTCGGCCGCCAGGTCGATGTTGCGGATCGTCTTGCGCAGTGCGTAACGGCGCACGTCACGGTCGTTGGCGGTGAACGCGCCGTCCTTGAAGACGGGGTGCGTGAAGAGGTTGGTGGTGGCCATCGGCACTTTCATGCCGGTCGCGTCGAGAGCCTCCCGGAAGCGCTTGATGTGCGCCTCGCGCTCGCTGTCGGAGGACCCGAAGGGGATCAGGTCGTCGTCGTGGAAGGTCACTCCGTGGGCACCGAGTTCCGCCAGGCGCCGCACCGTCTCGACGGGGTCGAGGGCACGCCGGGTGGCGTCGCCGAACGGGTCCCTCCCCTGCCAGCCGACGGTCCACAGGCCGAAGGTGAACCTGTCCTCGGGGGTGGGCTGGTAGTTCATGCCGCGGCTCCTTGCTCGCTCCGACTATTTCGTCATGGCGCTTAACAAATTAGTATGCGGAGGCATCTCTGGGAAGAGACGACGTCTCTCCACGAGGAGACTGTGTGTGACAGCCGGGCCGTGCGGTCCGGGAGACTCCAGATACAGGCCAGACCCCGCGAGCCGCGGAAGAGGGAGAGCCCGATGTCAGCAGCCGAGGGTCCACTCGTCGTCGGGGTGGACACATCCACCCAGTCCACCAAGGCCCTGGTCGTCGACGCGTCGACCGGACGGGTGGTGGCGAGCGGTCAGGCACCGCACACCGTGTCCTCCGGGGCGGGCCGGGAGAGCGATCCGCGGCAGTGGTGGGACGCCCTGTGTACGGCGCTGCACCAGTGCGGGGACGCGGCTCACGAGGCCGCGGCGGTGTCGATCGGCGGGCAACAGCACGGGCTCGTCACGCTCGACGCCCAGGGCGACCCCGTTCGCCCGGCGCTCCTGTGGAACGACGTGCGCTCGGCGCCGCAGGCCCGCCGTCTGGTGGAGGAGCTGGGCGGCCCGAAGACCTGGGCCGAGCGCACCGGAAGCGTGCCGGGAGCCTCCTTCACGGTCACGAAGTGGGCCTGGCTCGCCGAGAACGAGCCGGAGGCGGTCCGTGCCACGGCCGCCGTGCGCCTGCCGCACGACTACCTCACCGAGCGCCTGACCGGACAGGGCACGACGGACCGCGGTGACGTGTCGGGTACGGGGTGGTGGGCGTCCGGGACGGAGGCGTACGACGAGGAGACCCTCGCCCACGTGGGGCTCGACCCGGCGCTGCTGCCGCGTGTGGTCCGGCCGGGTGAGGTGGCCGGCACCGTACGGGACACGCACGATCTGCCGTTCTCCAAGGGCACGCTGGTAGCCCCGGGTACCGGCGACAACGCGGCCGCGGCACTGGGACTCGGTCTGCGTCCCGGCACACCGGTGCTGAGCCTCGGCACCTCCGGCACGGTGTACGCCGTCTCGACGCGGCGCCCCACCGACCCCACCGGCACGGTGGCGGGCTTCGCCGACGCGCGCGGTGACTGGCTGCCGCTGGCCTGCACCCTGAACTGCACGCTCGCCGTCGACCGCGTGGCCGAGCTGCTGGGTCTGGACCGCGAGGCCGTCGAACCCGGCACGAGCGTCACCCTGCTCCCCTACCTGGACGGAGAGCGCACCCCGAACCTGCCGCACGCCTCGGGCCTGCTGCACGGACTGCGGCACGACACGACGGCCGGGCAGCTCCTCCAGGCGGCGTACGACGGCGCGGTCCACTCGCTGCTCGGAGCCCTGGACCTGGTGCTCGACCCAGATGCGGACCGTTCCGCACCGCTTCTGCTCATCGGCGGAGGCGCGCGGGGAACGGCCTGGCAGGAGACGGTACGGCGACTGTCGGGGCGGCCCGTGCAGGTTCCCGAGGCCAAGGAACTGGTCGCGCTCGGCGCCGCCGCGCAGGCGGCCGGGCTGCTGACCGGCGAGGACCCGGCGGCGGTCGCCCGCCGCTGGGACACCGCGCGCGGGCCCGTTCTCGGCCCGGTGGAGCGGGACGAGGCGACGCTGAGCAGGATCGCCGGGGTACTCTCCGACGCGGCGCCGCTGCTGGAGCGGGAGCCCGGCGAGCGCTGAGGGGGCCACATCCACGGTGGTGGGCCTCGCCCGACCACGACAGCCCCAGGGACCGGGCACGTTCACCGGGCTCGGCCCTCCCGAAGAGGACAGCCGCACGAGGACTGACGGAGGCATGACCGCACCGCTGCACGAGGCCCATCCCACGAGTCCCGGGCGTCGGCTGCCCGACACCCAGCAGGGCATGCGCCGTCGCAACCTCTCCCGGGTGATGCACACCGTCAATGCCGAGGGGCCGCTGTCCCGCGCCGCCGTCGCCTCGCACATCGGTCTGACGAGGGCGGCCGTGTCCACCCTCGTCGACGAGCTCATCCGGTCGGGCCTTCTCGAGGAGCTGGGTCCCGAACGGCCCGGCAGGGTGGGCCGGCCGGGTTCCGCACTCGCCCTCAGCGGGCGCGGCCCGGCCGGGATCGGTGCGGAGGTCGGCGTCGACCACCTCGCGGTGTGCGCGGTCGACCTGCGGGGCGAGGTACGGGCCCGGGCGGTGCGGCACGGCGTGAACCGCGGCCGCTCGCCCGAGCTCGTGATCGGTGAACTGACGGCGCTGGTGGAACAGGTCGTCGCAGCGGCGGAACGGGAGGGGCTGTGGCCCGCGGGTCTCGCGGTCGCCGTACCCGGCCTGGTGGCACGTGACGCCCGTACGGTGGTGCGCGCCCCCAACCTCGACTGGCACGACACGGACCTCGGCGCGCTGTTGTCCGGCGACCTGCCGCTGGCGGTGGACAACGAGGCCAACTTCGGCGGGCTCGCCGAACTCTGGCTCGGCGAGGGTGCCCCTCGCGACTTCCTGCACGTCTCCGCCGAGATCGGCATCGGTGGCGCGGTGGTCGTGGACGGCCGACTGCTGCGGGGAACCCGCGGTTTCGCAGGCGAGCTCGGGCATGTACCCGTCCGGCCGGAAGGGCCGGAGTGCGCGTGCGGCGGGCGTGGGTGCCTGGAGCAGTACGCCGGTGAGGAGGCCGTCCTGCGGGCGGCGGGCCTCGCGCCGGGAGAACACCGCGTCGAGTTGCTGGCGGAACGTGCCGCCCAGGGCGACAAGGACGTACGGCGTGCCCTGCGCGGTGCCGGAACCGCGCTCGGTATCGCGCTGACCGGCGCAGTCAACCTGCTGGACCCGCAGACCGTAGTGCTGGGCGGAGCGCTGGCTGGCCTCGCACCGTGGCTGCTGCCCTCCCTGGAGCGGGAGTTGGCCCGCCGCACGGCAGGACCGGCCTGTTCCGTGACCGTGTCGCGGCTGGGTCCCGAGGGCCCGCTGCTCGGAGCGGCGCACTCGGTGGTACGCGGCGTGCTGGACGATCCCGCCGCGGTGGCCGGGCGGCCGTAGCGCACAGGTAGGGGCGGCAGCTTCCCTCGTGCGGGTGACGAGGTTATCCACAATCCCGATGCTGTCCACCGAAATCGGCGAGCACTTCCTGCCTGATCTCCAGGCGCCGTACCGTGATTCACGCGAGGCGCAGCCCGTCCTGGCGGTGACTGCGTGCTCGCTCGAATCGGGGGTTCACACATCGGGGGTCACATGGCCATGGAGTCGGTTCCAGAGCTGCTGCGCGAGGTCTTCGGGATGCGAAGGTTCCTGTTCCTCGACGAGCCCCCACGCCCCGCCCTTCGACAGAACGGAGCTGTGCGATCATGAGTGACCCCCGCATCCTGACGGTACGCCCCGAACCACACGAGTACGCCTGGACGTTCGGCGGTGCGCCACCCGTGGCACGCATCGCGCCCGGTACCGTCCTCGATCTCTACACGGAGGACTGTTTCGCAGGCCGGGTGCGGTCGGAGAAGGACCTCGTGTCGCAGGTGTGCGAGTTCCCGTTCCTGAACCCGCAGACGGGACCCTTCCACGTCGAGGGCGCCGAGCCGGGCGACACGATCGCCGTGCACTTCGTGTCGATCGAGCCGGCCCGTGACTGGGCGGCGTCGACGACGGTTCCGCTGTTCGGGGCACTGACCTCCACCCACACCACGGCCACGCTGCAGCCGCCGCTGCCGGAGACCGTGTGGATCTGGCAGCTCGACCGGGCCCGCCGCACCGCGCGGTTCACGGCTCGCGAGAGCGACATCCAGGTCGACCTGCCAATGGATCCGATGCACGGCACGGTGGGGGTGGCACCCGCCAATCTCGAAGTACGGTCCGCGCTGGTTCCCGACGCCCATGGCGGAAACATGGACACGCCGGAGATGCGAGCCGGCGTCACCTGCTACCTCGGGGTGAACGTGGAGGGCGCACTGCTGAGCCTCGGGGACGGGCACGCACGGCAGGGAGAGGGCGAGACATGCGGCGTCGCCGTCGAATGCGCCATGAACACGTTGGTGATCGTCGAACTGCTCAAGGACATCGCCACTCCGTGGCCGCGCATCGAGTCCGACACGCACATCATCTCCACGGGGTCGGCGCGCCCGTTGGAGGACGCCTTCCGAATATCCCAGCTGGACCTGGTGCAGTGGTTGGTGCGTGACTACGGCTTCAGTGAGCTGGACGCGTACCAGTTCGCCACGCAGGCCGTCGAGTCGCCGCTCGCCAATGTCTGCGACACCAACTACACGTGCGTGGCCAAACTCCGCAAGGAGTGGCTGCCCGCACGCGAGACCCATCGAGGGCTGCACGCGCGCCTCGCCGAAACGGCGGCGACGCTGCGGCGTTGAGTGCGCACCTCACCTCCCACCACCGAAGGGCAATCACCGTGGAGCGAGCGAGACCGTTCCCCAACAGGCGACGGCTGCTGAAAGGCGCGGCCCTCGCCGCGGTCCCCTACTCGTTACTGCCCGACCCCCGGGCCGGTGCGCAACCGCATGCACCCGACTACCCGCTCGCCACATGGCAGCCGGCGAGCGCGTCCAACTACACGGCTGCCGAGCGCCCGACGAGCCACTCCCTCGACTACGTGATCATCCACGTGACGCAGACGACGTACAGGAAGGCACTGTCCATCTTCCAGGACCCGCACAAGCAGGTGTCCGCCCACTACCTCGTGCGGTCGGCGGACGGGTCCGTCGCGCAATGTGTACGGGAACGCGACATCGCCTGGCACGCGGGCAACTGGGACTACAACACACGGAGCATCGGGATCGAGCACGAGGGCTGGGTGGACCAGCCGTCCTACTTCACCGACGCGATGTACCGGCAGTCGGCCAAACTCGCCGCAGCCGTCTGCGACAGGTACGGCATCCCCAAGGACCGAGCCCACATCATCGGCCACCACGAGGTACCGGGCACCGACCACACCGATCCCGGAGCGAACTGGGACTGGGCACGCTACATAGAGCTGGTCGACTCCGCCTGACCCGGCGGCGGGCCCGGCGGCTCGTGCGGACAGTCCGGGGTGCGGACAGGCCTGGGTCGGGGCACCTGGGGTGGTGACAGCCGAGGAACTTGTCCGGACCAGAGGTGAGGACGACGATGGGGTGCGAGCCGCATCACCTTCCGGGGAGGCCGAGTTGACCGATCCATGGGTGGCCCTGGAACCGGGGGCCGACCCCATCGAGCGAGTGCGGGTGCTACGCCACGCACATGAGGCGTTCACCGAGGCGGGCACGGTGGAGCGACCGGTGCGTTCCGTGGTGGCCGATTCGTGGCGGCGTTCCGCCAGGGCGGGGGTCGGCCCGGACGGCACCGCGAGCGTGGAGCTCACGGACGGGGACCTGGGTTCCTACCGGGCGGAGCATCCGCTGGCGCGGGTGATGCCGTTGGTTCGGGAGCTCATGGGCACCTTCGCGGCGGATGGTGAGCATCTGCTGGCGGTGTGCGACGCGCAGGGCAGGATGCTGTGGGTCGAGGGACATCCGGCGACGCTGCGGCGGGCGGACCGGATGAACTTCGTTCCGGGTGCGCGCTGGGCGGAGAGCGCGGTCGGCACGAACGCTCCGGGTACGGCGGTCGCCGTGGACCGACCGGTGCAGGTGTTCGCGGCGGAGCACTTCATACGGCGGGTCCAGCCCTGGACGTGCGCGGCGGCCCCAGTGCACGATCCGCGCACCGGCCGGGTGCTCGGCGCGGTGGACATCACCGGTGGGGACGGGCTCGCGCATCCGCACAGCCTGGGATTCGTGCAGGCGGTGGCGCGCGCCGCGGAGTCCCAGCTCGCGCTGCTCACCCCGCTCGAGACGGCAGCCGCCGACACGCTCGACCTGACGGCGCTCGGCCGGGACGAGGCCCACCTGGTCGTGGACGGCCGGAGGATCAGGCTCAGCCGTCGGCACAGCGAGATCGTGGTGCTGCTCGCCCGGCACCCGGAGGGGCTGACCGGCGACGAACTGCTGTGCGCGCTGTACGAGGACGAGTCGGTGACACCGGTGACCCTGCGCGCCGAACTGGCCCGGCTGCGCAGGCTGCTGGGGCCCGCGCTCCTGGGGTCGCGGCCGTACCGGCTCATGGTTCCGGTCGAGTCCGATGTGGCCGTCGTGGAACGGAGGCTGGAGACAGGCGCGGTCACCGGGGCAGCGACGGCATACAGCGGTCCGCTGCTGCCGGGCTCGCAGGCTCCGGCGGTGGTGCGGCTGCGGCAGCGGCTCGCCGACGGGTTGCGTACGGCGCTCATCGCCCGCCGTGACCCCGACCTGCTGGCGGACTGGGCGCACGCGCCCTGGGGCGAGGACGACCTCGACGTATGGCGCGCTCTGGCGGCGGTACGCCCGACGGCCGCGGCGCGGGCGCGCCTGCGGGAGTTGGAGTCCGAACTGGCGGCACCGCCGGGATGGGCACGCCAACCGACCCGTCCGACACCTCACTGACTCACCGGAGCACTCTCCGGCGCACCCAGCACCGCAACGTTCTCGCAACGTGGGTGTTCCTACCCTCGCGGCGAGAGCTGCCCAACGGCGGGCAGCGCGTTCTCGGGAGGCAGGCAGCATGACGCGTTACGCAGCGCCCGGTACCGACGGCGCGATCGTCTCGTACGAGGCGCGCTACGACCACTTCATCGGCGGGGAGTACGTGCCGCCGGCCACTGGGCGGTACTTCGAGAACCCGAGTCCGGTGAACGGGCAGCCGTTCACGGAGATCGCCCGAGGGACGGCCGAGGACGTGGAACGGGCGCTGGACGCGGCGCACGCGGCGGCGCCCGCGTGGGGCCGCATGTCCGTGGGCGAGCGTTCCGACATCCTCCGGAAGATCGCCGACCGGATGGAGGCGAACCTGGAGAAGCTGGCGGTCGCGGAGAGCTGGGAGAACGGCAAGCCGGTCCGGGAGACGCTGGCCGCCGACATCCCGCTCGCCATCGACCACTTCCGGTACTTCGCGGGAGCGATCCGCGCGCAGGAGGGTTCGCTCTCCGAGATCGACGACGACACGGTGGCGTACCACTTCCACGAGCCGCTCGGCGTGGTCGCGCAGATCATCCCGTGGAACTTCCCGATCCTCATGGCGACGTGGAAGCTCGCCCCGGCGCTGGCGGCGGGCAACGCGGTCGTGCTCAAGCCGGCCGAGCAGACGCCGGCGTCCATCCACTACTGGATGAGCCTGGTGGCCGATCTGCTGCCGCCGGGGGTGGTGAACATCGTCAACGGGTTCGGCGTCGAGGCCGGCAAGCCGCTGGCGTCGAGCCCACGCGTGGCGAAGGTGGCGTTCACCGGCGAGACCACGACGGGGCGGCTGATCATGCAGTACGCCTCGGAGAACATCACTCCGGTGACGCTCGAGCTCGGCGGCAAGTCGCCGAACATCTTCTTCGACGACGTCTCGTCGGCGAACGACGACTTCCTGGACAAGGCGCTCGAAGGCTTCACGATGTTCGCGCTCAACCAGGGCGAGGTGTGCACCTGTCCCTCGCGGGCGCTTGTGCAGCGCGGCCACTACGGGGAGTTCCTGGAGGCGGCGGTCGCCCGCACCGAGCTGATCAAGCCCGGGCACCCGCTCGACACGGACACGATGATCGGCGCCCAGGCCTCCAACGACCAGTTGGAGAAGATCCTCTCCTACCTGGACATCGGCCGACAGGAGGGCGCGAAGGTGCTGACCGGCGGTGGACGCGTCGAGTATGACGGCGAGTTGAAGGGCGGCTACTACGTCCAGCCGACGATCTTCGAGGGTGACAACCGCATGCGGATCTTCCAGGAGGAGATCTTCGGGCCGGTCGTGTCCGTGACGTCGTTCGACGACTTCGACGACGCCATGAAGATCGCCAACGACACGCTGTACGGCCTCGGGGCGGGCGTGTGGACGCGGGACATCAACACCGCCTACCGCGCGGGGCGTTCCATCCAGGCGGGCCGCGTCTGGACGAACTGCTACCACGCCTACCCGGCCCACGCGGCCTTCGGCGGCTACAAGGGCTCGGGCATCGGCCGCGAGACCCACAAGATGATGCTGGACCACTACCAGCAGACGAAGAACATTCTTTGTTCTTACAGCCCTCAGAAGCTTGGCTTCTTCTAGAGCCTGAAGTCGGTTGCCTGGAGGCTTCGTTGCGCTCCAGGCAATCCCACACGGGAGCTACTCTCCGTGATCAACACGATGCCTCGCACCAGTCAAGGCGTTGCGGGGCATCGCGACCCGCTACGGCAAGTCCCCGGAAAGCTACCTCGCCGGGCTTCAGATGCGTCGGTGATCTGGATCAAAGACCTCACCCGAGCCAGAGCCGAGAGCCATGCGCCACCAGCGCGGTGCCGGCCCGCGGGCTCAGGCGAGGGCGGCGACGAGCAGGGTGAAGGCGGCGATGATGACGGCGACGCGGACGTAGTGGAAGCGCTCCCAGCGGTTCAGCTGCTGCTTCCAGTCGGCGGGCCGGTTGTCAGGGGTCCACGTCTTGTTCCGGTTGTTGATCGGGACGAGCAGCAGGATCGACATGATCACGCTGAGGATCAGCAGCGCGGCGGCGGTGACGACGAGGCCGGTGCCGTGGTGGTGCCATCCGGCGATGGCCCAGACCGCGACGAGGACGAGCGAGCCGATGTACCAGACCGGCATCACGGCGCCGAGCATCCGGCCCCCGTGGGCATGGCCGAGTTGGCCACTGTCCTCGGGGAGTCCGTCGAGGATCGGCTTGATGACGAAGGCGACGGAGAACTCCACCCCCACCATCAGGCCGACGACCACGGTGGTGAACACCTCGAGTGCGTTGAGCATGAGGATCCCTCCAGGGATCTAGCGCCGCTAGATGATGAGGCAACGCTAGTACTGCTACCGCTCGATTGTCTAGCGGTGCTAGGATCGAAACATGTCGGTACAGGAACGCAAGCAGCGCGAACGGGCGGAGCGCGAGCGCCTCATCGTGGCGACAGCCCGCGAACTCGCCGAGCAGCAGGGCTGGGACGCGGTCACCACCCGCCGGCTCGCCGAGCGCATCGAATACAGTCAGCCCGTCCTCTACAGCCACTTCCGCGGCAAGCGCGAGATCATCGGCGCCGTCGCCCTCGAGGGCGCCACCGAGATGGCCGTGGCGGTGCGTGCCGCGGCCTCCAGAGCAAGCAGCCCGCGCGAGCGGGTCGCCGCCCTCGCCCGTTCCTACCTCGACTTCGCCGCACGCAACCCGGCCGTCTACGACGCCTTGTTCCAGCTCGACGGCGGCTTGGCGTTCGCACACGAGGACACCCCGGAGCCTCTGAAGGACGCTTTCGCCGCGCTGCTGGAGAGCCTGGGCGAGGTCGCCGGGGACGGCGTCCACCCGGGGCTGTTCACTGAGGTGTTCTGGGCGTCCCTGCACGGGCTGGCCACCCTGACCCGGGCGGGACGGCTGCCGCCGGAGGACATCGAGCCGAGGGTGGAACTGCTGGTGGACCGACTCGCCGTGGTCTGACACACCGTCCCGGCGGGCACGCAGTCCGGGCCCTCGGGCCCCGTTGCCTGCCTGCGGCATCGTTTCCGGTCACTCGCGCCCACACGGCGCAGCCGCAGATCGCCGGGCCCCGTACCCCGGACGGGCACCCGCCCCGCAAGCTGCGATGCTTATTGATCACGACCCGATACGCGCCCGTGCGGCCTGAGGTCGCGAAGTCGGCGGTCTTCGGGGTCCAGGCCTCGGTCAGCCGACGGTAGCCGTCGTAGGTGAAGCACTGAGGTTGTCGGCTGCGTCGGGGCCTGCGCACCAACCCCGACCCCATCGCCCGTCACGCCGACCTCTCGGTCAACGGCGGACCGGCCCACCGCGTCCACCGCTCCGTGTCCTCAGCCGCGCCGTACCGCACCGAGCTGGGCCCGGTGCAGGCCGGGGGCGGTGAACCGCTGGGCCACCGTGCGCAGGACGCGGGCCATCGCCTGGGC